>JAUVRX010000172.1 GCA_030597375.1 Acidobacteriota bacterium
CGGGAGCCTTGATTCGGCTGAGGGCCTGGAGTCCTACTCGGCGTTCGACTGGATCGACTGTAGGGCCAGAAAGCGCTCACCAAAACGCTCGATGAACTGGATCTGCTGATCGAAGGTGTCGGCGTGACCCTCCTCATCAGCTACGAGGTCCTCGAAGATCCTCTTCGAGGCGGCGTCGGCGTTCTTGGCACACTCCTGCGCAGCCTCGTTGTAGAAGGCGACACTCGCCAGCTCCATTGCCTTGGCGCGCTCGAGCATCTCTTTGGCGTCGTGGATCTTCTGGACCGGGTCGGAGACCTCCATCTCCACTTCGCCGCCCAGGAAGAGAATTCTCTCTGCCAACTGTTCGTTGTGAAGCATCTCCTGGATCGCAGTGCGCTTCATCAGGCCTGCTAGCGGCCCGTAGCCGAGGTCGTCCAGCCGAAAGTGAAAATACATGTACTGGAGCACCGCTGACAGCTCCTCCTGCAGGGCACGATTCAGTAGCTCGACACTTCTTTCAGACATGGTTCCTCCTTATCGCGCGGCTTTCTTACTTCGAGCGCCCAGCCTACTCGACTCAGTAGTGGCCTCACACCACCCGCAGGGGTGGGATCTCGAGGCACGGACTGGCCTGACCCGCATTATTCATGCGGGCTAGGGTCTGGTCCCATGCAGCCGGGTGAGGAACGGTCGAGGATCCAACGGGTCCTCGCAGCGAGCGATGCTCAGTGTTCGCTGACCGGCCTCGCCTACGGGTATCACCAGGGGGGGACGAACCTCCACCTTGCGGAAGAGCTGCCTCAGCATCTCCTCCTGACCCGGATTCTCCGTGAAGAACAGGATCCTGCAGCCCTCGAAGTCTTCCGGTGGATACCAGTAGAGAGAGGCCAGGCCATGCTTCCCGCCTTTGATGTGCAGAAATCGGCTCTCCAGCTCTCCCTTGGAGACGAAGGCAGCCAGATGGGTCTTGGTGTAGCTCTCCGAGCCCACATAGATGGAATCGGCTGGCACTCCTGCCTCTTCGGCCCAGAGATCTCGTCGTTGTCGCACTCCGTCGACCAACAGGTCGGTTCCGAAGGCCCGGGCCAGCTTCTCGGACGAGATCTTCTCGGGCCGCGGCTTGTAGGACCATTCGAAATCGAGAAACAGCGGCGCCAGAAGAGCCAACAGCAGAGCCAGCCCAGTGATCGCGAAACCGACAATCGCCCCGATCTTGCGGAGCCGACGCGCACCCAGGCCCGTGAGCACCAGGAGCACGGTCATCATCATCAGGCCCGGACCACCCCAGTGCGCGCCGACCCTGGTCCGCAGAGCCACGAGTCCGAAGAAGAGAAACGGCGCCACGGCTCCGGCTACCGCGACTCTCCACGCCGGGTCCTTCCGCTGCAATGCCGGCCAGCAGCTGGCCAGCAACAGAACGGCGAGCACCGGTGAAGCCAGAAGCAGGTTGGCGCCGAGAAACTCGAAAACGTACTTGAGACCGACTGCCTCGGGCGAGTGCCGGCCGGCGAGCTGAAAGGCGATGTTGTCCCAGTCGTGCTGCGCCCCCCAGATCCACACCGGTGCCGTCAACACCATGGAGAGTAGCGCCGCCGCCCAGGGTGTCACCGTTTTCAGGTCGGCTCTAGCCCTGGGAGACAGGAGAGCCACCGCGGCAGGAAGGAAGGCCACGATGATGGAGAACTTGGCGAGAAAACCGACGCCGAGCGCGATTCCCAGCCCCCACCAGGCTCGGCGACAGCCCTGCGCCACCGCCACTGCCGCCCAGATCGCTCCCAGGTATGCCGTACCCATGACCACGTCGGTGGAGGTGTAGGAAAAGCCCAGCGCGAAGATCGGCTGAGCGTGCAGCAGCAGATAGACCAGCGTTGCATCCCGCGTCGTACCACCCAGGCGCCGGACGAGGGGCAGAAGGAAGAACCCAGCCAGGAGCCCAGCCAGGATCGCCGGCGCCCGGACGGCCAGGGCCGTCTCACCCAGCAGGAACCGAAAGGGGATCATCAGCCAGATCGTCAACGGAGGCTGATCGAAGTAGCTCCAGTCGAGATGTCTGGAACAGTCCCAGTAGTAGGCCTCGTCCCCCGACAGGGGAGCGAGTGCGGCCCCGACGGCATGGGCCAGGGTCAACCCGGCAACAAGCAGAAAGTAGCGGTTCTTCACGGTGATGAAAGAGGGCGTTCCTGCTCGGCATCCTGCGACGCCGCCGAATCGCTCAGTAGGCTCTTTTTCAGCGCCCTCAACTCCCGAAGTGTCTCAAACACCGTGGAGACACTCACGGTAGTCGAACCGCTGACCCTGGCCCGGTGCGGTACCCCTACCTGACTCCAGGAGAGCCCAGCTCGCTGGGCTCGCGCAAAGAGCTCCGCGTCGATCAGGAAGCCGTCGCTGGAGAGTCGAACCCGGTCGAAGAATGAGCGACGAAAGAGCTTGAAGGCGCAGTTGACATCCTTGACCCGGAGACCCAGCGTGCGGCTCTGCAGCCAGTTATAGACCGTGGAGGTGAGGTAACGGATGGGCCTGTCTTGCCTGCCGACGCGGTATCCAGCCACCATATCCACCTTTGCCAGCTCGGGATAGAGATCGGCGATGTGCTGCAGGTCGAACTGCGCGTCGGCATCCGTATAGAAGATCGCTTCGTAGCGGCAAGCCGAGAAGCCCTCGATGAGAGCCCGGCTGTAGCCCGAATTCACTTTCTGGGTGAGAATCCGAATGCGTGATTCGCGTTCACTCCAAGCCTTCAGGATCTCGGGCGTCGCGTCGGTGGAGCCATCATCGACGATCACCAGCTCCCACTTGTCACAGAGGTCGTCGAGAGCCGCAACCGCCTCCGAGATCGAAGTCTCCAGGACCTCCTCCTCGTTATAGGCGGGCATCAGGGCGGAGAGCTCTGGAATCGACTTGCTCACGATGCACCTGCACTCAGGAGGGGTCCATGGATCGAATGCGCTCGAGGAGACCGCTCGTGGAGCGATCCGGAACGAGTGGGATGAGGACGACCGAGCCACCCCAATCGGCGATCAACCTGCGGCCGACGACCTGATCCTCCCGGTAGTCGGCGCCCTTGGCGAGGACATCGGGGCGCACTTCCCCGAGCAGTTCCCTGGGGGTGTCCTCGTCGAACACCACCACCGAGTCGACGTACTTCAAGGCTGCGAGGAGCGCCGCCCTCTCGTCGGCCGAGATCAACGGGCGGTTACCACCTTTGAGGCGCCGCACGGAGTCGTCACTGTTGATCGCCACGATCAGGACATCACCCTGCTGCGCGGCTTCTCGCAGCAGATGCACGTGACCGACATGCAGCAGGTCGAAGCAGCCGTTGGTGAGGACGATTCTCTGATCCTGCATCCGCCACCAGGCAACCCGCTGGATCAGCTCCTCTCTCGAGAGGATCTTGTCGGCTCCGCCTGGCGCAAAGCGAGCTGCCAATTCCCGAGGCTCGACGACAGCCACGCCGCTCTTGCCCACCGCGATTCCGGCGGCCTCGTTCGCCACCTGCACCGCGTCGCCGAGAGCGGCACCCGCAGCCAGACTCAGGGCCAGCGCCGCGATCACGGTGTCACCCGCACCGCTGACATCGTAGACATCCCTCACCGATGTCGGCACGAAGAGGGGCTTTGCCTGACGAGAGAACACGCCCATACCCTTCTCACCCAACGTCACGACCAGGGCGTCCACCTCGGCGGCCTCCAACAGTGAAGTGCTCACCTCGGCGAGATCGGCCTCGAGGTCCTCACTCAGCTTGCGTCCTATCACCGCCTCGAGCTCGTGGAGATTCGGTTTGATGAGGGTGGCGCCCTTGTACCGAGAAAAATCCGCCGACTTCGGATCGACCAGAATGGGCACCCCCCACTGACGGCCCACGGCGATCACACCCTCGAGCACTGTCGGCGACAGGAGTCCCTTGGAGTAGTCGCTGATGACGATCGCATCCGCTGGCTGGCTGCTCCGCAGCCGTTCCACCACGGCGGTACCGACACTCTCGTCGACAGGCCGGGAGTCCTCCCAGTCGAGACGGACCACCTGTTGGTGTTGAGCCAGAATCCTCAGCTTTCGCGTCGTCGGCCGGTCGGCCACTTCGACGACGTTGCGTGCGTCGATCCCTGCATCCTCGCACTCGGCCAGGAATCGCTTACCAGCTGAATCCTCACCCACGATCCCCCAGAGCTCGACTCGTGATCCCAACGCTGCCGCCACACTCCCGACGTTGGCCGCACCCCCTAGACCACACGACTCGCCACTGACCTTGACCACTGGGACAGGCGCTTCGGGGGAGGCCCGCTCCACGGTACCCAGGAAATACTCGTCCAGCATGACGTCGCCGACGACGACGATTCGCAGCTCCCGGAAGCGCTCCAGGAGCTGAGCTACACCGCCATGCGACAGGGTCTGTGACTCGCTCACTCGCGCCTCCCCTGATCCTCTTCTGGACAGAGTCGCCTCTCGAGCCAGGCTGCGAGGGCGTGCAGACAGAGCTCGTGGATCTCCTGAATCCTGGCAACCGTCCTGGAAGGCGCTGCGATCATCACGTCGACCCGATCGGCCAGCCGGCCGCCTCCCTCGCCCGTGAATCCGATCGCCCTACAGCCCATCTCGCGTCCCTTGTCGACGGCGCTGAGCACATTCGCAGAGTTACCGCTGGTGCTCAGGGCCACGAGGAGATCGCCGGGGCCACCAAGAGCCTCCACCTGTCTCGCGAAGATCTGTTCGAAACCATGGTCATTGGCGACCGCAGTCAACAGAGAAGTATCCACGGTCAGAGCGACTGCCGGTAGAGGCCTCCTGTCCCGCTCGAACCGACCGACGAGCTCGGCGGCGAAATGCTGGGCATCGGCGGCACTGCCCCCATTGCCGAAAACCAGTAACTTGTTACCCGCGGTGAGACAGGCCTCCGCAAGCTCGGCGGCTTTCAAAAGGTCAGGGAGGAGTCTCGCCCGAGCCTCCTCGAACACTTGAGCATGCTCGTCGAATATCTCTTGCAGCACGTGGAGCTCCTGTCAGCGGCCCGAACAAACGGACTCAGGTTCGAGCCACGGTCCTCGTCGCGGCCTCGATCAGGTCCCTGAAGAGTAACGCATCCGCCTCGAGACTGTCTCTGACCCGAGGCCCTTTGCCGGTGCAGACCAGGGCAACCCGAAGGCCCGCCGCCCGACCTGCCGCAAGGTCGCGAAGATCGTCGCCGATGACGATCGTCTCCGCCGCCGGAATGCCGCTCTTCTCCACGGCCTGCCGAATGAGTCCGGGGCGTGGCTTCCGGCAGTCGCAACTCTCGTCGGGTGCGTGGGGACAGACGAAGATGCCTACCAGCTCGACACCGAGTGAGGCCATCTCGTTGCTCAGCCACGCATGCACAGAATCGACGGCCTTTCTCGACACTGCTCCCCGCCCGATTCCCGACTGATTCGTAGCCACGGAGATCCGGGTCCCGTGAGTGGACCAGATGGCGAGAGCAGCGATGGCTCCATCTTCCCACTTCCACTGCTCAGGATCCGTCAGCCAGCCGCTCTCCAGTTCCCGATTCAAGACGCCGTCCCGATCCAGGATGACGTGCCGGATGGGAGCGAGCCGGCTCCCAGTCGGCGAGACTCCGTTCATACTTCGCCTGCGTCCGTGCGCCACAGGAGGTACTCTCGGATGCCCTCCTCCAGGGGGACGAACTCCTGAGAGTAGCCGATTCCACGCAGCTGCGTGAGGTCTGCTTCGGTGAAGCTCTGGTAGTGACCGCGAAGCGATGCGGGGAACGGAATGTACTCGATCTCTCCGCGACCCCGGGTCCTGATGACCTGGCTGGCGACTTCGTTGAAGGTCCTGCTCCGACCCGTGCCGCAGTTGAAGATGCCTGATTTGTCCGGCTGCGAAGAAAACCAGAGCGCCACTCGCACGACATCCGTGACGTAGACGAAATCCCGTCGTTGCTCTCCGGCCTCGTAGCCTCGAGTTGGACCGAAGAGCCGAACCTTGTCACCGCGAC
>JAUVRX010000264.1 GCA_030597375.1 Acidobacteriota bacterium
TGTGGCGAGCTCGGGATACCCGTCCTGATCCATACCGGCGAGCCGGCCCCCTTCTGGAGGAAGAAGGACGAGAACAACGAGAGGCTGCTGGAGCTCATCGAGAAGCCCGAGCGCTATCGCGACCCGGAGATCTACCCCTCCTGGGAAGAGGTCATGGGCGAGCAGCACGATATCTTCCGCCAGCATCCGCACACCGACTTCATCAACGCGCATCTCGGTTGGATGGGCAACGACCTGGAGAAACTCGGCGCGCTCCTGGACGAACTGCCCAACATGTACACCGAGATCGGCGCTGTGCTCGCCGAGCTCGGCCGACAACCACGGTTTGCTCGGGAGTGGCTGATCCGCTACCAGGACCGGGTGATGTTCGGCAAGGACTCGTGGCGTCCAGAGGAGTACCACGTCTACTTCCGAGTCCTGGAAACGACCGACGACTACTTCGACTACTACCGCCGTCGGCACGCCTTCTGGAAGATGTACGGTCTCGACCTGCCGGATGAAGTGCTGAGGAAGCTCTACTACAAGAACGCGCTGCGGGTCATTCCAGGCATCGACCCATCGCTCTTCCCCCACGGATAGCAGCCGTCAGGGAATCCCCGACCGAGCTACACTAGGATCCAGACACCGCTCGAACTGGGGTCATGGTTCAGAAGAGTAGTCCAGAAGAAGAAGCTCGCACTGTTGCTCAGGCTGCTGCAGCGCTGAGCGAGAAGCTGGATCTCGAGGCCAGGATCGAACCCTACTCCAACCAACGCTGGAATGGCTCCGAGCCCCAGGGCCCTGTGCTCCGACTGGACGACTTCTCTGGGATTCCCTTCCTGGTGGACCTCACCGGCGTCGAGGAGTACCAGCACAGAGCGAGGCTGCGGGCGAACGCTGATGACCTCTACGCTGCGGTCACACCAGTAGCGCCCGGCTATGAACCGTACTGTCGGCAGAAGCTGAATCTGGCGCCTGTAGATTTCGTTCATGCGACACCGGTCGAGACACGGCTGGCCCTGGCTCGAGCCTGCAGTGAGGGTGAGGCCTGGGATCGGATCGTGCAGCGGACCCGGGCAGGTGGAGGCCTGGCCATCGATCCGTTCATGGGCATTGAAGAGGTGTGGGAGTTGGCCGACTCCTTGACCCGATCGACGGGAGCCCCGGTCAGCGTACTGGCACCACCACCACCGGTAACCTGGATCGCGAACGACAAGCAACTCTTCAGTCAGCTGGTGGACCTTGTCCTGGGCCCCGACTGGCTGGTGGAAACGCGAATCGGCCGATCGCCAGAGGCCCTCGCCAGGGAACTTCTCTCGCTGGCCGAGCGTCACTCCCAGGTCGGGCTGAAACGCCTTCGCTGCGCCTCAGCCATGGGCAACAAGGTCTTCGTGGCCTCCGAGATCCAGGGACGACAGGTGGATGTCGTGGCCACCAAGGTGCGTCGGTTTCTCGATCGCACGCAATGGCAGGGTGACGAGGACGTTCAGGTGGTGGCCTGGGAACAGGTCGATCACTCTCCCTCGACGCAGCTCTGGATTCCGCCGCCGGAGGTCGGGGGACCCCGTCTCGACGGAGTCTATGAGCAGCTCCTGGAAGGAAGGCACAAGGTGTTCGTGGGCAGCCGGCCTTCGACCCTGCCCCAGAGCGTGAATTCCGAGGCAAAAGCAGGATCCATGGCCATCGCGCTCGCCCTCCAGGCTCTCGGCTACGTCGGCCGTTGCTCCTTCGATTTCGTCCTCGTGGGAAATCCAGAGGCTGACTTTCAGCTGCACTTCACCGAGTGCAACGGCCGCTGGGGTGGTACGAGCATCCCCATGACTTTCTTGGACCGCCTCCTGGCGGGCCAGCGCCGACCACCCTATCGAGCGCAGGACTTCATCCACCCTGGGCTGGTGGGAGCCATTTTCGCCGATCTGGTCGACCAGGTCGGCGACGAAGCCTTCGACGTCCAGGGTGGAACCGGGCGCTTCATCTTCTACAACACCGGACCCCTGGAGCGCTTCGGCAAGCTGGACGTGATCGCCATGGGCGAGACCCAGGAAGAAGCCGAGGCAGCCCTCGAAGAAGACCTCCCCCGCATCCTCGGCCTGTCGTAACCCGCCAGGCCGGCCTGGGGCTTGGGTCCTGAGGTCCTGAGGTCTTGAGGTCCTGGGTCGTTGGTGCCAGAGGTTTGTCCGGGTGGTTCGACAGGGGGGCTCTCGACAAGCGCATGGCAATAGCCGCTGAAGTCCACTGCTGATCCGGCGCGCCGGAGAGCGCAGGTGTCGGCCCTCCCGTCAAAGTCTGTGTAGCCGGCGGCGGCCCCCTGCGGACCACCCGGACGAACCTCCTCTCGAAGGGGATCGGGGCAGGCCTCGAGCCCTCACTGCCCGTATACTGAGAAGCGATCATGGCGAGACGCAGGTTGCGAGCCAACGGGACCCCTGCCCCAAGGGGCCGCCGCACGCCCAAGCCACCACCCACCGAAGAACAGCTGGCGGAGCTGGAGAAGCTCACCGACAAACTTCCGGAGCCCTTGCGTGCATTTCGCGACCGGGGTCTTCTGAACCCGGTCCGACGTTTCCGGCTCGAAGAGGCCATCCGGCACCGAACTCGAACCCTGGTGCCTGTGTTGCACGGAGTGCATGATCCACACAACCAAGCGGCAGTCATGCGCAGCTGCGAGGCCCTGGGGCTGCAGGAGTTCCATTTCATTCAGGCCGCAGAGGGGACCCCACTCCACGCTAGCCCGCGAATCACGCAGAATGCCCACCGCTGGATCGATGTCATCGAGCACACCGACTTTGCCGGCGCCCAGAGCGAGCTGCTGGATCGGGGACTGACTAGCTACGCGGCAGCCTTCGACGAGAACGCCGTACCCCTCCAAGAGATGGACTTCGCTCGTCCGCTCGCGCTCCTGTTTGGCAACGAGTCGCGGGGCCTGCCCGAAGAGATCATCGAAGCCTGCGACGGCACCTTTGTCATCCCTCTCTACGGACTCTCTCAGTCTCTGAACATCTCCGTTGCTGCCGCCGTCACACTGTCCTGGGCTGTCGAATTCCGCCGACGCGCCTGGGGGAATCCGGGAGATCTTTCTTCCGAGGAACAGATGGAGCTACGTCGGCGCTTCTACGAGACAGCATTGCGAGGACATCTCCCTGACGACCTCAGGCGGAGCTTCGACAACATCGACTGAAGCCCCCAACACCATTCGAGCTGTCGATCGGAAGGGGCCTCACCGATAGCCGAGCTCTTCAGACAGCTCGATCTTGCTGGGCACGAAGGAGCCGCTGCCGCGGGCTACTTCCTTGTCGCCGTTGAACAAGACGGACTCAGCGACCAGGAGGTTCTTCGAACGGCTGACGACCCGGCCCTCGGCGTGCATCCGTCCTCCGGTGACTGGCCGCGTAAAGTAGAGGTTGAAGGAGACAGTAACGACAAAACGATCCGGCACCACGGAGCTCGCCGCAAAGAACGCCGAGTCGTCGAGAGCCTTGAAGTAGATCGCTCCGTGTACTGCCCCAGCCGCGTGGAAGAACTGCTCGCCGACCTCGAAGCCGACGTCCGCTCGGCCCTCCGAGATCTCGATCGTCGGCGAGTAGATCCGGTTGACCGGTGCAGAAAGGTACATCCGCTCGAGTTTTCGATGATGCTCGGACATCGTTGCGACTCCCTTGGGCAATGGCGTCACCATTATGAGCCAAACTCTGCTCGATCCGACTCTCGCCGACCGGAAGGTTAGACTCTTGGGCACCTGCCAAGGATCCTGATCCCTTCAATCGTGCCTGCCACACCCTCCATTTCCGTTCTTCTTCCTGTCTACAACGGGGAGGAGTTCCTCGAGGAATGCCTCGGTAGCCTCACTGAGCAGAGCCTCGAGGACTTCGAGATTGTGGCGGTTGACGATGGCTCCACGGACGCAACGGCGGTGATCCTGAAGCGCTGGAGCGATCAAGACACCCGCTTCCGGGTGCTGACCCGCCCCCATTCCGGGTTGGTGGAGACTCTCAACACAGGCCTGGCCAACTGCCGGGGAGAGTTTGTGGCTCGCATGGACGCCGATGACCGGGCACATTCCCGACGTTTCGAGATGCAGCTCCGAGCCTTCGACGAGGACCCCGACCTGGACGTGGTTGCCTGCCTCGTGTCCCACTTCCCCGACGAAA
>JAUVRX010000033.1 GCA_030597375.1 Acidobacteriota bacterium
CGGAGGTGGCTCTCGAAGAGGGCCTTCGGCCGGACCCTTTCGAGGCTGGGCTAGAGCTTCTGGACAGGGCGATCAGCAGGGATCGAACGGTGGAGATGGATGACTTCGAGGAGGCTGCTCAGGCGCGTTCTCTCCTGGATCGCTATCTGCTCGAGACCGATGAAGGCTGGAAGAGCGTCGTCTACCTGTTCCCAAAGGGCACATCGTGGCGACGAGAGGCCCCTCCCGGGGCCCTGCAGCTGGCCGACCAACTCGGGCCCATGGCGGTGCTGACGGGCGCCAACGTGGTCAGCAGCTTCCTTCGCGAGACCGTTCTCCGTGACGCCGTGGTCGCAGCCGTGCTGGGCTTTCTGGTTGTGGGGTTCTTGCTCTGGATGGACTACCGGCGGTTGTGGGACACCATCCTGACTCTCGTCCCCCTTCTGGTCGGCCTCGTCTGGATGCTGGGTGGGATGGTACTCATGGGTGCGTCGATGAACTTCATGAACATCTTCGTCTCGACCATGATCATCGGTATCGGCGTCGACTACGGAATACACATGATTCATCGCTATCGGGAACTGGGGCAGAGGTCCGAAGAGGAGCTCGTGGCAGGCTTCGTGGAGACCGGGAAGGCTATCGTTCTGGCTGCCCTTTCCACGACTGTCGGTTTCGGCTCTCTATCCCTTTCCCACTATCCCGGCCTTCAGTCGATGGGCAAGGTGGCCATCCTGGGAGCTCTGTCGACCGCGCTCGTTGCCATCACCCTGCTGCCTGCGTTTCTGCTCCTACGCCACCGACAGCGCATTCGCCCCTAGGAGTCTGCGCGGCAGAAAGCTACCCTACTGTGAAAGCGGTGTCGGCGGCCCTCTCTATCTCCTCGCCGGGTTGAGACGAAGCTTCGCCAGGAGACCGGCTCGGTCTCAGTCGGTGGCCACTTCGTGCAGCCGCAGGAGGTTGGCAAGAGGCTTGTCTCGGATGGGTTCTCCCATCACGATGATGAGCTTCTCGCCGGGTGCGACCATGCCGGCCGCCAGGAGGTGTCGCTCGACAAGCCCGACGATCTCTTCGTGGCTTTTCACGTTCTCGTGCACGACGATGGGGCGAGTGCCCCAGAGCATCTGAACTCGCCTGGCGGCTTCATGGCTGGGGGTAAAGGCGAGAATTGGAGCCCGTGGCCGATATCTCGACAGCAGACGAGCCGTGAAGCCGCTCTGACTGAAGGCCACGATCTGGCGGACACCCAGATTGGCGGCGGTAAAGACGGCGGCGCGAGCGATCGCGTCAGCGATCCCGCTGCCTTCGAAGGATCGACCGACTTCGGCTCCGCCAGCCGCATGTGCGGCCTTCTCGGCCAGGGTGAGGGCTGCAGCTTCGGACCCGCCTGGATAGGTTTGGTAGGCGTAGGCCTCGGCCTCACAGATGATCCTGGCCATTGTCTCGACAGTCGCGACGGGATACCGGCCGACGGCGGTCTCGCCCGACAAGAGCATTCCATCGGCGCCGTCGAGGACTGCGTTGGCCACGTCTGAAGACTCGGCTCGGGTGGGTCGATGATGTTCCATCATCGACTCGAGCATCTGCGTCGCAACGATTACCGGCTTGCCGTTCCGCAGGCAGGAATCGATGATCTTCTTCTGCAGGACCGGCACCCGGTGAAGAGGCACTTCGACGCCGAGGTCACCTCGTGCCACCATTACCGCGTCGGCCGCGGCCACGATCTCCTCCAAATTGGTGACCCCCCTGGCGCGCTCGAGCTTGGCCATGAGCGGCAAATCGCCGCCTGCCTGTCGAACCAGCTGGCGAATTTGATCCAGGTCGGCCGCCTGACCGATGTAGCTGGCCGCGAGGTAGTCGACCTGCTCCTCGACGGCGAGTGCTATGTCATTGCGGTCCTTTTCCGAGATTTCAAATGGCAGCTCGGTGTCCGGCAGGTTGATGCCCTTCCTGGTCGAGATCGGCCCGCCAATCACCACGATCGCTTCGGCCCGGCTCTCGAAGGTGTCGGTGATCTCCAATTCCACCAGGCCGCCATCGATCAAGAGTCGTTGCCCTGGTCTGAGGTGCCGAAGGAGGTCGCTGTCGCCCAGGGGAATCGTTACATCGGTGGCTTCAGTGGCGAGCGTGACGGTGTCGCCGCCGGTGAGCCGCCGGGGTCCATCCGGCAGTTCGCCCAGGCGGTATCTGGGCCCCATGAGATCCAGCAGAATCGGCACGTACAGGCCCTTGTCACGGGCGACGTTGCGAATCCTCCCGATGGTCTCCCGATGCTCGTGTGAGCTGCCATGTGAAAGGTTCAGTCGGACGACGTCGACTCCGGCGTCGAAGAGTTGGCCCAACATGGGTTCGCTGGAACTGGCCGGTCCCAGTGTCGCGATAATCGTGGCTCGCCGCATCATGGCGGTGGAGTATATCTCCAGAGCTCGCTGCGACACCTGTCTGGGATTTGCTACCATCGTGCGCCGAATTGGCAGAGGGAGCCCAGATCGATGTTCGATGGTCTTCAAGGAAAGCTACAGAACACGTTTCGCCGGTTGAAAGGTGAAGGTCGGGTCTCAGAGGAGATCCTGCAGGAGGCGCTGCGCGAGATCCGGCTGGCTCTACTGGAGGCGGATGTCCATTTCCGGGTCGTCAAGGCCTTCGTCGGCAGGTTGCGCGAGCGAGCCATTCACCAGGAGGTTCTGGAGAGCCTGACTCCGGATCAGCAGGTCATCAAGATCGTTCGAGACGAGCTCATCACATTGCTCGGGGAGCCGGGTCGCGAGCTCGAGCTGAGCGGTCGGCCGGCGGTGGTCTTGCTGTGCGGCCTCCAAGGCTCCGGAAAGACGACCACGGCTGGAAAACTGGCTCTGCGCCTCAAGAAGAGAGGGCGTTACCCCCTGCTTGTCGCAGGTGATCTGCAGCGCGCTGCCGCAGTCGACCAGTTGGCCCAGGTTGGAGGCGGAGTAGGAGTTCCGGTGCTGGAGCCGGAGCCCGGTGAGGATGTCCTGCAATTGGGCCGGCGGTCCCTGAAGGCGGCACAGGAGAGGGGGCATGATGTCGTCTTGATCGACACCGCTGGTCGGCTGCACATCGACGATCGCCTCATGGAGGAGATCCGCGACCTGGCGGGAATCGTCAAGCCCGTCGAGACCCTTCTCGTCGCCGATTCCATGACCGGTCAGGATGCGGTCCGCAGCGCAGAGGAATTTGCCCGGGTTCTGCCTCTCACCGGTGTGATCCTGAGCAAGTTGGACGGTGACATGCGCGGCGGGGCCGCGCTGTCCATCAGAAGCGTCGCGAAGGTCCCCGTCCGGTTCGTTGGTGTCGGCGAGAAATCAGAGGATCTGGAGCTCTTCCGTCCCGAGAGCATGGCCTCCAGAATCCTGGGCATGGGAGACGTGCTTTCCCTGATCGAGAAGGCCGAGGAAGGCCTCGACGCCGCCGAGACCGAACGCCTTGCGGAACGGATCGCCAGACAGGAGTTCACCCTGGAAGATCTGAGGGATCAGCTGCGACAAATGAAGCGATTGGGCCCCTTGAGTCAGATCATCGAGATGCTCCCCAAGGGCGGTCCCTTCAAGGGCTTGGATGCTTCGATGGTGGACGAGAAAAGGTTGACGCGAGTCGAAGCGATGATCGATTCCATGACACCGCGGGAACGCAGAAAGCCTCAGGTCCTCAATGGCAGTCGGAAGCGCCGCATCGCACGAGGCTCAGGCGTCTCGGTTCAGGAGATCAACCAACTCCTCAAGCAGTATCGCGAGACTCGCAAGATGTTGAAGGGTGTCAAGGGAAAATGGTTGAAAAAGGCGGCAGGACTGAGATAGGGTCCAACCCGTCGGAAATCCCGCATTACGGATTTCCTTGCTAGAATGCCAAATTCGGCCATTGCCCTGGCGAGCAGGGTGAGTGCTTTCGCTATCTGCGCTGAGCCGAACCAATGTTGATCGGAGGAATGAGATCATGCTGAAGATTCGGCTCCGCCGAATGGGTTCCACGCATCGGCCCTTCTACCGGGTCGTGGTGTCCGATTCGCGGAAGACTCCAACGGCGTCGGCGATTGACGAAGTGGGCTATTACGATCCACGCTCCGAGCCGGAGACCATCAAGATTGACGGCGAGCGAGTAGAGCACTGGGTGCAGCGTGGTGCCCAGATGACTCCGACAGTTCGGAAGCTACTTCGCCGGCAGAAAGAATCGAGCTCGGCTGCGTGAGCGGATCAGCTGTCCATGAATCTCTGGCTCGAGTCATCGGCCTGATCGTCGATGAGCCGGAGGAGATTGATCTCGAGGAGATCCCGGGCCGGGACTCTACCCTTTTCGAGCTTCAAGTGGCACCTGAGGATCTGGGCAAGGTCATCGGCCGACAAGGTCGAACGGCTCGCGCCCTGCGTTCCCTGTTGGCAGCTCGAGGTTGCCGCGATGGGGAACGCTATGAGCTGGAAATCATCGAAACCTGAGTCGGCGAAGGAGCTCCCTCCAACCGTAGTCGTGGCCGAAGTGCGTCGGCCTCACGGATTGCGTGGGGAGGTGGTGCTGACGCTGCTCAGCGACGTCCCTCACCGGCTCGAGGAGGGGAGTGAGCTGCAGTTGGTTCTGCCGTCTGGGGAGCGCAAGGACGTCGTCATCGAAACCGTGCGGGTGCAGAAGGGATCGGCGGTGGTCGGGTTCTCTGGCTCGAAGAATCGTGAGGATGCAGAGACCTTCAGAGGAGCCAGATTGGAGGTCCCGAGGGACCTTGTGCCGCCTTCCCCGGAGGGCAGCTACTACTTTTTCGAGCTCTTGAACTGTGCCTGCAACGACTGCAGGGAGGGCTATCTGGGTAGGGTTGTCGAGGTCGTCGAAGACGGAGGAGGCCTGATCCTACGAGTCGACGACGGCGGACGGGAGCTGATGATTCCCTTCGTCCGTGCCTATCTGAAGCGGGTGGACATCGGTACCGGCACCATCGAAGTCGACCTTCCTGAAGGTCTGGTAGAGACATGCACATCTCCGTCATAACCATCTTTCCGGAGCTGTTCCGGGAGTTTCTCGCCACCAGTCTGATCGGGCGTGCCATGACTACGGGAGACCTGAACGTCTCGGTATACAACCTGCGTGAATTCTCCGACGACAGGCACCAGACCGTGGATGACGAGCCCTACGGTGGTGGTGGTGGGATGGTGATGAAGGCTTCTCCCTGGATCAAAGCAGTCAACAGTCTGGCAACCGAAGGTTCTTCGAGATGCGTTCTCCTATCGCCGCAAGGTCAACGCCTGACCGATGCCAGGGTGCAGCAGCTAGCCGCTGGGAATGAGCATCTGATCCTGCTTTGCGGACGATATGAAGGTATCGACGAGCGGGTTGCATTGACTGTCGTGGATGAGGAGATCTCGGTCGGCGATTTCGTGCTTTCAGGTGGCGAGCTGCCCGCGATGGTGCTGATTGAGGCGCTTTCGAGGCAGAGTCCGGGTGTTGTGGGGCAACCGGAATGTGTGGAACAGGACAGTTTCAGGCAAGGACTGCTGGACTATCCGCACTACACGCGACCTCAGATCGTCGATGGGCTCCGTGTCCCCGATGTCCTGGTTTCTGGCGATCACGCCGCAATTCGGTCCTGGAGGGGGCGCCAATCGGTCCGCGCTACGCTGGAAAAACGACCGGATTTGTTGGCCACTGCAGCGCTTGCCAAAGAGCAGCTCGAGTGGCTCGCCGAGATCGAGCGGGAGAAGTCGGAGTCCCACGCTGCTGCAGAGGACCTTGTCACACGGGCCGAGGACAAAGATAATACGAAGTCACCTCATGAATAGGCGGCTTTCTGCCAGGTTGAGAGGGTTGAATCGCTATGAATACGCTACAAGAAGTCGAGAATGAGTACCTCAGGTCGGATCTCCCCGAATTCCGCGCTGGTGACACCCTACGAGTCCATGTGAAGGTCTCGGAGGGTGACAAACAGCGCATTCAGGTATTCCAGGGGGTGGTTATCGCGCGTCGCGGAACCGGTACCGGCGAGTCGTTTACTGTGCGCAAAATGTCCGGCGGCATCGGTGTGGAGCGGGTATTTCCGATCCACTCGCCAGTGCTCGACAGGATAGAAGTGATTCGCCGTGGCCGAGTGAGGCGGGCCAAGCTCTATTATCTTCGTGGACTGCGAGGCAAAGCGGCGCGGATTGAAGAGCGGCGAGAGGACAGGCCACAAAAGAAGGCTCCTCAGAGCGCTTCCTAGGTCCTGCGGCCGTTCGCCGGCTCGAGGGTAGCAAACTTGGCAACGCTGCAGCAGCTCGTCTCCGAGGCGTATCGATTGCGCCTCATGAGCGGAGTGGATGAGCGGCTGCGACTGGCGGGGTATGAGAGAGTGGCGGGTGTGGATGAGGCCGGTAGGGGTTGCCTCGCCGGTCCTGTAGTCGCGGCGGCCGTAGTCTTGGAGCCGGGGCACACCCTGCCGGGTGTTGATGACAGCAAGAACCTGAGCGCTTCAGTGAGAGAGGGACTGGCAGCGGCTATCAAGAGGACTGCACTATCCTGGTCGGTAAAGTCGGTATCGCCTGCAGTGATTGACTCCATCAACATCCTCGAGGCCACTCGCCTGGCGATGACTGCGTGTCTGGAGGATTTGCGTCCAAGGCCCGACTGTGCAGTCCTCGACGCTGTGAGGCTGTCATCGTTGGGCTACCCGTGTCTGGGGCTCGTCAGGGCGGACGCGATCAGCTACTCCGTCGCCAGTGCCTCCATTCTTGCCAAAGTCGAGAGAGATCGCCTGATGCTGGAGCTCGACCAGGAGTACCCGCAATACGGTTTTGCTCGTCACAAAGGGTATGCCGCAGTCGAGCATCGCAGGGCACTCGTCCAGTATGGACCTACTCCCGAGCACCGATTGACGTTCAGGTCGGTTCTACCCAGAACCGATGAGGTGGGCACTTGATGGCGGCAAGTCGTCAATCGCTGATCAGCAATGCCGAGCGGCTGGTGAGTCGTGGCAAGCTGCAGGCTGCCATCGGCCAGTACCGCAAGCTGCTGGCAGAGAACCCCGACGACACCAGAACCCTGAATCGGGTGGGCGATCTCTATGAGCGCCTCGATCGGGTCGACGAAGCGATCGCTCTGTTCAGTCAAGCGGCAGATCACCACACCCAGGAGGGCTTCTTCCTCAAGGGAATCGCGATCTACAAGAAGATCATCCGGCTGGACCCAGGCCGCATCGAGTCGGGCGCCAAGCTGGCCGATCTTCAAAAGCGCCACGGCCTTGTCACCGACGCTCGCGTTCAGTATCAGTTGGTGGCCAATCAGTACCTCCAGGACTCTGACACCGACGCGGCGATTCGGATCTTCAAAGAGTTGATCGACCTGGAGCCGACGAACCCATCTCACCGGCTGCGCCTGGCGGAGCTGTATCAACAAAGCGAGCAGCTGCCAGAAGCGATGGCCCAGTTCAGGGAGATCGCCGGGCTCATGTTGTCTCATGGTCGCATCGAAGAGGCGACACAGGTTTGCTTGAAAGCCCTCGATGTGGCTCCGAGAGAGCTGAGCTTTCTCGACGGCATTCTTCAGGAGTTGCGTGCCGGCGGCCACACGGAAGAGGCCGATCGCGTCATGGCGATTGCGATCGAGAAGAATCCAGAAGCCAGCCTGGAGATCGAAGCTGCTGCTGCAGCTCCGATCGCTGAGCCCGAGCCGGAGCCCGAACCCGAGGTTGAGGCAGTTCCGGCCGCAGGAGCCGACGACAGCATTCTCGAGGAGGCGTTGGAAGAAGCGCTCGCCGCAGAGGCTGCCGCAGGCGAGGAGGAAGTCGAGGAAGAGGTCGAATTCGAGATCGATCTCGAGGGCATCGAAGATCTCGCCGTCGAGGAGGCTCCCAGCGAAGAGGGTCTGGAGAGCGCCGCCGCACAAGAGGCTGCGCTTGAAGAGTCGGCCAGGGCCGAACAGGAAAAGAAGGCCGAGCTGCTCGTTGAAGCGGACGTCCTGGCCAGGTACGGGATGGAGGACAAGGCGGTCGAAAGGCTGGAAGAGCTACTCGAGATTGGCCCGGAGGATCCCGAGGTCCATTGCCGTCTGATCACGCTCCATCTCGAGCTCGAGCACCCCGACCAGGTCACCGAATTGGCGAATCGACTGGCAGGCTTCGAAGCGAGCCAGGAGGCGGAGGAAGCGTGGGAGTCGGTCCAGAAGCTCCTGATCCACGACGGATTCACGATCGAAGGTCGTCAGGTCAGTCCCCCTGAGTCGGTGGCAATCGAGCCGGAAGAGGAGATCGAGGCGGAGGTTGAAGCCGAACCGGCTGTTGCCGAGGACGCCAGTTGGCTCGAAGAGGTCAGCCAGGTCACGGTCGAATCCGAGGCCGACGGCGATGAGCTCTTCGAGCAGGAAGAGGAGTTCTTTGATCTGGCCTCGGAGCTGGAAAAGGAGCTGGAGGACGAAGAATCGCTAGAAGGTGGCGAGCTCGTCCTGGCCCCCGAGGAGCAGAGCCTGGAAGAAATCGTCGAAGGCTTCAAGAAGGGAATGGCAGAGACCCTGTCAGCCGACGATTACGACACGCACTACAACCTCGGAATTGCCTACAGGGAGATGGAGCTCGTCGATGAAGCGATCGGTGAATTCCAGCTGGCGGCCAAAGACCCCAGATATCTCGTCGACTGCTGCTCACTGCTGGCGCTATGCTTCCTGGAGAAGGGTTTCCCCGAGCTCGCGGTCAAGTGGTACAAAGAGGGCCTGGAATCGCCTACGATCAGCGAGGAGGAGACCCTGGGCCTGTGGTACGAGCTCGGAGATCTCTACGTCTCGATCGGCGAAGAGGAGCAGGCCCGACAGCAGTTTGTCGAAATCTACGGTATCAATTCAAGCTATCGAGACGTCGGCCGCAAGCTCGAAGAGATGAGCCAGGGCTAGCCTGTCACCCTCCTTCGTCGCGAGGCGGCTTCTCATGACGAGCGAACAGAAGATCTTTTGGTCGGTCGGTACCGTGGTCGTCCTGCTGGTCGGCGTTTTGATGCTGTCGGGCACTGTAGAGGAGAAGCTGGCGCCGGAGCCAGTGGCCGCCTGGATTGCCCTGCAACCGGAGGGCTCGGAGGTCGCAAGGACGGGCCGGATCGAGATTGCTGCCGGGGCCGGGTTCATGCTGCATGCAGTACTCGAGGCGAAAGACTGGTCGGGCAAGAAGGTCTACTTCACAGAAGCGGATCGGCTCGTCATCGAGGGCGAAGAGATCCCGACCGAGCGTCTCCGCCGGTGGAACCGAAGCGAGGAGCCCAGAATCCTCTGGTTCACGGTGGAGGGGTTCTCACCGTTTGTCGCTGTCGAAGAGGCGGAAGGTCTCGGAGACTTTCACTTCCTCGAGGTTTTTCGCTCCGATTGGCCCCGCACGTGGTCCATCCCTGGGGACTTGCAGCCCAGCGCCGAGCGGCAGGAAGTCCGGGATAGGGCGACGGGCCTACCGCGGTTCGGCACCCAGCGCTTCCATGTGCGGATCGAGATCTTCGACATGAAGAGCTCGATCAAACCCAAACTGAGACTACGGTCTCTGCAGGCGACAGACCTGCCTGAAAAGGTGGGAGATTTCGCCACGGCGATCGCCTCTCTACCAGGCGGACTGGAAGTTCCATCTCAGGTATTTGGATTGAGCCAGATCGAGGTGGCACCGGAAGCCTTTGCCGAGGTAGCTGACCGACTGGCTGATTGGTCGCGCCAGCGCCTGGCTTTCTCCCGATTGATGGTGGTTCGGGAGATGCTCGACCGCGCTGGGCTGTCCTACGATGATCTGGAATGGATCGATGTCGATCTCGAAGACGGGCCCCCATGGCGCCCGGATGAGGTCGAGCCAGGGGATTTTCTGCGAGTAGGGGATAGGATCGCAATCCTGGTGGCTGATCGAGGCGCCCAAGGAATTCTCGATCGTGCAGACCTGAGCTTCGACTTCATCAAGGGAGCCAGGGTCCGACCTGTCGACGAGATCTTCGTTGGCAAAGGGCTGGTGGAGTGGGCGCGAAGCTCGCCGACGTCGAACACACCCCCCGATTGACGGCAAGCGAAGGGAAGTCAATGAGCGGACCCTTGTTCGAGCACCTCGAGCCACGCGAGGCAGAGCGGGCTGTTTCGGCCCCGCTGGCCGACCGGATGCGCCCCCGATCTGTCGATGAAGTCGTCGGGCAGGAAGTTGTAGACGAGGGTGGGTACCTGCGGCGGGCGATGGCCGAGGACCGGGTGCCCTCTCTGATCTTGTGGGGTCCACCGGGAACCGGGAAGACGACGATTGCCCGCATCCTGGCGCAGGAGATCACCTGCCGATTCGTGCCCTTCAGTGCGGTGACCTCAGGGATCAAGCAGGTCAAGGAGGTCATGGCGGCGGCGGCTCTCTCGAGGGGCTCTGGAGTGAAGAGAACCCTGCTCTTCGTGGACGAGATCCATCGCTTCAATCGAGCTCAGCAGGATGCCTTTCTCCCCTACGTCGAGAGTGGAGACATCCTGTTGATCGGGGCGACGACCGAGAATCCCTCGTTTCACATCAACTCGGCCCTGCTATCGCGATGCCGGCTCGTGGTGTTACGCCCGCTGACCGAGGCCGAGATCGAGCGGGTTGTCACGCAGGCTCTGGAAGACGAAGAGCGGGGCCTTGGAAGCCTGCAGATCGAATTGGAGGATGATGCCCTGGCAACCCTGGTGCAGCTGGCTTCCGGTGATGCGCGGAGAGCGCTCAATCTTCTCGAGCTCGTGGCGCATGACGTGGCAGGCGACGGAGTTCGACGGATTGACGCCACGAGGGTATCCGGCGTCGTTCAACGAAAGGTCCTTCTGTACGACAAGTCGGGCGAAGAGCATTTCAATCTCATATCTGCGCTGCACAAGTCCTTGAGGGAGAGCGATCCAGACGCTGCGCTCTACTGGCTCGCACGGATGCTGACAGCTGGCGAAGCACCCCTGTACATAGCCCGGCGGCTGGTTCGTTTTGCCACTGAGGATGTAGGACTGGCAGACCCGATGGCGCTGCCCCAGACCCTGGCGGCGTGGGACGCCTATCACCGGCTCGGTTCGCCGGAGGGAGAGCTGGCTCTTGCGCAGGCGACGCTCTACCTGTCGATGGCCCCGAAGAGCAATTCGGTCTATACAGCATTCGGCCAGGTCCGTCGCGTGGTGGAAGAAGAGCCTGCAGGGCCGGTGCCTGCCGCTCTGCGCAACGCCTCCACAGAGTTGATGAAGGAGCTCGGATACGGAGAAGGTTACGTCTATGCGCACTCCGTCGAAGAGGGTGTCGGTGGAATTGAATGCCTGCCGGAAAATCTGGTGGGCCGCCGATTCTACAGGCCGCAGGAACGAGGTTTCGAGCTCGAGCTGTCGCAACGGCTCGAGGGGTTTCGAGCTCTGAGAGAGCGGGTCAGACGGCAGGACTCGGAGTAGCCCTCATTCCGTAGGTAGCCCGCTATTTCCCTCGCCATGCCTCTGGGAATCAGAGGTGAGAGTTCTTGGGGGCTCGAAGGTCTGTGGCCCGGATTCTCCGCCCTCTCCTGGTTGACCTTCTGCTACCAGATGAAGAGGGCTACGATGTAGGCACAGTACCCGGCGACCAGCCAGATGGCCTCGGTACGGCTGATCCTGGAGCCGGTTCCGAAGCATCGCCACACAACCAGGCTGACCATCAGCATCACGATCAGATCGAACCAGACCGGCTCGACGATCGCCACCGGGAGGACCGCAGCGGTGGTGCCGAGAATGAACAGGATGTTGAAGACATTCGAGCCGATGAGATTGCCGACGACGATGTCGTGTTCGCCTCGGGCCGCCCCTACCAGGCTGCTCGCCAGCTCTGGAAGACTGGTGCCGAGGGCCACGACAGTCAGGCCGATGACGCGTTCGCCTACCCCGAAGATGCGCGCCATGCTCACGGCTCCCTGAATGAGGAAGTGAGCGCCGGCCACCAGCAAACCGATTCCTGCGATCACCATCAGTGAGCTCAGGCCGATGGATCGCCAACCGTCACCGAAGGCTTCATCGAACTCAGCGGAGACCTCCGCCTTTTCCGGGACCTTCCGCAAGAGGCTCATAAGGTAGAGAGCCAGGATCGCCAGAAGTAGCCCACCCTCGATTCGACTGACCTCTCCGTCCCAGATCAGGGGGAAGACCAGAGCGCTGGTCAGCAGCATGAAGGGCACTTCTCGGCGTATGAAACGTGCTGCGACGCTGAGGGGCCAGATGGCAGCCGTGACGCCCAGAACCAGTGAGAGGTTCGCAATGTTGGAGCCGATGATGTTTCCGACGGACACCGCCGGAGCCCCCTTGAACACGGCGGCCAGGCTGGCAGCCAGCTCCGGGCTCGAAGTGCCCATGGAGACGATCGTCAGACCGATGACCATCGGGCTCAAGCCCAGACGCCTCCCCACCGTCGCTGCGCCTCTGACCAGGCTCTCGCCACCCAAGTAGAGAAGCCCGATACCCAGAATCAGAAGAAAAAAGTCCATCGTTCCGAGACCAGACTACCGTGCTGCCTGCTCGATCACACTGACCACGGCCTCCTGGGTCAGAAGCTCGGAGAACAGGTGCGGTTCTCGACCGGGTCGATAGAGAAGGTAGAACGGAATCCCGTAGCGACCGTGATCGGCCAGATATTGCGCGATCGTATCGCTCCGGGTGGTCCAGTCGGCTTTCATGGCGATCACCCCGTGCCTGTCGAAGGCTTCAGCCACCTCGGGCGTTTCGAGAACCAGTCGTTCGTTGACCTTGCATGTGAAGCACCAATCGGCCGTGACGTCCACGAATACGAGGTGCCCCTCGGAGGCCAGACGCTCGGCTTCCTGGCGATCGAACGTCAGCCAGTCGATCAGACCTGCCGGATGCTCCTTGGCAGAAGGGCTGGTCATCGTGACGTCGGCGCCAGCGGCCAGGGTGACAGCCAGCACAATGGTGACAGCGATGCCGACAAGAGCGAGCTTGCTCGCCCACCCCCGAGCAGACGCGCTGTGTCGCATCCAGACGAACATGGCCATTGCGAGGATTGCCAGTTCGATGAAGGCGAGGCGCTCTCGAGTGATCTGCGCGGCGAGGACATAGAGGAGCCAGATGGCAGCCGCAGCCAGGAGGAATCCCATGAAGACCCGGAGCTTGTCCATCCAGGGGCCCGGCTTGGGGAGGAGCTGTGCAGCCCTGGGAGCAGCGGCCAGGACGAGATAGGGTAGTGCCATCCCGAACGCAATCGCGGTGAAAACGGCAAAGATCGTGGAGGCTGGCTGACCCAAGGCGAAGCTGATCGCCGTGCCCAGGAAAGGGGCCGAGCAGGGGGTGGACATGAGAGTGGCAAAGAGCCCCGAGGCCAGGTGCCCAGGTATTCCCTCCCTGGGTCCGGAGTCGGCGAATTGCGCTAGCCTCATCGGTAGCACGATTTCGAACACACCCCACAGATTCAGGCAGAAGAGAACCACGATCAGGGCCAGGGCGACGACGAAGGTCGGTTCCTGGAACTGAACTCCCCATCCGACCGCTGCTCCTGCGGAGCGGGCCAGAATCGCTGCCAGAGCGAGGGCCCAGAATGAGATCAGGATTCCGAGTGCGGTAGCCAGTGAGCCTACGACCACTTGTGATCGGCCCTTGCTGGCGCTCTTGACCAGGCCGAAGATCTTCAGTGAGAGCACCGGCAGGACACAGGGCATGGCATTGAGGATCAGGCCTCCGACAACGCCGAGAACCAGGATCAGCGGCAAGCTGATCGGTGACCTTCTGGAAGTACTCGGCGACGCCTTGGCCTCGCGTAGCTGGGAGATGTCCTGGTTCGAGGGCTGTCCTCCGGAACCGATGACCAGGTCGATGGTCCTGGCTGTGGTGACAGGCGGCAGGCAGGATCGATCGTCGCAGGCCTGGTACGTGAGCTTCACCTCCGCGGTGACCGCCCCCTCGGTCTGCGAATCGGGGATGGCGATGGTGGCTATCATGGTCACTTCATCGTCGTAGACCGAGATGGGCTGGTCAGCGAAGGCGAAGGTCTTCATCTCCCCTCTGGGATAGTCGATCGAGGCCTCGGACCAGCCCGTAGGCAGAGCGACCTCGATCTTCGTCGGGATCAGGTAGTCGAAGGTGGGTTGGTTGCTGTTCGTGTGCCAACCCTTCTCGATGTCCACGACCGCGGCAAGGCTCGCCTCTTCACCCGGTTCGTAGGCTGTCTTGTCGGCAGAGACCGTGAGGCGGGCCTTCTCTGCGCCCCGAGGGCCCTGAGCGATCAGGCTCGAGGCGCCGAGCTGGAGCAACCAAGCCAGAACGAGCACTGAAGCCAGCTTCAAAGCTCGAATGTGCCTCAGAGAACCGCCCGTGGCAGTTCCCAGCTGTCGGGGTCTGGCGTTGGAGCCACTGATGCCGATCGTACGTCTGGTCATGCGCATGTGGATGGGTCGGTCTCGAGGTCGTTCAGGGTCTGCTGGGCCCAGGTGCGCAGCTGACTCCCCGGATGAGAAAGGATGAACCGGCGCAACTCGCTCTTTGCTGCTAGACAGTCGCCACGGTTCAGGGAAACCTGTGCCTGGATCAGGTCGAGTCGTTCGATCAAGTCTTGGCTGTCGGTCGAACTGGCGCGATCTCGCGCTTCGGAAATCACCCGAAGGGCCATTTCGAACTGCTCATCGAGCCGGAGTGCATCCGCCAGGGAGAGGCGAGTCCAATTCGCCTTGTCTTCGGGTAGAGACTCCATTTCCAGCAGGCGCCTGTACAAATGGCTGGCGCGTTTACCGTCACCTCTCTGGTGGAACTCTTCAGCCAGAATGGCGAGTGCTCCGGGATCGTCAGTATCCGCAAATCGCTCGTACCCTGCCTCGAGAGCGCGAAACTCCGCGATCTCGCGCTCGATCACCCCGATGTACTGGCTGGTAGGAGCGTAACCCTGGACCTTCCCGAAGCTGACCATCCGGTGGTCCAGAATCAGGGTCGTAGGCAGGCTGAAGGCAGAGAACCGCTCCTGGAGTCGGGTTCCTTCACCGCCGTCTTCGGTGTCCACCCGCAGCAGGACGAACTTCTGGGCATATCGCTGGAACTCCGGAGTGGAGAAGACGTCACTTTCGAGGCGCTTGCACCAGTGACACCAGTCGGCATAGAGATCTACCAGAATGAGTCGATTCGAGGACTCCGCCCTGGCCTTCGCCTCTTCGAGGCTTGTGGCCCAGTGAGCCGAATCCTGTGCAACCACGTTGGCTGCAACCAGTGCGGCACAGCACAGAAGGCGGATGATCGGCCGTCGTCCACTCATTGGTTCTGGGAGGAAAGATCGAGCGCTCCCCTGGAGCCTTGCAGCACTCGAGACGGGGCGGATCATACCATCCATTTGGGGCCAGGGCGTCGGAGGGGGCCGGCTGCTAGGATGCTATTCAGTGGACTGCAACGAAGGTCTCGTCACTTCTGGGTGTCCGCACCGCCGGCAACTGCGAGGTCGGCGGCGGTTGGATCACGGCCGTGGCTCGATGCTGTTGAAGGCTTTGGGAGTGAGTGTCTCTCTGTGTTTGGCGACTGGGCACTGGGCATCGGGTGCCACAGGCAATGAGCGGTCTGCCAAGCAGGATTCACGAGCCAGGTTGGTAGCCGAAGTCGAGGCGCGGGGGCTGAATCCGGCAGAGATCATCTTTCCGGACAGCCTGACAGGGGACATGAAGCAGTGGCTTCGGGACAACGTCGAGACCGGTCCCTCCCCGAAGGAGACGATCGAGAGGCTTCTTCGGGCCATGACCGAGACGGATGGCCTGGGACTGGTCTACGAGCCTGGCCACACGGGTACGGCAGAGGAGGTTTTTCGGTCCCGAAAGGCCAACTGCCTGGCTTTTACCCACCTCATGGTCGGCTTGAGTCGCGAGCTCGACATTCAGGCCTACTATGTGAACTTCGAACTGGTCGAGCGGTTCAGGAGGTCAGGCGATCTCATTGTCGTCTCGGGTCATGTCAGTGCCGGATACGGTGCCGGCCCTGGGCGCTACCTTCTTGAATTCGGTGCAGTGGCAGATCTCGAAGGGAGTTGGGCTCGTTCCATCAGCGATCTGAATGCGTTGGCTCGCTACTACGCGAATCGTGCGGCTGAGCTCCTTCGTGATCGGCAGGTCGAAAATGCCATCGGTTGGGCCGAGACAGCGACCCGATTGGACCCATCTCTTCCGGAGGGGTGGAGCAACCTGGGCGTGGCTCTACGAAGGTCGGGACGTCTTGAGCAAGCCGAGCAGGCCTACCTCAAGGCGACCGAAGTAGATCCGAGCTATCACGTCGCCTACCACAACCTGTTTGCCCTGATGCGGTTACGAGGAGAGAATGAGGCGGCACAGGAGATCCTGAGCCTGCTGGATCGAATGGAGAATCGGAATCCCTTTGTCTATCTCGAGCTGGGAGATCAGAGCCTGGCCGCGGACAGGCTCGAAGAAGCCGGACATTTCTACAAGAGAGCCTCGGAAGTGGGAGGAGATCTGGCTGAGACCTGGGCCGCGCGCGGCAGCTGGGCCCTCGCAAATGGGAAGCTGAGGAAAGCGCGCCGCTGGCTCAAGAAGGCACAGAAGATTGCGCCCAGTGATCCTCGGACAGTCGATCTCCGGCAGCGAGTGCTCGAATTGGAGGGTCCTCTCGGCATAGAATCGACAGTGTGAAACCGATATTTAGCGGAGGAGGTAGACGCATGATTGGCAAGAGCTTGACGTCACTGCTGACAGTGGCGGTATGCCTTCTGTTGACGGTTCCGGTGTGGGCAGGCAATGAAGGGCGACTCGTGGGAAGTGTCGTCGACCCAGCCGGCGATCCCATCGACGGCGTCCAGGTGACTGCGACGGGCCAGGGGTTCGATGTCAGGCAGGAGAGAACCACGAACAAGAAGGGGAAGTTCACGCTGCTACTTCTAGATGCCACCAAGGACTACCTCCTTCGTCTCGAAAAGGATGGATATCGGACCATCGAGGAGCCGTTGCGACTGCCGCTCGGTGACACAATGCGGCGAAGCTGGACGATGGTGCCGGGCTCGGGAACACCGCAGTCCAGGGGTGACGCAAGTCCGACACCGAGTGCGGCCCCGCCTACCGGCGCCGCAGTCCGAGGACAAGCTGGAAGGCTCTACGAGAAGGGTGCCAAGGCCTACGCGGAAGGTGATCTGGCAAAGGCGGTGGAGAGCTTCGAGCAGGTTGTGGCACTGGAGCCAGAGTTGGCGGAGGTGCATTCGGCTCTGGCCATGACCTACCTGGGGCTGCAGGAGTGGGAGAAGGCTGCCTCGGAAGCCCAGAAAGCTCTGGATCTCAAGCCGGACGAGGTGATGGGTTACGAGATCCAGTACGACGCCTATCGTGCCCTTGGAGATCTCGAGAACCAGGATAGGGTCTTGGACGTTCTCATTGAGAAGAGACCCGGACCCGACACGGCCAGGCGGGTCTTCAATGGCGGGGTGAGAAAGACGCAGGCCGGAGACCTGGAAGGGGCCGCAGTCGATTTCGAGACGGCCAAGGCTCTGGACCCAGATCTGGCAGCGGCTTGCTCGGCGCTCGCCCGTGTCTATTTCGACCTGGGCCGTAATGAGGAGAGCATCGAGAACGGTCGAAAAGCGCTCGAGCTCGATCCGGAGCACTTCGAGACGATGGGTGTGATGTTTCTGGCTCTTCGAGCGCAAGGCCAGACTGAAGAGGCGGACGAGATGTTCGCGGCCCTGCAGGAAGGCAATCCGGAGTTCATCAGCGGGATTCTGATGGACCTTGGGGTGAGCTACTTCAACAACGGTGATAACGAGCAGGCTCGGGCTATTTTCGGGCGCGTGCTCGACGCGCAGCCGGAGAACGGTCAAGCTCACTACATGCTGGGTCTGTGCTATCTGGGTCAGGGCGAGACGGCCAGGGCGAAGGAGCTTCTAGAGCGATTCCTCGAGTTGGCCCCAGACGATCCGGAGGCGGCAACGGCGAGGGAGATGCTCTCAACCCTCTGAGGTTCTCAGCGGTTCGATACAACGAGGGGTGTCGTTCGCAGGGTTGTTCACA
>JAUVRX010000243.1 GCA_030597375.1 Acidobacteriota bacterium
CTTGAAGACCTGTCGCCCATCCATCACCGGCACGGTGTCGCCTGAGGCGACCATGGCCTGATCCACCCACGGGCGGTGGGCCGATCCGCCTCCCGGAACGTACAAGATCTCCTTCTTGCGTCCATCGCCATAGAGGACGGCTCCCAAGATGCCCCTGTCGTCGTCCTCTTCGTGGGCCTGAAAGACCATGGCACCCGCCGCATCCCCAAACAACACCACGAGGTGCCGGAAGCGAGAGTTCCATTCCAGCACTTCGGGTGGCAACGGTCCTTCCTCTCTTCCGAAGAGCACTTCCCAACTCTCGGGTCCGATCGGCATCAACGAAGTATGCACATCGCATCCCACCAACAGGACCGTGCGCGCTGTGCCACTGCGAATCAGGGCATCCACCATCTGCAGGCCATAGGCATATCCGGCACACTGTTGACGAATATCGAGAGCCGGGAGCGGGGCGAGGCCCAGCTGCTCCTGGATCAGGGTTCCCGAGCCCGGAAAGTAGTGATCTGGTGTCATCGTCACGCAGACGATGTAGTCGATCTCGTCGGCCTCGATCCCAGAATCTTCGATGGCGGCGCGGGCGGCAGCGGCTCCGAGCTCAGACGAGCCGACTCCAGGCTCCACATAGAAGCGTGTGACGATCCCGCTACGCTCCCTGATCCACTCATCGGTAGTGTCCATGATGCGGGCCAGCATCGAATTGTCGACGCAGATGGAGGGCACCTCTACACCGCATCCCATCATCACAGCTCGGGGCTGACTCATCGTTGGCTCCTTTCTCCGTGGATCAAATCATTGGGTGGATCGGACGAATCAATGGGAACCGCCAGGCGGAATCGCCGTCGGACCTCTCCTGCGTATCGCTCCGCGGTACTCGATCGTCAGATCACCTTGCTTGATGAACAAGTAGACGTTCTTGGGACGCTTGTCGTCGAGGCCGTCGCCGGCGCTCGGCAAATAGCGCCAGACCTCCACCGTCCCCCTCCTGGCTTGTGCCGATTCCTCGAACCGTGTCTCGTCGGGGGGACCGTAGAGCACATGAATCGTGCCGCGATCGGTGTGCCTCCCCCGATGCGTGCCTTCCGCAAACAGGCGATCTGCCTCGGCCGATCGTTCTTCAAACAGCAGACGCTTTCCTTTGTTCGGCCAGACCTCCTCGGGTCCCCGTTGGGCCCAGAACTCCTCGATGAACGAAGAGGCGTCGTCGTCGCTGGTCAGGGCAAGGTAGGCACCGATCTCCTCCTGGGTCGCCATTCTCGAAATCGCACCGATAAGCCACTGGGAGTGGTCGGGAGACAACAGGAAATTGGTCAGCTCTTCCAGCCCCGTGGACTTGCGCTTCTTGGCGGTTGCCGGGGTCACTGAGGCAGCCCACAAGACGGCCAGACCCAGGCTAAGAGCGACGCAGGAGATCCAGGAATTCTGCACGTACCGGCCGTTGATGAAAAATACCTCGAATGGCCGAGGTCACGGTCAGAGCGCCAGGCTTCTTGACACCACGCATCTCGACGCACAGATGTCGAGCGTCGATGACCACCATGGCGCCCAGGGGATGGAGTTTTTCCTCCAAGAAACCTACGACCTGCTCGGTAAGCCGCTCCTGAAGCTGAGGGCGCTTGGCGTAGAACTCCAGAATACGTGCGAACTTGGACAGGCCGATGATGCGATCGGCGGGAATGTAGGCCATGTGAGCCCGTCCATAGAAGGGAACCAGGTGATGAGAGCACATCGAGTAGAAGGGGATGTCCTTCTCCATCACCATGTGACTGTACCCTTCCTCATTGGGAAAGGTCGTCACCCGGGGCTCGGAGCCCTCCTTGAGGCCATGGAACATCTCTTCGTAGAGCTTGGCGACACGGATGTCGGTATCCTTGAGGTTGTGATCCGTCAGATCGAGCCCCAGCTCGACGAGAATGGCCCTCACATGAGAGGCGATCCTCTCGAGCTGCGCCTGGTTGCTGCCGCCCTCCTGGCGAGCCCCATCCTCGGCCCCGCAGTCATCGATGACGGTTCTGTGATCTCGATTCATGGGTTCGATCTCGATGGACCCGAGCCTCCTTCAGTCGAAGCGTTGATTGTACCCTACGGCTCTGCCGTTCACCGCCCAGATCGCCGACTCGAACCAGCTCCTTCCGGGCTTGTCTCGTTTCCCACTCCTTGACTCTCGACTATAATCCGCCCACGGAGAGAAGATATGGCCGATCTGACCATCGAATACTGCGTAGTCTGAAACTACCATCCCCGTGCCGCCGGTCTGGCGGACGAGATCAAGAGCCGATTCGGAGTCAGCCCGGAGCTGGTCCAGGGACGCGACGGGGTCTTCGAAGTCCGGCTTGGGGATGAGCTGATCTACTCCAAGCGAGCCACCGGCAGGTTCCCTGACTCCGGAGAGGTTGAAGAGCTGCTGGAAGACAAGCTCGCGGACTAGGAACCCGCTCGAGGTACCCGCGTCGCTGCGCGCCGCACCAGCTGGGCTACGACCTCCATGTGCCCGGTCTGTGGAAACAGATCGAGCAGCACCAACTCCTCTACCAGATAGAGCTCACCCAGGGCTCGCAGGTCCCTCGCCAGGGTTCCGGCGTGACACGAGACATAGGTCAGGCGGGTCGGAGCCTTGGTGCCGAGGACGCCCCTGACATGCCTCGAAAGCCCACTTCTGGGTGGGTCGACGATCACCCTGTCGGCGTTGACCGGTAGCTCTTCGATCCAACCCTCGACGGCTCGGGAGACAACCTCGAGCTCCTTGAATCGATGATCTCGGGCGTTGCGGCGAGCAAAGCGTGCCGCGACCCGGTCCCCCTCTACCGCGGTCACTCGCCGATAGTTCCGGGCGAGCGGCAGGCTGAACAGCCCGACTCCGGCATAGAGATCGAACGCCTCTTGCCCACTCCACTCACCGACCACGATATTCACCAGATTCGGAAGCAGCTGACGGTGGGCCTGGAAGAAGCAGCGGGCATCGAGCTGGTATTCGAGATCACCGACCTGCAGCCGCACCTCACCGTGCGGCAGACCAGGAACCACCGGGGCCGAGCTCAGGGCGCTGTCGTCACCGACCAGAAGATCCAATCGACGTGGGCCATCCTCGGTCAACTGCCCTGGCAGATCAGCCAAGAGACCCTCCAACTCGGGCACGAGCACCGGGCAACGATCGACCGACACGAGCTCAGAGCTGCGTCGTGAGTGGTAACCGACTTCGATCGCCCCTTCTCTCGAGGCGGTGTGGAGTTGGGTGCGCATCCGATAGGCCCACGGTTGACCGGCCACCACCCTCACCGGCAGGTCGTCGCCAAGGGCACCGAGCCGGCGCAATGTCTCCAGCTCCGCGGCAGCTTTCAGCTCCACCTGGAGATCGTCCTCGAGGTGCTGCAGATCACAGCCACCGCAGCGTCCGAAGAAGGGGCATGGTGGCTCACGCCGACCCTTGCCCGGCTCCAGGATCTCGACGATCTCGGCTCGACCATAGTCGGGCCGCCGATCGACGATTCGAATCCGCAGGCGATCCCCAGGTGCGGATCGCGGGATGAAGATGGGGATGCCCTCGAATCGGGCCAGGCCATCTCCTCCAGCGATCAGTTTCTCCACCTCGACTTCCAACTCGTCCAGGGAGGCCAGCCGAGCGATGGTCCGCGCCCTCTGAGTGTCACGAGATCCGGGCAGGACTGGACCAGTCGGGGGCTGGGGTCTGGAAGACATACGATCTTTGTGACAGCTTACAGGTCAGTCCATCATCAGATGCACGCGGGGGGCGAGCCCGCCGAGCTCCCGGGCGACGGCCGCCCGGATCGCCATCTCGTCGTATCGCCAGCTGGCGTGGTGAAGGACCAGATCCCGATTGCGGAACTGCTGAGCTCTTGCGGCGAGATCGGACAGGTGAAGATGCTTGAATTGCTGCCCTCGGAGGCGGCTCTCCTCATCGAAGAAGGTGCACTCGAGCATCAAGACCGTGCTCTCGAACAGGCGCGGCTCGAGCTCGAAGACCCCGGGGCCTGTATCTCCGCAGTAGGTCACCCAGAGCTCGGGGTTCAGGTCCTCGATCTCGATGCCGGTCTCTCTCAGAGCCGCCAGTTCCGCGGCAGGCCGCTGCCGAAACCGATCTTTCAATTGCCTCCGAACACGCACCAGGTGAAACCCCAGACTGGGGACGATGTGGTCGGTGGCGAAGGCCTCGACACTCAGATCGCGACCCACCGACACCTGATCACCAGGATCGAGGGCCTCCAGCTCATAGCGATAGGCGACCTGCTCGAGGCTCTCTGCCGCTTCGATAAGCCGTCGCAGGCCATCCACGGTGCCTGCCGGGCAGAAGACCCGGGTCGCCCCGTCGCCCTGCATCTTCTTCAGGGAGAGGACGAACGGCAACCCCAGGGAATGATCGAGGTGGCCATGGGTCAGGAAGATCTCCTTGGCGCCGGCCAGAGCCAGCGATCCACGCCCGACGTCGAAGGCCAGCCCTGGCGGATGAATACGAAACCAGCTCGCATCACCAGCCCGCGAGCTGCCTTCGATTCTCAGATTCTGGAACTGAAGACTGACGCTCATTCCCAGAGAACCTCTTCGCCGGA
>JAUVRX010000001.1 GCA_030597375.1 Acidobacteriota bacterium
CAGTGGGCTGTCATGCCTACACGGTTGGTGGATGAGCGAGGCATCGGGTTCGAGCTCAAGGCGCGCCGACACAGGCATAGCGGGACTATGTCGAGGAGGCGCAACGCCGAGATCGGACTCGAGGGCCACTCAGGCTCCAAGGGTGTAGGCATGACAGTCCACTCGATGCCGTGGGGCTCATGAATCATGCGGGCTAGAGGCATTCCCGGTCGGCCGATCGACAGGCTGGGCACATTGGATAGAATCCGCCCGACGTTCGAAAACATGGGGTCGACGCTCAGACTGCGCTCGTCACCGCCAAGCAATACGAATCGAGGACAAGGAGAAACTGCAATGAAACTAGCAAAGACCCCGTGGACACTGATGACTGCCTTGTTGTTCCTTGGCACCTGGATCTCGGCTGTCAGCGTTGAAGCCCAGGATCTGCATCCCTCTCGTCGGCCGAGCCCGACAAGCATCGCGCGCACCTTCGTCGGCGACACCTATGTGAAGGTCGTCTACAGCAGGCCCTACAAGAGGGGCCGGGACAACATTTTCGGTACCGAGGAGAGCGAGGCACTGGTGCCCTTTGGGAAGATCTGGCGAACCGGAGCCAACGAAGCAACCGAGATCACGCTCACCGACGATGTACTGATCGGCGACCAGAAGCTGTCAGCTGGGACCTACTCGATCTTCACCGTACCAGGCGCTGAGCACTGGACAGTACAGTTCAACTCGGTTTTGGGCCTGTCGGGCACCGGGCGGTTCGATCCGGAGACCCGGAAGTTCGAGGCTGTCGACCTGTCGACTTCCGTCGTACTCGCCTACACCGCACCTGCGGCAAGCCTCGAGGAGGAGGTCGATCAATTCACCATCGCTTTCGAGCCCAGCGATGCGGGCGCCGACATGTGCATGCGTTGGATCACGACCGAGGTGTGCGTTCCCGTCGCCGCCACCGATTAGGTGCCCGGTCCCGTCACAGAGGCTCCAGCCGAGGTTGGGGGTTACGCTTTGAAGCTGCAGAGCTTCTCCGAGCGGACTCTTCTTCCTCGGCTCGAGCCGCCGACTCGGGATTTCATTCTGGGCCTGGCCATGGCCTACCGTTTCACCTTTCAGGAGCTACGGCAGGTCGCCCAGGCCGCTCGAGATCTAGAGATGTGGTGCGAGGAGCCTCTCGAGCCCCTTTGGCTCCGTCTCGATTCCGCCGCAACGGGCACCGGTCGCGAGCGCAAGAAGGCTCTGCTCGGGAGTCTGCAGAGACATCTCCTCGAATTGAGCCGAGGTCCCAAGGCTTATCCAGACGAGGGTCTCGCCGCACCTGCCTACCGACGAGTTCGCCTCGAGGAGCGCCAGACAGACAAAGAGATCTTCGGCCTCTGTCCTGCTTACTCGGATCGGACTGTCTGTTGCGGCCTCTACACGCTCGATGCCGTTCGGGGTTGCCCGTTTGGCTGCAGCTACTGCACGATTCAGACCTTCTACGGCGAGGCTGCCGAGCTCGAAGCCGACCTCTCTACGAAGCTCGCGGCCATCGAGCTGGATCCTGATCGCCGCTACCACATCGGTACTGGGCAGTCCTCGGACTCACTGGTCTGGGGCAACCGTCTGGACCATCTCGAGTCCCTCCTCGGATTCGCCGCCGATCACCCGAACGTCCTGCTCGAGCTCAAGACGAAATCGGACAACATTCGGTATCTCCTGGATAGACAGGTGCCCGAGAACGTGGTCTGCAGCTGGTCGCTCAGCACCGACACCCTGATTCGCAACGAGGAGCACGGCACGGCGAGTTTGAGACGGCGCCTGGATGCCGCCGGATCGGTGGCAGACGCGGGCATTCCGGTGGCCTTTCACTTTCATCCCATGGTCCACTATCTCGACTGGCGAGACGAGTACAGCGCGGTCGCCCGACAACTGGTGGAGCGCTTCAACCCTACCGAGGTGGCTTTCCTGTCCATGGGCTCGGTCACTCTCATCAAGCCCGTCATCAAGGAGATTCGCCAAAGGGGCGGCGAGACGAAGATCCTGCAGATGGAGCTCGTGCCGGACGCCCACGGCAAGCTGACCTACCCCGACGCCATCAAACTGGAGCTCTTTCAACACCTCTACCGAGAGCTCTCTGCCTGGCATGGCAAGGTGTTCTTCTATCTCTGCATGGAGCCTTCTCATATCTGGGAGCAGACCTTCGGACATGCCTATGAGTCCAATGAGGCATTCGAAGAGGACTTCCTCGGAGCACTGCTATGAACTTCCTTCGACTTCTGCCTGTGATCCTCAGTCTGCTGCTGCTGGGGGCCCATTTCTCGCGACACAACCTCGGTTTCCTCATCGTCCTGCCTCTGGTGATGCTGGGACTCCTCTTCCTACGCCAGCCCTGGGTGGCACGCCTGGCTCAGTGGATGCTCGCTCTCGCCTCCCTCGAGTGGCTGCGCACCGCCGTGGTCTTGGCGCTGCAGAGACAGCGCCTTGAAATGCCCTGGGCCCGATCGGCGCTCATTCTCGGAGCCGTCTGCCTCTTCACCCTCGCTTCGGCCCTGGTCTTTCGCAGCGACGGGCTTCGCGCTCGGTATCGACTCGACTGAGGGCTATCTGAAGCAGACCCAGCTGCTAGACTTCTCCCGTATCTCCCAGTGAGAAGCTCTCAGTGACAAGGGATTGTCCATCCAGGACGTTACAGGCACCGAGGGGCGCCACCCCGAATCGGCCCCTCACCTGCCGCTCTCGTAGGTTCATGCCGTGATCAACGAGCCGATTCCGGTCATCGTCCATCTGTCCGGTGTTCGCCGCGGGACGACCCAGCGATTGCGTGGCGGCATCCTTCGCATCGGCGTCAATCCGGAGGTGGAAGTTCGGGTCTCACCAGAGCCCTGTGTCGCCGATCGTCACGCCACCCTCCACCGTAGGGAGGAGACCTACGAGCTTCTGGTCGAGCCAGGCGAAGAGGTCTGGATCAACGGCGAGCCCAAGCAGGAAGCCCTCCTTGCATCTGGCGACCTCCTGGAGATCGGCCGTGACGGACCGATCCTCCGGTTCCGGCTCTATCCTCCCGGCTCGGACGCGTCGAAGACCTTCACCGAGGCCTTTTCGGATTGCCTCGACTGCGCCCGCTACAGCACCGATTCCAATTTCCGCCGAGCCGCACTCTTCCTGACAGGTGCCCCCAAGGAGATGGCAACCCAGACATCCCTGACCTTTCGCATCACCATGGTCCTACTGCTGGGCTTGCTCGTTCTGGCGATCGGTTACCTGACGTTTCGAAGCCTCAGTCTCGAGCACCGTCTGGCGGAGGAAGCGCTACGAGTCGAGGGAATTTCACAGCTTCTGGAGGGCGAAGACAATCAGGGGCTTACCCCACAGGACCTCGAGGCGGTTCGATTCGACCTCTCGACAGCGCTCGAGCGGGTGCGGGCACTCGAGGACCGGTCCGAGGCTCCGGCCAGGGTCGTCTCGGGCGCTTCCCGGTCTATCGTTCTCCTTCAGGGCGCCTTCGGCTTCATCGAGCCCTCGAGCGGTCAGCCGCTCCGATTCATGGGTGTCGGAGAGGATGGCCTGCCCCTTCGCGACCCCGACGGATCGCCTCTCGTCGGCCTCGGCGGCGACGGTCCGATCCTCGAGTCCTTCTTTACCGGTACTGCCTTTGTCGTCACGGCCGACGGGCTGCTGCTGACGAATCGCCACGTGGTCCTGCCCTGGGAGTTCGAGGACGCAGCGAAGATGGTGATGGCTCAAGGTCTGGAGCCGATCATGCGACGGCTCCAGGGATATCTTCCTGGCGTTGCCGAGGCCTTCCAGGTCAGCCTCGTGCTCGCGAGTGAAACGGCAGACCTGGCTGTGCTGGCATGCAGTGGCATCACGGGTACCGTGCCCGTTCTACCCCTTTCCCAGCGCTCACCGGACGGCGGAGAGGAAGTCATCGTCCTGGGGTACCCCACCGGAATCCGGGCGCTGTTGGCCAGGGCCGACGAGGCGTTCGTGGGCGAGCTGATGCGAAATCAAGACCTGGACTTCTGGGCCGTGGCGGAGCTCCTGGCCCGCGAAGGACATATCGCTCCTCTCGCCAGCCGAGGCATCGTCGCACAGGTGACACAGACGGCTGTCGTCTACGACGCCGAAACGACTCGCGGGGGCAGCGGGGGGCCGGTTCTGGACCTGGACGGGCGGGTTGTCGCAGTCACCACGGCCATCGTGCCGGAGTTCGGCGGCTCCAATCTCGGCGTTCCTGCAGAGCGAGCTCGAGAACTGGTATTCCTGGCCATCCTTCGTCGGCTCCCGCCGATCCACTTTCATTGAGGCACGAGGCTCGATGGATCTCCTGAACCATCTCCGCTGAACCCTGCATAGGAAGACTCGTGAGTCCAGACAAGCGTAAGTCTCGGGGCCCCCATCCGAAGGATGAATCCTGCTTTTCGGCCGCGACCCTGCCGCTCCTGCGCACCGCGGTCGACGATCTCTCCTGGCTCCTGTCCCGCGGCTATTCGATGAAGGCCTCCCTGAAACTGGTCGGTGACCACCATCGCCTGCGCGATCGCCAGAGAAAGGCCCTCCAAAGGTGTGCGGCCAGTGACCGGAACTGTGCCAACCGGCAGCGGCGCCTCATGGCACCCGAAGCCATGATCGGAGAGACCATCGCTGTCGATGGATACAATGTGCTGCTGACCGTCGAGGCGGCTCTCTCGGGAGGAGTCCTCCTGCTGGCGCGCGACGGCGCTCTTCGAGACCTTGCCGCCATGAGCCACCACTACCGTCGAGTCCATGCCACCCGACAGGCGGTGGAGCTGATCTCGAGCTATCTCGACACAGCCGGCTGTGCCAGGGTGCTCTGGTACCTCGATCGCCCCATCTCCAACAGTGGTCGCCTCAAGAGCCTGATCGAGGAAGTTGTCGCGGCGGCCGACTCGCCGTGGCGGGTGGAGCTCACAGACCAGACCGATCGACTCCTGAAGGAGTCCCCTCACGTCGTGGCTACAGCCGACAGTGCGATTCTGGACAGCTGCAATCGGTGGGTCAATCTCGCCCGCGAGGTGGTGCGCCACTCGATCCCAGGCGCCTCGATTCTCGACCTCGGCTCCTGATCAGGCCCGGCGGCGAACCCTGGGGCCTGGGATGCCTCCCCCGGACCGGCACTCTCGGTGAGCTCCCGCACGCGCCTTCGGGATCTGCTGGTGTCGCCGTTCATGGCCAGCCGCTCTGGGCTCGCGGAGGGGCTCGGATCTACGGCAGCGAAGAGACCGACACTGGCATCAGATTCCAGGTGAATCGGCTCAGCCCGTCTGTGTAGCGGTGAATGACCTGGCGCTCGGCAAGGCCGTCATGCCAGACGTAGCGACGGATCTCGCCGTCTCGGTCGCTGGCGACGTACAGCTCATCGACGCCGTCTTCATCCAGATCGGTCAGGATCGCCGCATGCTCGAATCCCGACGAGTCCTTGTCGATGGACTCTACAGACCAGGTCGGCTCACCGGGTCTGAGCAGCCAGAGACCGCTCTTGAATGCCCCAGCGACGATCTCCTTGTCGCCATCACCATCGACATCCCCGGCGGTCAGGAATCGGCAAAGGGTGTCATCCAAGACCGCGATCACCGTGCCGCCAGTCGGATCGGTGTCGGCATCGTATCGACGAATCTCGACGTCGCCGCCCGAGACCGCCTCTACCGAGACGTAGAGCTCATCGGTGCCATCACCGTCGACGTCGGCCACCAGGATCTCCTTGGCGTGCCGGTCACCTAGATCCGCCACCACCGTTCTACCTTCGTCCGCCGCGGGGATGTAGCGCACAACCTTGCCCGGCTGTGGCGTACCGTCCATCTTGTTGGGCTCACTCGGGGTAGCATAGACCTCGAGAACCCCGTCGCCGTCGAGGTCTCCGATTTCGATCTCATGAACGAAGGTGTTCGCTTCCCGATCCAGTTCCTCAACCGTGAATCCACCTTCTGAATCGGGCCGCAGCACTTCCACGACGCCCTGATCGTGGGTCGCCACGGCGATCGAGGCCAGTCCATCCCCGAAGATGTCGGCCACCTCGGCATCCCGCATTCGGCTGAACTTACCGCCGAAGTCCGCCTCCCAGATCACAGTCGGGTCGACACCCCCAACCAGGTACTTGACCACCGCCCGAGTTCCACCGAAAGTGAGAACCCCGTCGGACCCGGCTCCGGAACTGTAGGCCATCGCTTTGTGGAAGACGTTGCTATCGGGATCTTCGAGGAATCGATAGGTCCAGCCTCTGTCACCGGCAGTCAAGATGCCCAACCGTGCAGGCTGTGGCAGGGGCTTGCCGTCGGCATCCTTGTCCAGCACGGCGAGGGACACCAGGATTCCATTGGGCAAGGGCTCCTGGCTCACAACTTCCTCTTTCACGGGTTCAGCAGTCTCCTTGGGTCCACATGCCATGACCCAGACCGTCGACAACAAGCTGGCTGCGAGCACAAACGAAGTAGATCGATTCATGACAATTGCCTCGAGGTTGGATTCCTGGACGGACTCCTCGTCGGCAAGGGTATGCCGAATCAGTTCCAGCCCAGTCCGTAGATCATAGAAAGCCCGGCAAGAGGTTTCAATACCTGGCGCCTCAAAACGGTGGCGCTTCCAGGTCGATCTCTTTGAGCTGCTGCAGCTCTACCTCGCGCTCTGAAAGGTATCTGGACAGCAGGGCAACCTCACTACGGAGGTGCTGAATGCGCTCCTCGAGACCCTGAACTTCATCGTTCTTGTAGCCGACCTCCGATTCGGTCCTGGCAAGATCCTCCTGAAGCCTCGAGAGCTCGGCAAGCAGCGCCTGGATGAGCTGGCGACGGGAAGCCATCACAGCTCCAAGACTGACCACTTCCTCATGCAGGTCCAGCATCGCTTGGGCCGCCAGCGAGTACTCCCCATCTGGGTCCTCCGCCAGAAGGCGCTCGAGTACCCTCACGGACTTCGCAGGATCGTACAGAGAGCTAGCCGACGAACCATAGGTCACGGCCAGCCGATACAGAGCTCGGGAGGTGGCTGGCCCGGCCTCCGGGTCAGACGAGAGGTAGGACTCATAGGCTCTCGCGGCCTGTGTGTACTCACCGGCTTCGAACAGGTCGTCAGCCTGCCGCACGACGCTGGCGCAGCTCCAGGCTACCCACGAGATCAACACCATCCAGCCTATTCTTTTGGCAATCACCACGGTCCCCTGATCACTCCGCGACCGGGAGGGTGAAGGAGAAGATGCTTCCCCAGCCCTCCTGATCCCTGACGCTAATGGAACCCCCATGAGCCTCGATGATCTCACGGCAGATCGCCAGGCCCAACCCCACTCCCCTATCCCCACCTTCAGACTTCTTTCCGGCCACCTGATAAAAACGCTCGAAGATCCGCTCCTTCTCTTCGTCTGGGACCCCTGGTCCTCGATCCCTGACCTCGACGAACGCAACGCCCTTCTGCGAGTTGGCAATCTGGAATGGGTGAATGGCGATCTCGATCGAATCACCCGGAGAGGAGAACTTCAGTCCGTTGTCGACCAGATTGCCAACTACCTGGATGATCCGGTCGTGGTCGCAATCCACGGGGACCCGATGCTCCGGCTGGATCAACTCGATGCCGACCTGTACCTCTCGAGAACGGGCCTCGAAGCCGTTCACTGCGGTCGTGACGATGTCCACCAGATCATGTCTTCGGAGCTCGTACTCCATGACGCCCGCTTCCAACTGCGACAGGTCCAACAGCCTCGAGATCATCGATGAGAGGCGCAGGCTACTCTCCAGGTTGAGCGTCAGGAAGCGCCTTTGTCTGTCGTTCAGGGGTCCTGGGATTTCCTCCAGCAGGAGCTCGTTCGTCTCCTGCATGGAAACCAGGGGCGTCTTGAGCTCGTGGGAGACATGCGAGAGGAAATCCTTCTTGACCTGATCCAGCTCGGCGAGTCGCCGAACCATCTGATTGAAGCTCTCTGCCAGTATGCCGAATTCGTCATTCCCGGAGCTGTCGAGCTGCAGGGTGAGATCGCCATCGGCTACGGCCCGGGTGCCCCCCGCTAGCCGTTTCAGAGGTCTCTGAATCGATCGCACCGTGAGCCATAGAATCACCAGGCTCACAGTCATGGCGACGGACACCACCACCCAGGACACCCTTTCCGCCTGCCGGCTGGCGAGTGCCGACCGCTCGGCCACCCGAGAGACCGCCATCTGAGCCGCGTCATCGACCCGGCGAACCTGCTGCTGCAGCTCGTCCAATCTGGCCAGCAACTCATCCACGCGCGCCCGATAGTTGGATTCCCTCTCCTCTGGAGGTCCCTGAAAGGCCGTCGCCGATCTCCAGTAGCCGGCCCAGAGGCTGTTCAGTCTGCCGACCTCGGTACGCTCCTCGTCGGACAGACGCAAGGCGGACATCTCGGCCAATTGTCCTGCGAAGGACTCATGCAGCTCTCGCAGACGCTGGTCGTAGGCTTCGTCCCCGGTAACCGAGTACTTGCGAGTGAACTCGTCGATGCGATTCAGCAGACCATCCTGTTCCAGGGCCAGTACCGAGGTCCGGAACCTGACCTGTGAAAGCTCCTGCGCTACCTCGGCGAGCTTTCTGATGGTTGCCAGATCCCAGGCTAGCACTCCCAACAGAAGCACCACAGCGATCCCGGTTCCGGTGGCTATCCTGCCGGTGACCTTCATCGGTCTTTTCCAGTCATGCCCCAAGCGCGCAACTTGTTCCGAATGGTCTTGACGTCGACTCCGAGCGACCGAGCGGCCTCCGCCTTGTTGTTCCCCACCCGCTCCAGAGTCTGGAGGATGAGCCTCTTTTCGGCCTCCGCCACCGTGATGCCTTCGGGAAGCACGAGCCCCTTCTGGTTCTCGATCTCGTCCCCCCGAATGAAGGGAGGTAGGTGAACCGTCTCCACCCAACCCTGTCGTGAGAGGATGATGGCCCGTTCGATGACGTTGCGGAGCTCCCTGACATTACCGGGCCAGTCGTAGGCGCACAGCCGCTCCAGGGTGGCGTCCGAGATTCCCTCCACCGAGGACCCGTGCTTGGAATTGAACTGCGTGATGAAGTGTTGCGCCAACAGGGAGATGTCCTCGGGCCTGGATCTCAACGGTGGCATCTCGACAGTGAAAACGCACAGGCGATAGTACAGATCACGACGCAGGAGTCCGGCATCGAGGGCTGAGGCCGGATCCCGGTTGGTAGCGGCCAGGACTCTTACATCCACCAACCGCTCGGTCCTGGCCCCGACTCTCCGGACCCTGCCGTCTTCCACCACTCGGAGGAGCTTGGGCTGCAGAGCGCTGGGCATCTCGGAAATCTCATCCAAGAAGAGTGTGCCCCCATCTGCGAGCTCGAAGTAGCCTGGTCGCGGACTCGTGGCACCGGTGAAGGAACCCCTTTCGTGACCGAACAGCTCACTTTCGGTGATTCCCTCTGGAATCGCAGCGCTATTGACGGCGATGAACGGGCCTGCACTCCTGGCGCTCAGACTGTGTACGGTGCGGGCGGCCAGCTCCTTGCCGGTGCCGCTCTCGCCCGTAATGATGGCCGAGGCGTCGCTCTCTCCCAGCACCCTCAAAAGCTCGTAGACCTCACGCAGGGGTTTCGACTCCCCGATCAACGAGCCGAGGCCGGCGCCTTCGGCCAGCGTCTGTTCGAGGTGCTGCACCCGGACTCGCCTCTCCAGCTCGTGCTTCGCACCCAACAACGTCGACTTCAGCTTTTCGTAGTCGATCGGCTTGGTCAGGAAGTCCATGGCGCCGAGCTTCATGGCTTCGACAGCGATGTCGACTGCCCCATGAGCGGTGATCATGATCACCGGCCGATTCGCATCGCCTTCATGTAGGCTCTTCACGAGATCCAGGCCTGAGCGGTCCGGCAGGACCAGGTCGGAGATGACGGCATCAGGATCTTCCCTTTCGGCGATCGCCTGGGCCTCGGTCGCATCTTTGGCCAGAACGACCTCGAACCCCCACTGCTTGAGGCGCATTTCCAGAACCTCTCGCATCGCCGCCTCATCATCGACCACCAACACCTTCAATTTGTCCCGAGTCATCAAGCACCCCTTCACGATCTGCTCATCCGTTGACAAATGACCATCAGACCGAGCCGATTCAGCAGTGGCAAGGATAGCACCAGGGAAAACTTCCCCTCTCCTGACCCAGATGAGACCATTCCCGCCAAACCGGGGAACAATTCCCTTACCAGGGAGAGCCCGACGCGGTCCTGATCCAAGCTCGTGACGCAAGTCCCTGATTCGATGTGAGATAGCTCCTTGCCTTGCCTTTGGCATGAAGGTTGCTTTTGGAGTAGGCTCCACAACCGGGAGAACTGTACGCAATCAACCCGTCTCAGGAGGACCAATCAAGGTGTGGAACAAACCCCAGTCGGATTCAGAGTCGCAGTCCCAGCCCGAGCCACAAGCATCACCGCCCAGCCGCCCAGCCGTGGCTACGTCATCCCGTCAAGCGGTGCTCGGCCCTTCGATCTCGATCAAGGGAAACATCTCGGGTGAAGAGGATGTCCTGATCGAAGGGCAAATCGATGGTGAGATCTCTTTTCGACAGAACACCGTCACCATAGGCCCCAAAGGCCGCGTCAAGGCCGACATTCACTGCAAGACCGTCTTCGTGGAGGGCCAGGTCAACGGCAATCTCTACGGCGACGAAAAAGTAGTCGTGCGCCAGACGGGCCGAGTCGAGGGCAACGCCGTCGCTCCCCGGGTGGTGCTGGAAGAGGGCGCCAACTTTCGGGGCAACATCGACATGCAACCAAGGAGCGGCAAGCACGTCGGCCCCGCGAAGAGCTAGCCAACAAAACTCGAGGAGACACTCCGTGAAACAGAACTGGAATCGCTTGATTTTGCCAGCCGTCCTGCTGACGGCGCTGGTGGCCAGTGGATGTGCCAGCAAGAAATATGTAAGGACCGAGCTCGACACGCATACTGCCACCTCGACGGAGAGGATGGACGGAATCGAAGGGCAGGTAGAGAGCAATCAGACGCGCCTGGATCTGCAGCAGCAGGAGATCGTCGAGATCTCTCAGACCGCTCAGGATGCGCTGGATCGCGCCATCGCAGCAGGTCTGCTGGCCGAAGGGAAGTTCCTCTATGAGACGGTACTTTCCGACGACAAGGTTCGCTTCGCCTTCAATCAGTCCACGCTCTCAGCTGATGGCATGGCGGCGCTCGACCAGTTCGTCAGCGAGCTCAGAGCGAGAGACGAGAACGTATTCATCGAGATTCAGGGACACACCGACTCGGTGGGTGACGACGCCTACAACATGATTCTGGGTGAGCGTCGGGCCGAGGCGGTCCGCCGATACCTGAGTCAGACCGGAGGCATGGCTCTGCACCGCATGTCGGTGATCTCCTACGGTATGACCGCGCCCATAGCGGACAACGCCACCTCAGAAGGTCGGGCGATGAACCGACGCGTGACGCTGGTCGTCCTGCAATAGCCTTCAAGCTCGACGGTCGCGACCCTGCAGACAGCTCTCCACGCTCATGCGCCCATGGCCGTGAGCGTGGAGAGCTGTCCACGGGCTCGTATCCGATCCAAATGGGCACTATCGGGCCCCGAGTCGAATCTTTGCCGACGCCAACGCGTATCATGGACAACGATGTGGTCTTTCGCCCGACTCCAGAAGACGACCGTCCTGATTCCGGCCCTGCTTCTTGCTGCCTGTGGGACAGACCGCGCCTCGGCTGAGGAGATCGACAGACTCGCCGAGGCCCTTGCCATCGAGGCTGGGATGAAGGTCGCCGACGTCGGCGCCGGCGACGGCGACTGGAGCATAGCCCTCGCCGAGCGGGTCGGCGACTCGGGCCACGTGTTCGCCACCGAGGTGGACCAGGACGAGATTCGAAAGATCGAAGACAAGGTGGCGCTGTCCCGACTCTCCAACATCACCGTGGTGCTCGGTGATCAGCGGGACACTGGCCTGCCAGATGGCTGCTGCGACGCCATCTTGCTGCGCTTGGTGTACCACCACTTCGTCGACCCACCAGCCGTGCTGGCCAGCATTCATGCAGCACTACGACCCAGAGGACTCCTGGCGGTGATCGACATCACCCCCCAGGAGCATTGGCGACGCCTGCGTGGCGTTCCAGAGCGCGGCGGCCACGGCATTCCACCCGACGACCTGATCGAGGAGATCAGTCGAACGGGCTTCGAATTGGTGGCGCGGTATGACGACTGGAACCATGACGCCGAGAGGTTCTGCGTCGTTTTTCGTCGCACCTCCCGGTCGGATCCCTGAATTTCTCGTCCAGCCAGGAAGTCCTCGAAGAGGCCCTATGTGGCGAATTCCCTTGATGGGGATAGACAAAACCCTCTACCGTGATGACGTCGGGTCGATCACTATCGACTTGCTGATCGCGGCTGAGGTCACGAGGAGCGCAAGTGCGGGTCGAAATGTTGGAACAGATTGGCAGATACGAAATCGTCGGGGAGCTCGGCGCCGGCGCGATGAGCCGCGTTTACCTGGCTCACGACCCCAATCTGGATCGCCAGATCGCACTCAAAGTCGTGCTCAAGGGTTGGACGTTGGATACCCGGGAACAGTCGGAGCTCGAGAGTCGGTTCCTACTGGAGGCCCGAGCCATCGGCAAGCTCTCACATCCCGGCATCGTGCGCGTCTATGATGCCGCGAGCGACCCGAAGACCGGCTTGCCATACATCGCCATGGAGTGGGTACAGGGTCGTTCCCTACGCAGCCATCTCGAAGAGAAGGGCCGCCTTTCCGGTGGCCGCACGATGGAGATCCTGGCTCAGGTGGCCCGTGCCCTCGACTACGCCCATTCGAAGGGCCGAATCCATCGGGACATCAAACCCTCCAACATCCTGATCGAGAAGGAAGGGCGGCCGAAGGTATCCGATTTCGGTGTCGCCAAGATCATGACCGAGACCCACACGACCTCCGGCCATGTTCTCGGCACGCCGGCTTATATGTCCCCTGAGCAGGTCCGGGACGAGCCCCTGGATGGCCGATCCGACCTCTTCTCGCTGGGCGCCGTGCTATATCAGTGCTTGACCGGAATCCTGCCGTTCCCCGGTGATTCCCTCGTCCAAGTGGTCTACAAGATCCTCAAGGTGGACCCCCGCCCCATGCAGCTCCCCAGATCGCCGGCTACCCAATTGCTCGTCGCCATCACCGAGCGTGCCCTGCAGAAAGACGCCGCCAGCCGCTATCAGACCGGTGAGGAGTTCGCCCAGGCACTCACCGAGCTTCAGGAGCTACTGCAGGACGAGTCCTCGGAGGATCTGGATGCGGCGGCTCCGGAAGCACGCTCCAAGACCCATGAGATCCTGCAATTCCCCGGATCCATCGAGGCCGTTCCTGGATCCAGTGCAAGCGTGACCTCCTCGCAGACCGTACGGCTCAGCACTGCCGAGATGCAGGTTTTTCCGCCGGTCACCCAACAGATCGAGTCACCTCACGCCACGGCCGAAATCGCTCTCCAGAAAGAGATCACGTCACCTTCCAGGCAACGGCGGTGGCTTGCATGGCTGGCTTACGGAGCGGTAGGGCTCGGACTCGTGGCAGCTCTCACCTGGCTGGGAATACGAGCCCTGGGGAAGCCGGCGGCAATTCCCACCACCACGGAGAAACAGCTTCACATTCCCGACTTTGGCACCCGGTTCCAACCCCAAGAGGTGCGCGTCGAAAGATCGGTTGAAGCCCTACCAGACCCTCCGCACAGCGACATCCAAGCCGTGCCCGCCGGGGTTCCACGGGCGGCGCCAGGAAGCCGTCCGCAGCCCTCGACGGAGGCGCAGAGCACCTCACCAAAGCCCGTGGCATCTCAGTCCCAGGTCGCCGGGCCCGAGGATTCGCCCAGTCGCCCCGTGACTCTGTTCAGCCAGCCGGTCAGCGAGACCTCTGCCGCTGCAACCGGTCCAGTCTCGACAGCTGTAGTCTCGAAGAGCTCTGGATCTCGTGCGCCAGTTGTCTCGGTGGTCGAGCTCCACTACCGTCACAGGAACGAAAAAGCCCATTTGTCCGTACTCGTCGACGGCGAGGTGGTGTGGTCCGAGCCGCTCAAGCGACCGATCAACCCCATAGCCTGGGCCAAGGGCAAGGACGTCATGGCCATCATCCCGGTGCCTGAGGGTCAGCACTCCCTCGAGGTCAGGGTCTCTGTGCCGGCCCAGGCCCTAGAAACTTCGAGAAGCATCCGTAGTCACTTCACCTCCGGCGCCCAGCGGGTCCTGAAAGTCACCCTGAACCGGAAGAGCGGTGATCTGCGACTGCGCTGGAAGGAGTAGGCGATCATGGAAGTCACCTGCGACAACTGCGAATATCCCTTTTCACCACCTGAAGGCGATGGCACCCGCACCGAATGGAGATGTCCGATCTGCGGCTCGCCGGCTCACAGGACTGACCAGGCGACCGGGCATCGCGATGATGAGAACAGACCCAAGAGTCTCGGCTCGAAGACCGCCGACCTGCTCGACGAGATCGAGATCGAGCCAGACAGCCAGGCAAATCCCGGAACGCCAGGCTTCTCACCACCCGATCGTGTGAACCCGGCCGATACGGTCTTCCAGCCCGCCCTGATGATGGATTCGATCATGGACGAGCTGGAGCCCGCCCAAACGGACAGCCGTACTGAGCAAGCCGCTTCCACGACTACCGGAACCGAGCTCATGACGGAGAAGACAGAGCTGCCCTCCCCTTTTCTCGATCTGGAGACCCAGCCCTATCTTCTGATCCTGGGGGCACGGCCCGGAGAGGAGCGTCGACCCATCGTTCGCGCTCGAACATCATTCGGCCGCAAAGAGGCCGACGTCAACCTCGCCGACCCTTCGGTCTCCACCACCCACTTCCAGATCGAGGCCTTCGGGTCCGAGTTCTTCGTCAGGGACCTCGAGAGCCGCAACGGCACCTTTCTGAACAGCAACCGTATCCGCTACAGCCAACTCCTACCAGGCGACCAGATCACGGCGGGCCGAACAACCCTGATCTTCCGACTATCGAACGACGAAATCGGCCGCGATTGACCCTGACCCGCGGGATTCATGCGCCCGAATCCCTGTCTCCTGGGAAGAGGTAGGAACGCCCCCTCCAGCGTGAACCTCTGCCTGAGAAGTGCGACCAGGCCGAGGACAATGTCATGAGCGCGTAAAGCCCGCCTGCGACCGGCAGGGTCAGACAGTACACTGCTGGGACTCGATGGTGCCGGACCGATGGCAGAAGCGCCCTGGCCTGCAGCAGCCAAGCCAGGCTCGCCCAGGTGAGGGTCCGCAAGCTGATAGCAGCCGGAGCGGAGCCGCTGGCGGCCTGGACTCCTGCAGCTCCGATCAACAAAGGCGGTGCGACCACGACGACAGCAAGTCCCAGGATCACGAGACACAGGAGATCGACCCTGTAGCGCAGTTGCACGTAGGCGCTCCTTGCCACCATTTGCCACAACTCACCGAGACCGCGATAGGCTCTGATCGAGCGGATGTCCTCATCGAGACCCAGCCAGATCCGTCCACCCGAAGCCTTGATCAGCCTGGCCAGCTCCACATCGTCGATGAGAGCGTCACGCATCGCCGCATGCCCTCCAGCAGCCTCGTAAGCCGACCGCCGAACCAGAACGCACCCACCCGCAGCAGCGGCGACAGACGACTTCGAATCCCTCACTCGACTAAAAGGGTAGAGCAGCTGAAAGAAGAAGACGAACGGTGGGATGAGGAGCCTTTCCCAGAAGCTTTCGGTATGCAGTCTGGCCATTACGGAGACGAGATCGAAGGGTCCCCCCTGCTCCACCGACTCCGCGCGGGCCATGAGATCCCTTACCGTGCTCGAGTCATGTTCAATATCCGCATCGCTGAACAGCCACCAACCAGGCTCGAAAGCCTTTCGATCCGACTCCGACTCCAGGAGCCACGCAGTCGCGTAGGCAATGGCGTGGACCTTGCCACTCCAACCTGTTGGCAGAGCGGGCACCTCGACCCAGCGCAGCGCCTCGCCCCGCTTCGAAGCTTCAGCCAGCCGATGAACCACCTCGGGTGTCGCGTCCTCGGAGCTGTCGTCGGCAACGACCACCAGGTCGATGGACTGCTGATTCAGGAGAGAAGGCAAGGTTCGCGCCAGTGTGATCGCCTCGTTTCGAGCCGGAACCACGGCGCAGACCGAGCTGGTCGGATGTCCACTGCTCTGCTCCCCGGCCTTCGGGAGAACCGATTCTCCGGGCCAGGCTCGAGAACGGTCCAGCGCCAGGCCGACCCAGAACGCCAGGCACACCAGCGCCGCGATCTCGAGCCCGATCATCGACAGCACCTACCTGTGAAATGTCTCTTCAGGCGGGCTCCAGCAGTCTAGCCGGCCAGGACTACCGCCCCAGCTGCCATCACCCGATTCCGACCAGCCCTCTTGGCCTGATAGAGGGCTTGATCGGCGGCGCGGATCAACTCGGAGCTGTTGCGCCCATCCTGGGGAAAGCAGGCAACACCGCCACTGATCGTCAGCCGATCGAGAGGCTGTTTGTCACCGAAGGGGAAATCGTAGGCCTCGATAGCGGCGCGGATCTTCTCGCCGGTGATCCTGGCTTGCGACTTGCTCTTGCCGGGTAGGATGAGCAGGAACTCCTCGCCACCGAAACGTCCGAAGATGTCGTCGATCCGGACCTGCTCCTTGACCAGACGAGCCAGAGTCTGCAGCAAGCGATCTCCTGCTACATGCCCGTTGACATCGTTGTAGTTCTTGAAATGATCGATGTCGAACAGGAATACCGCCAGATTCAGCTTGTTCTCCTCAGCGTCGAATACCAGCTCACCCAATCTGAAGTTCAGGACTCCTTTGTTCCAGATCTTGGTGAGCGGGTCGACGTCGGCCACCGACTTGACCTCGGCATAGGCCTGGAGGTTGTTCAGGGCAAAGGCCCCCATCTGGGCAACCACCCTGAAGACGTCCTTGCTGAACGGCTTCTGTTTGTTGGGCCGCCGGAGAGCCATCACTCCGAGAGTGCGCTCGTCAATGGTCATGGGAGAGGCCAGATCGGGTCGAAACGCCGACACGCCCTTGGCGCGCACATTCCGGTGCGGTGCGGCTTCTCGCTCCAACTCGGTTCCGTCCAGGACACGATGCTGCTGCGCCACATATCCGAGGTCACCCTCACCCATGGCTACGACCATTCCGCGATCGAAGGTTGATCTGGGCGCAGCCACCGCTGCCGCGATGAACTCTTTGTCCCGGTCGGGCTGCGCCAGGGTGCGCTTGCGTCGCAGCAGAATGACGGCCTGTTCAGGCTGGAAGGTACGCATTACCACGTTCATCAGAACTTCCGGGATGCCCCTGGGGTTCATCTGATTGTTCAACTCCCCGGTCAGGTGCGGCAACTCACGAATGAAGTCGAGAACGAAGTTGAGCTCTTCATCGATCCGATGGATTCTCTTCAACAGGGTCCTGATCTCTCTGGTCTGGTCTTCCAGGGAGCGAGAAAGGCGCCGCGCGCGTATGAAGAACACGATCAGCATGCCCAGAAGGGCCAGGCTGATCAAAATGCTCAGCATGAAGATTCCGTTATCGGTCATCGGACCAAGACTCGGGGGCAATCAGCAGGCACCCGACTTCTCAGGCCAGGTGCGGGTCAACGTGCGAAAACCACTTTCCGATTATACCCACGGATCTCAGGTGGTGCTGCGAACCGTGTAACTGTCGAGAATCGCACCCTGGAGAACGCTCTCCAGAAATGGCAAGAACCGCTCATTGCCGTATCCAACATCTAGAATAGAGACGCTGAGCGAGATGCCGGCTGTGGGGCGGCGCTCTTGAAACGTGGATACAGCCCGCCTCCAACCAGGTCAGGGATTGTGCGTGTGTGCTTGAAACCAGCGCTCAGGTGCCGATAGAAGCTCCGATTGATACGGTTCAGTGCTGTCATCGTCCACCGATTCATCGTAGGAGGAGACTTGCAGGATTCCGGCTTTCAGTTCGCCCCCGAGACCTACGAGGCGCAGTTGGTCGCCCTCATTTCCGAGATCGAGGGCTTGGACTCCTTCGACCAGGCTAGCTACGAGTCGGTCCTACGACGACATCCCAAGGATGGCTCGGGCTTCTTCTCCAAGAGCGAGATCATTCAGGGTTTCCGCTATCTGAATCGCAAGCTCGCCTGGGGCCTGGACGAACGCCCCTTTGTCGAAAAGCTGCGTATGAAGCCGATGCGGACACTGAGCGGTGTCGCCCCGGTGACCGTGCTCACCAAACCGTATCCGTGCCCCGGAAAATGCATCTTCTGTCCGAGCGATGTGCGAATGCCCAAGAGCTACCTGTCGGACGAACCCGGCGCACAGCGTGCCGCCCAGCATCGGTTCGACCCCTTCAATCAGAGCTTGTCCCGGCTCCTTACCTACCACAATACGGGCCACCATGTGGACAAAGCCGAGGTCATCCTGCTGGGCGGCACCTGGTCTTCGTATCCGGAGACCTATCAGATCTGGTTCGTCAAAAGATGCTTCGACGCCCTCAACTCCTTTTCTCCAGAGACACGCACACCCTACTCGACCACCCCGACAGCACCCTTCGACTACCGTCAGTTGAAAGAGCAGGTCGATGGCCGACGTATGGAGCGCACATACAACACCATCGTCACCGATATCTGGCACCAACTGGACCCGACCGTCCAGGAACTCGAGGAGGCCGACTGGGATTCGTTAGCACTGGCTCAGACCGAGAACGAGTCGGCCTACGCCCGGTGCGTAGGGCTGGTCGTCGAAACCCGCCCCGACAACCTCGAACTGGAGGAGGCCCTACGCATCCGTCGCCTCGGCGCTACCAAGGTCCAGATCGGCTATCAGAGCCTTTCCGATAGGGTCCTCAGCCTCAACCGTCGAGGCCACGATGTAGCGGCCACTCGTAGGGCCACGGCTGTGCTCCGGCAGACTGGATTCAAGATCCACGCTCACTGGATGCCCAATCTGTACGGATCCACACCCGAGCTCGACGTTGAAGACTTCGAACGCCTGTTCGACGACGCCGATTTCCGGCCCGACGAGTTGAAGATCTACCCGTGCAGCCTTGTCGACAGCGCCGAACTGATGGGGTACTACCAGCGTCAGGAGTGGAGCCCCTATTCCCAGAGCGAACTGACGTGGGTACTCACCGAATGTCTGACGCGAATTCCCGAGTACTGCCGGCTCAGCCGGGTCATCCGCGACATTCCAGGAACCGACATCGTGGTAGGCAACAAGATTACCAATCTTCGGGAGGTGGTCGAAGCAGAGATCCGACATCGTGGCCTCGAGAGTCGGGACATCCGAGCCCGGGAGATCCGTCACCGAGGCGTGGATCTCGACCGACTCACCTTGCATCGACTGGGCTATGACACCTCCATCGGCCGTGAGGTCTTTCTTCAATTCGTCACCAACGAAGACCGGATCGCCGCCTTCCTGCGGCTATCCTTACCGGGCGGCTCGGTCCAGATCCCCGAGATCGACAGCAGCGCCATGATTCGGGAAGTTCATGTCTACGGCGCCCTAGCGACTATTGGACAGAAGCGGGGTGTTCGATCCCAACACCTCGGCCTCGGCCGGAATCTCATCACGCGAGCCAAGGAGATCGCCGCTGAAGCCGGCTACAGGGACCTGGCGGTCATCTCAGCCGTCGGCACTCGACCCTACTACCGGAAGCTGGGGTTCACCGACGGGCCTCTCTATCAGCACTTCGACCTGAGTAGGAGTCCGTAACGTACTGTCGCAGCTTGGCTGCCCGCTGGTCGCGATTCAGCTTGGCCAGTGCCTGGGCCTGAATCTGCCGTACGCGTTCACGGGTGATGTCGAATTGCAGTCCCGCCTCGGCCAGGGTATAGGTATCGGAATCGCCGACACCGAATCTCATCCGCAGTACCCTTTCTTCTCGTGGACTGAGCATCCTCAGAGCGTCGGTTGTCTGCTCACGAAGCCTTGTGGTTATGGTGCTCTCCAGCGGCGACTCTGCGGCTCGATCCTCCAAGAAATCTCCAAACTGCGCGTCCTCATCATCTCCCACCGGTGCCTCGAGGGAGATCGGTTGTTTGGCCACCTTGCGGAGCATTCTCACCTTGGCGACCGGCAGGGTCATCTGCGCGGCAAGTTCTTCTACCGACGGCTCCCGGCCCAACTCCTGGACCAGAGAGCGTTCCGCATATCTCAACTGATGGAGAGTCTCGATCATGTGGACAGGAATCCTCACGGTTCGGGACTGATCTGCCAATGCCCGCGTGATGGCCTGACGAATCCACCAATGGGCATAGGTCGAAAACTTGTAGCCCCGTCGATACTCGAACTTTGCCACAGCCCTCAAGAGGCCGAGGTTGCCTTCCTGGATCAGGTCGAGAAAGCTCAGTCCCCGGCGTGTGTACTTCTTTGCGACCGACACTACGAGCCTGAGGTTGGCGACGATCAGCTCCTCCCGCGCCCGCTCGGCGATCTCTGCGCCGCGGCTCACCTGCTCGACGATCTGCCTGATCTCTTGCCAGCTCGAGCCGAACCGTCGGTCCAGCTGAGGTTGGAGACGCCGATACTTGTCGATGCGACGGCGATGCAGCGCCTGGAGCTCTCTGCTGGTCTCAGATCGGCGAGCCTTGACCGCTCTGCGAGCGCCGAGGGCGGCACGAGAGTACTCTCGATCGATGGCGCTGAGCAGCTCGGCCAGGCCGTTCAGGGTCCCCACGGGAAGGTCGATATGATGGATTTCGATCGCCGCCCTACCAGCCCAGCGATCGATGTCCCTCTCCAACTCCTTAAATCGAGCTGCCTCCCGATCCATCCCCTGCTGCTGCAAACGGAGTCTGTCGATCGACTCTTCGACCTCGGAGAGACGACGGAAATGCCAGATCAATCGACGAATGCCAGGTAACGCCGGCACTTTTACAGAGCCTTCGAGAGACTCCTGCGGTCGGTGCGTTGCCGCCGAGTCATCGAGAGCGGCCAGGTGACAGGTCGTCAACAGACGGTCCAGAAGGAACAAATTCACGGCCAGGGACCGATAGAGAATCCGCTCTCCAACCTCGATACGCCGAGCGATCGCCACCTCTCCTTCTCGGTCCAGGAGAGCGACCGAGCTCATCTCCCGAAGGTAGATGCGAATTGGATCCTGATGTCCCTCGTCTTCGCCGATCTCCTCCAATGGGGTCTTCTCATCGTCCATCGAGACCGGCTGCTTGTCGGCGAGCGAACACTGCACGGCTCGACCCTCTTGCTCGACCCCCTTGACCTTCGGCTCCACTGGAAGCTCACCTCCCGCGAGCGCCGTTCATCTTCACCCTACGGATCTCAGTTGGCCTTGACCTGGCACGGCTCGCATCTTCGGCGACGCCAACCGAAGCAGGTTCCGTGGGCTCGATTCTGCACCCTGACCGCGGCCCACTGATCAGTCCCTATCTATAATGACGCTTTGTAGGGTCTGAAAATTCCTCGGGATTACTCCAGGAATCCCGAGGAATCCGGTTGGCGAAGTCGAGACCGAAGCTACGATCGGCTCTCTCGTCCTTCTTCGTGCGATAATGACGGCAGCTTACGCCAGAGCCAAAATCAGGTATGGAGGCTGCCATGCCAAGCGATTCAACTTCCAGGTGCGAGTTCGATTCCGACAAACTCATCCTGCGTCTCAATGTGACGATTCAGGGTTCCGTCCAGGAGGTCACACCAGCCGTCGATCGGATCATGACCGTGGTCCAGGACATGCACTGCGCCAAGGGCAAGGAGAACGAGATCGAGTTGGCGCTGCAGGAAGCCCTGGCGAATGCGGTCGTGCACGGTTGTAAGGAGGATCCCTCGCGAAATGTCCAGGTCTGCGTCGCCTGTGACGAAAGCAGGGGCATGCTGATCATCATTCGCGACCCGGGACCTGGCTTCGATCCCAAGGACATTCCCAGCCCGATTTCGGGTGAGAACCTCTACGCCGAGGGCGGGCGGGGGATCTACCTGATCAACCAGCTCATGGATGAGGTGCACTTCGAGAAGGGCGGCACCGAGATCTGGATGAGGAAGCAGTAGACACCGTTCGACAGCCTGCTACAAACCACCCTCGACTCCCGGACGGGCGTCCGTAGACCTCTGTCGCCGAGAAGCTGCCTCGTTTCCCGAATCTCCTCACCAGTAGCCTCGCCCAGAGTCGACAGAGAGAACAAGCAGATGAGGGAGGCCGGTTTGAACAAAGCAGTCAATATCGTCGGCGTGCCGATGGATCTCGGGCAGTCTCGACGTGGCGTCGACATGGGCCCGAGTGCGGTGCGATATGCAGGCCTGGACGACCATCTGCGGCAGATGGGATGCAGAGTTCGAGACTGCGGTAATGTCGAGATTCCAGTCCGCGATGAGCTGCCGGCTGAGGGCGGCCTGGCCTATCTACCGGCAGTCGTGGAGGCCTGTACGACGGTCTATGGAGCCGGATTGGAAGCGTTCTCCGAGGGCGCGATTCCAGTATTTCTCGGTGGTGACCACTCCATCGCACTCGGCACCGTGGCAGCCGCCACCGAAGCCCAGCCAGTCGGTGTGCTGTGGATCGACGCGCATGGCGACTTCAACACCCCCTCGACCTCACCGACCGGTAATCTGCACGGCATGCCCTTGGCGGCACTCATCGGACAAGGCAGCCCCACCCTGGTCGACATCGGCAGACCCGGCCCCAAGATCTCTGCCCGTGACGTTGTCCTACTTGGACTCCGAAGCCTCGACCCGGAGGAGAGAGCCCTCCTCCGAGCCACCGGTATGACGGTCTTGACGATGCGTGAGATCGATGAAAAAGGAATCGGAAAGGTTGCCAAGCAGGCGATCCAGAGTCTCTCCGGAAGCCCGAAGATTCACATCAGTCTGGACATGGACAGCCTCGACCCCAGTGAGGCTCCCGGTGTCGGCACGCCAGTCCCCGGAGGCCTGACCTACCGGGAGGCCCATGTCTTGATGGAGTTGATCGCAGCCAGTGCGACCGTCGGCTCGATGGATGTGGTGGAGATCAATCCGATTCTGGACCACCGAAACCGCACGGCAAAGATTGCTGTCGAGCTCGTTGCTTCGGCTCTGGGTCAGACGATCTTCTGAGGACCTCGGTAGGCACCGAAGGACGACCAGGGCCGAGCCCTTTACAACGGGCTCCTAGCGAAGTTTTGCCTCAAACCGACTAGGAGACAGGGAAGGTCTCCACTCGGGTTGGTTTGAAGAACGGGTCTGCGCTTGAGGGATTCAGCAGGGGAGATGCCCAGAGGTCTGTCAACCAGTACATAGCAGCGCCAACAGCGGCATGGTAGACAAGCGACTGAACTGTCGCGTTCCCTGCTTCCTGGAAGATCTACGAGAGGACACGAAGGCGACGCTAGGTATGCAACCATGAGCAACTTCACTTCTGGATCGAATGCCAAGACCGGCCAGTTCTCTCTCGGCTCAGCGACAGAGTCGGGCGATTCGGGCGCTGGCTGGGTTCATCACAACACGCGGGTCCTGTTTGACAACACGCCGGATTACCTCATCCTGCTGGACCTGCAGGGCGTGGTCCTTCTCGCCAACCGCCCCTTCCCCGACCTTTCGATGGAAGACATGAGGGGGCAGAAGCTCTCCACCCTCATGCCGATCCGCTTCCGGCAGGATCTGACCGACTGTCTTCTGAGGGTCGCTGAGCGCAAGGTCCCAGACCGCTGCGAGGTCGAGTACCGCTCCCAGAGCGGCCAGATCTGGTCCCTGGAGGTCAGAGTCGGGCCCGTTGTGACTGCGGGACGGTTGAGCTCGTTCGCCCTCAGCTGCAGCAATATCACCGAGCAGCGCCACATGGTCCGGGCTCTCAAGCGCAGCGAGGCCCGATACCGGAGTCTGATTGAAACTCAGACCGAGTTCATCATCAGGTGGCTGCCCGACGGTACTCATACCTTCGTCAACGATGCCTACTGCCGTTTCTTCGATCAACCCCGGGATGCGATTCTCGGAACGAGCCTCTTTCCGCGGTGCCACGAGGAAGACCGAGACCTCGTGCGTGCCAACATCGCTGCTCTGTCGCCTTCGAGACCGACGGCCATGGACGAACACCGGGTCCTCACTGCCGATGGAACCGTCCATTGGCAGGAGTGGATCGACCGAGGGCTCTTCGACGAAGATGGAGGGCTCGTCGAGATCCAGTCTGTGGGCCGTGATATCTCCGAGCGCCGGCGGGCCGAGGAGCAGTTACGCCAGAGCGAAGAACGCTATCTCCTGCTCACCGAGGCCATTTCCGACGTCATTTGGACCATGGACCTCGACCAGCAGATCACCTACGTCAGCCCTTCGGTTCGACGACTCCTCGGCTACCAGCCTGACGAGCTTCCCGGTGTCGATCTCAGCCAACTCCTCGCCGCCGAGTCCTTCCCCATGGCTCGAGACACCCTGCTGGAAGAGCTGAGGTTCGAGCGTGAGGCCGAGACCGATCTGTCCCGCACTCGAACCCTCGACCTCGAGCTCGTGCACAGGGACGGGACACATGTCTGGTGCGAGGTCAAGATGACGCTGCTTCGGGATGAGCGGCGACAGCCCAAGGGAGTCCTCGGCGTGGCGCGGGACATCTCCTCCTGGAAAGACGCACAGGAGGCTCTGGTGGAAAGCGAGGAGCGTCTGCGCCGCGCACAGCGTCTCGAGGCCGTCGGGCAACTGGCAGGCGGCATCGCTCACGACTTCAACAATCTCCTGACCGTCATCATCGGCAATGTCGAGCTCATGGCCAGGGAGCTCAGGCCTGGAGACGAGCTTCGAATACAGACCGAAGAGGTCAGCAAAGCCGCTCGCCGAGCCGCCTCGCTGACTCGCCAGCTCCTGGCCTTCAGCCGCAAACAGATGATGGTGCCGGAGGTCCTGACCTTCAACACCATCGTCTGCGACATGAGCAACATGCTGCGCAGACTCGTCGGCGAAAACATCGAGCTGGAAACAAAGCTCGAGCCCGAGCTGGATTGGGTCAAGGCCGATCCGAGCCAGCTGGAGCTGGTTCTGGTCAACCTGGCGGTAAACGCCCGAGACGCCATGCCAGATGGCGGCCGTTTCACCATCGAGACCGCCAACAGACAACTGGATCCCAGCTACAGCGACGGCAACTATGATGTGGTCGAAGGCCCCTATGCCATGCTGGCGGTGACCGACACGGGACGAGGAATACCGGCTCAGGATCAGTCCAGGATCTTCGAACCCTTCTTCACCACCAAGGAGGTGGGCAAGGGCACCGGACTCGGCCTTTCCACGGTCTATGGCATCGTCAAGCAGAGTGGCGGTTACATCTGGGTCGAGAGCGAGCCCAACAAGGGCACTCGTTTCAGGATCTTCCTGCCGCGCATCGACAAGGCCGGCGTCTTGAATCGCCCGGTTGCCGAGCAGATCGGACGGTCACCCGGAACTGAGACCATCCTGTTGGTCGAGGACGAGGACGGGGTCAGGACTCTGACCAGCAAGATTCTCGAGAAAAGTGGCTATTGTGTGATCGCAGCCGCCAACGGCGAACAGGCGCTCCGCATGCTGGCTGAGATGCAGGGCCCCCTGCATCTCCTGCTCACCGACGTCATCATGCCCGGGATGAGCGGTGCCAGGCTGGCAACGGAGGTCCTGGCCGATCGGCCCGACCTCAAGGTGCTCTTCGTCTCCGGCCACAGCGACGACGTGCTGACCCATCACGGTGAGCTCGATCCGGATACCAATTTTCTGGAAAAGCCCTTCACACCCGACGGCCTCGCCAACAAAGTACGCGAAGTTCTTGACGACTCCAGACCGGAGTCTGGCTGAAACCCGCGGGCGACGTACGGCGCCAGCCCCTCACCTCCTGCCTCGGAGAACCGCGCTCCGTGCTAGCCTGAGATTAGCCAGGTTTCATGGCTCCGGTACCCAACCCGATCGAGAGGCAAGAACATGAAGAGCCTACGCGACAAGCTGATTCTCATCACTGGTGGAGCCCGGGGAATCGGGCTCGCCATCGCTCGACGTCTCGGCCGAGATGGTGGCCAGATTGTCCTGACCGACCTCGACACCGCGGAACTGGAGCGCGCCCAGGAGACCCTCCAACAGGATGGAGTCCGTTGCTCGGTCTTCACCCTGGACGTCACAGAAACCGATGCCATGCCGGACTTTCGACAGCGTCTGCACGATACGGTCGGCCCCGTGGAGATTCTGGTCAACAACGCCGGAGTGGTCTTCGGTGGCCCCTTTCTCGACGTGCCGCTGGAGAAACACCTCTTCACCTACCGGGTCAACGTCGATGGCCTGGTGGCCATGACTCATACCTTCCTGCCCGACCTGATCTCCGCCGGGGAGAGCCACCTGGTGAATATCTCCAGCGCCTCCGCGCTGGTCGGTCTGCCATGGGGCTCGACCTACGCTTCGAGCAAGTGGGCAGTGCTGGGCTTCACCGAATCAATCCGTCAAGAGATGACGGAGTTGGACCACAAGCACGTCGGGGTTACTACCGTATGCCCGGGTTACATCGACACCGGGATGTTCGAGGGGGTCCGACCTCCTCTGATGATGCCCTTTCTGAGCCCCGAAGAGCTGGCCGAAAACGTACAGAAGGCGATCTTGAAGCGCCACGAATTGGTCCTGGAGCCCTGGCTTGTCAAACTCACCCCGTTCTTGAAGGGAGTCCTTCCCCGCTTCCTGTCGGATGGACTCGCCGACCTGATGGGGGCTACCACCGGCATGCGATCCTGGACGGGACATGAGGGCGGGCAGCGAGACTGACCCCCCGCTAACGCAGGACCTCGACTGAGGTTGCTGGGGCGAAGTACCGGCTCAGGCTTCTCCACGGCGCAGCAGGGTGAAGGTTGTCGTATCGAGCCGATCGTCCATCATGGTGTGGAACTTGTCGGCCGGGATGGCTCCAACGGGCATACCGGTCTCTTCTTCCAGACCCAGCATGAAGTCCCACCAGGCTTTCTCCCGGCGAGAGATCTCGTCCAGGTCGTGTACCTTGCCGAAATCCTGCACGAAGCGGTTATGACGGCACAGTAGCCGGAAGACGTGCTCTGTGTTGGGACGGGGCGTCGGCAGGCCCAGCACCCGCACGTCGTTGCCGACCTGGTGGATGGGCTGACCCCACTCACTGTAGCCAGCGAAGATCGTCCCCAGCTTGTCGAGCGCATGAGCGATCTTGTCCTGCTTGGCAGCCTTCAGGATCTTGGTGACGATCGGTAGCGTAACGGTTCGATGCAGCGTCGGTTCCGCCAACTTCACCTTGACGCCCAGTTCCTCCTGGACGATCTGGGCAATCTGCTGGGAAGTCAGACGATGATCCCCAGCCAGATGGATTCTCTCGCCCACAGCTGCCGGCTTCTTGAGCGCAGCTAGAATCCCGGCCGCAACCCGGTCCACCGGTACCAGGTTGAGCTCCGCAGTGGGGTCGGCGGGAAACACACATGCCATCTTGGCCAGCATATGCCCCTTGGATCGAGCGATCCAACTGCCGTCCTGGGACGCGAGAGCCTCCTGGGCCCGTCCGAACAGGTTCACGGGAGCGTTGACCACCTTGGTATCACCGCGGTTGTTTCCAGCTTTGGTCTCACCGATGACGATGGCAGGGCATAGTTGAACGACCCTGAGCCCCTTCTCCAGCATGAAGCGCTCGGTCTCGAAGGAAGCCATCGCTTTTGTGGCCTCGTAGAAGTTGTTGTAGAAATTTCGAGGAAACACCACTTCTGCCTCCCGAGCCAGACCCTTGACCTTGCGGCCGTGGATATAGGAGGTCTCGATGCCCAGATGTGCGACGAAGGAGCTACCCGGCATCGATTGCACAGCGTGTGAGAACCGGAGGGCGTTCAGAGTTCCCGTCACATTGGCACGGAAAGACTTCTCATAGGGATCGTCGAAAGAGACACTGGCCGCACAGTGGACGACATGGGTGATCCGTGGTCCCAACTCCTCCAGAACCTCGGTGGCGATTCCCAGATTGGGCTGCTCCACGTCGCCTGCCACGAACGAGAACTTGGCACGTGTCTCGGGAGTGTCGAGCCAAAGTCGATCCAGCAGCCGTTCGCCTCGCTCGGCCGGACTGAGGACCCGCACCACTTCCCCGGTCTTGCGATCGACGACCTTTCGGGGTCGAATGACCACGATCATCTCTGCGATGTCATCATCTCGAGTCGCCTGCCAGATGATCTCCTTGCCGACGAAGCCCGTGCCCCCTGTCAACAGAACCCGCAAGGCCGGACGCCCCTTCCCTGACAGATTCTCCAGCTTCTCCCGAGCTTCCTCACGGAGCTCAGCCGGTCGCTGAGTGATCTCCGCTGTTGTCACCGACGGTCTCTTGAAACGGAAGAAATACTCTTTCTCCTTCAAACCGAACAACGCCTTGGACACCTTCGCGACGTCGCGCTGACCGATCAGCTTCGCAATCACCTCGGCGGCCCTCCGCCCCTTATGCCGCAGCTGCCGCATCTTCTTGCGGGCCTCCTCGGGACTGCCCGTCTCCCGGACCACCCGACTCATCATGCGGCGGGCATGGATATCCAACAGGTGATAGTCACGATGCTGCTGGACCAGGAGCTGTTTCGGGAGAATCTCTTCATCGAGAATCTCTCCTGTGATCAGACTCACCTTCTCGATATATCGAGAAGGCCGCATCTCTTCAGGTAGTGTTGGCTCGACGCTCATTTCGGCAGTCACCGGATATCCTCTTCAATAGATGAACTCTCGAATGTCATATCGACTGACCTTGAGATCCAGTCGTCTAATTATCTGTGCCATCCGCTGCAACTCAGCCTCGGTCTCTTCCTCCGTCATAGGAGTGAGGTCGGCCTTCGTTCGCCGCTCGGAATAGTCCGTCGACCCAGGCTGCTCCACGAAGGGTGACAGGTAGATCAGATCGGAATCATCGAGTGGCAGCTTCTTCAACACCTCGAGGCTGGCTCGGGCGTGCGCAGACCTGTATTCGCGACCGCCAAGACCTACCATCAGGATGAGGCAGACACTCAAGGAAGCCCCCTTGAGCTCCTCCACGAAGTTGCGCAACTCTATCGCAGAGCCCGGCTTGTTGACGAAGGCGAGCAGCTCGTCCAGGCCCGTCTCCATGCCGATATACACCCGTCTCAAGCCCAAATCCACAAGCCGCTTCCAATGCTCCAGGGGGCGCCGATCACCGCTGAAGAGGTCGATGAAACCGAACAGGGGGCGATCGGGGAAGATCTCTTTCGCCGCCCCGATCAAGGGCTCCAGCCGTCTCAGAGATAGTGCCAGGGCGTTGCCATCAGCCAGGAAGATCCCTCGCCGCAGCGCGGCACCCGCTCCCAATAGATCCTTGACACCCGACGCGTGCTCCCGGAACTCGACTGGCGATTTCGTCTTGAAGGGCCGGTCCATATAGAAGCTACAAAAGGTGCACCGGTTCCAGCTGCAGCCCTCGGTCGCCTGGAGCACGATCGAGAGGTACTGATCTGGCGGCAAGATGGAGATGGGTCGATAGCAGGACAGGAAGCGCCGCCGCTCTGCCGCGAGACTCTCCGGAGTCCAGCGCAGGATTTCCTCACAGAGTCGGACCTCGAGCTCTCCGACGGCCCGGGCTCGGACCTCGCCCGCCAGAGCATAGGCCTCGAGGAAGATCGATCGCGCCTCGTCGGAAGGAAGCTGCCGCCGCTGCCGGCCACCGTCCTGAAACCGCAAATGAAGCTCACTGGACAGGCTCCGTTTGTAGGTCAGGCCCTGCCTGAAATAGAGATGCAGACGACCTTCTCGATCGAAGGTCAACGAGTGCTGTCGATTCGGGCTGATGACGGTCGCGCCCGGCGTCAGATTGACCAGCAGCCCGCGGTTCCCGGCCGGTGACCGATCCTGGCTGCCGCTCGTGTGAGCGACAAATGCGTCCCTTCCACTGGACATATGGTTCAACCCGGATGATTCATGATCCGGGCCTGAGAAACTCAGCCCTCGCCCCGCTGGAGGGATCGCGCCTCGAGAATCAGGTCCGCCGCCTGTTCGGGGGTAAACCGCGCCAGATTGATGGTGATGTCGTACCGCATGGGATCATCGGGATCGACACCAAAATGATGTCTGAAGAAACGAATGCGCTCTTGCTCGATGCGGTGCATCTCGGTTGGGCCCCTCCCCCGAGCCAGGCCGAGTGTCCCTGCAAACCCACGAAGGCGATCCTCTTCCGGCGCCACCAAACGCACCCGAAAACCTCGACTTCTCGGCAGGATGAGATCGGCCCCACGACCCAGGAAGACACTATTGGCCTGGCCTGCCAGCGACAGCAAAGTCTCACATAGACGACGGTAGTAGTCATTCCTGACGAACTCACCCTCCATCAGCGACCTCAGGGTTTCTTCCCACCAACCCAGATCCCGCTCGTCCATAGATGCGTAGACACGGCGTCTGTGTTCGTCGTCTCCTGCCATGGCCTCCAGAATCTGACGCCCGAAAACCGGCCACCCCAGCACTTCACCCACCCTCTCCGCGACCTCCCCGCCCTGTGTGCCCACCTGCCTGGAGATGCACACGAAGTCTTCGGCCAGGCGAGGCTTCGAGACCGAAGTAGTGGGCCTTTGCTGCCTGGCCAGTTCCCAGTTTCGAAGCTGCTTCTCCACCAACCTGGCGATGTCCGGATTGCCGCGTGCGAGCTTGGCCACCATCTCCAACCTCCTCGACCTCGAACGTCCGAGTCGATCTTCGTCAGTCTACTCCTATCGACAGGTCGATGCGGAACCAAGCGAACGGCCACCGAGGCTCCAGATCGCCATCCCTGCGAAGCCGTAACAGGCGGCTGCAAACATCCCCATGGCATCGAGGCCGAAGTGGATCGCCACCAACGGCGCGAGGGCGGCGCTCACCACGGTCGCCCAGCCGTTGATACCCCAGGCCCATGGAATCCACCCGGGATGGATGCGTGCGAGGTGTTGCAGACCCAGTGGGAAAGGCATTCCCATCACGTAGGCCAAAGGCGCGACGACGAGCACGCTGATGAGGACCTTCCAACCAAGCCCCAGAGCCAGGGTCGCCCTGAAGATCACGGGCGTGAGGCCCAGATGCACCAGACAAAGCACCACGATCGCTCCGACGACAAGACCCGTCTTCGCCTGCAGACCGCTGCCTGTCGAACCGCTCAGTCTGCCGGCAGTTCCACTTCCCAGTCCGGCAAAGATCAGAAACGCGGCGAGAGCCGTAGCCACCGCGAAGATCGGGTCTCCCACATAGAGAATCACCCGCTGGATATAGGCGATTTCCAACATCAGAAAACCCAGGCCGAGTGCCGCGAAGAAGACCCAGGTCATCACCGAGCCGGCGCTCTGCTGCCAACCGCCTTTTCGAAGGACAAGTGGGAGAAGAATCAGGACTGAACCGGCAACAAGCGCCTGCGCCAAGGTTCCGAGCACTACGAGATAGCCCCACTCCAGCAGGGACGCTCCTCCCCGCTGCCGCAACTCCACCAGCTCCGGCACGGTACGCCAGCGGAAGAAGTGGGAGAAGAAGGGCCGATCATCGGTGGCAGGCTGAATGAAGAACTTGTAGTTGTCGATGAAGTCCTGACGATCCTCACCTACCAGAGCCATGGCTCCCTGATGAAGGTAGGGCTGTTCGAGGTGGTTGAACCGATTCGCTTCCCCCGGTACCATATCGGGGAGGAAGACCACATCGAACCAACGGGACTCACACCACGCTCGGAGATCCTGCAGCTCGGTACTCGACCACCCTCCTCTCTTGACCAGAAGGGTCACCGCATCCCAGCTTCTCGCCATTACCAGGCTGCCCTTGGGGTTCTCCCAATCCAACGTCTCCAGCGCCTGCAATGCTGTGGCGAAGAGCTTGAGGCTGTCTCGGGGCGGCAGCCTCAAGCGCCGCGTCACCGACAACACGCCATCAGGCGTGAGATGCTCGACCAGCGCCGCCAGGGCCTCCACCGTGTACACGTAGCTGACGCCAGCGGCACCCACCCCGCCACTCGAAGCGGCGAGGGACTGCATCCCCCTCAGATCGATGACATCCCAGGCCTCTCGGTCCGCTGCCAAGAAGGCACGCATCTCTCCAACCCTCACATCGACGCTCGGCTCCTCCAGCAGGTGACCCGAGAACTCGGCCAACTCGCCCTGCAGCAACCGCAGCGACTGCGGGTTATGTTCGATAACCAGCACCCGCTCGGCTCCGTGCTCGAGGGCAGAGAGGACCCCCTCTCCACCCCCCAGGCCGATCACCAGAACGCGAGGGCTCTCAGACAGGTGGTAGCCAAGAAAGGAGACCTGATAGTCGAGGAAGCTCAGGCGACTCTTCCCTTGCCGACGTCGATTGACGACACTCAGAGCATCGCCATCTTCGAAAAGCCCGATCTGCTCGGGGAGATCACCCTCGAAAGCGAGACTGAGCCCAGGTGCATACCGCAGAGGAATGGTGGGGCTACGGACCACAGACAGCAGGGCCAGTGGACTCGACCTCTGGGTCACGACTTCAGTTCCGGGTACGAGAAGCGCATGGCTCAAGTCCTTGTACTCCGACTGCCGAAGTCTGAGCCAGCTACCGGGCAGTGCCATCAAGGCCAGCGATCCTGCGACCAGCAGCAGCGTCGTGGTTCGCTTCACGGCGACTCTGGGATCCAGGCTGGCAGCCGTTGCGGCAAGGAGGCCGCCGGCCCCGACCAGCAGAAGACACCGCTCTGGGGAGGTCGTCCAGAGTGCAACAACAACGGCTACCGCTCCGAGACCGGCTCCCAATAGATCGGCCTGATAAAAGCGGAAGATCTCGCCTCGCCAAACCGTCAGGACGAGACCGATCGAAAAGCCGACACTGAAGAAAGGCAGGGCCAGGACGAGATAGACGAGGAGCAGCCAGAGCAGCTGTTCCAGCTCCCAAACCAGGGCCAGCGGATTGAAGGGTAGTCGCTGAGCCAACAGAAAGGCTCCCACCGACAACGGCGCGAACGATGCTGCGCTGACGAGCACAAAGCGGCCAGGCCTCGTGGTTGGACCGGCAAGCAGACGAGCCCGCATCAGGGCCAGGACGCTGCCGCTAGCCCCGTAGCCCAACAGCGCGAGGCTGATCACCATGGCTGCGAATTGCTGCCACTGGATGATGGAAAACAGTCTGATCAGCAGGACTTCATAGGCGATGGCCGCAGCCGACAGAATCAGGATGGCAAGACGGAGCGGCATCAGCTGACAGACGCGGAGCCAGATACTCGTTGGCTGATGCGGTTCATCGATCTCCGGTCAGAGGAACGAATGCCACTGGCAGGACCTGTCGGGTTCGAACAGCTCCCGCATCGTCCTTCTCCACGAGCGTCAGGTGTTGAACAGCGAACGGTCCTCCCACCGGTATCACCAAGACCCCCCCGGCCTCGAGCTGCGAGACCAGTGGCGGAGGAATGGTCGGCGAAGCGGCAGTGACGATGATGGCGTCGAAAGGCGCCTCCTCCTCCCACCCGTAGTAGCCATCTCCAACCCGGCTGGTGACCTCCGAGATACCCAGCGACGCGAATCGCTTCGCCACCTGCCTCCCCAACTCCGGAATGATCTCGATCGTGAAGACCCGGGCACCCATCGCCGCCAGGACCGCGGCCTGGTATCCCGATCCGGTTCCGACCTCCAAGACCTTCGCTCCCTCCTCCAGCCCGAGAAGATCGGTCATCAGGGCGACGATGTACGGCTGCGAGATCGTCTGACCGTAGCCAATCGGCAGAGGGCGATTGTCGTAGGCATGGCGACGCAGCTCAGCCGGCACGAACTCGTGGCGTGGCACTCGGGCCAGGGCCGCCATGACTCGGCTGTCCAGAGCCTTCCTGCCGGTCTGCCGTGCGGTGAGCCGGGTGTCGGCTTCGATCTCCTGCAGCATTCGCTGTTGAGCTTTCCCGTAGCTCTCGGCTGCAAGGACTGTAGACCCTGCCGCTGCCAGGATCGCCAACAGAGATGCCAACACGGTCTTTCTCATTGGATCCCTCCCCTACCATCCCACAACAATCTTTCATGCGAGCTGAATTTCCAAACGAGGCTCTCAACCGGCATGATTCATGCGTCCAGGAAAAGGGCCATGCCGACGAAGCCCGAGGGAACGTCGGCAGGACCGATCGACGAATGAGCTAGGATCGGGTACTGTGCCGACCCGGCAGACCGACCGTAGACTCATTCCTCGAGCCTGCTTTGTAAGCTGTGGGAACATGGAGCCAGTCATGCCTCGATCGATCCTATCCTCCCTCCTGGCCACTGCGGTCCTCATCGCAATGACTCTAGTCACCGACACCGGCAGCGCTCAGACGCTCCTGGTGGCCAACAAGACCGACGATACGGTGGACCTGATCGATCTGGTCACCGGAGAATCGAAAGCGACTCTTCCCACCGGGCAGGCGCCTCATGAGATCGAGACCTCGGCCGATGGCTCCCTGGCTGTCATCAGCAACTACGGCACTCGAGAGACGCCCGGTTCCAGCCTCACGATTGTCGACATCGCCGCTGCCAAGGTGCTCCGCACCCTCGATCTCGGAGAGCATACCCGGCCTCACGGTCTCGCCTGGATCGGAAACCATCGAATCGCCGTGACCACGGAAGGCAGCGCTCATCTCTTGGTGGTCGATATCGACACCGGACGGATCGTCAGCCAGGTCCCTACCGGGCAGGAGACTTCCCACATGGTAGCCGTGACCCCCGATGGCAGCAGAGCGTTCGTCGCCAACATCGGCTCCGGCACTGTTACCGCCATCGATCTGACGGCTGGCAGCAAACTGGCCGATCTCGAGACCGGTGAGGGCGCCGAAGGAATCGAAGTCACCCCCGACGGCAGCGAGATCTGGGTCACGAATCGCGCCGCCGACACCCTCTCCATCATCGCCCCCCAAAGTCTGGAGATTCTGGCGACCATCGCTTGTGCAGGCTTTCCAATCCGTGTGGCCATCACGCCCGACGGCACCAGGGCCCTGGTGTCGGTTGCTCGCACCGGCGAAGTCGTCGTTTTCGACGTCCAGGAACGCCGGGAGATCCTACGCCGCAAACTGGATCTCAGCACCGTACCTGACGCCAGCACCCGCCTCTTCGGTGACAGTTTCGGTGAGAGTCCGGTGCCGGTCGGCCTGGTGATCGATGCAGCGGGCGACAGGGCCTGGGTGGCTGCCACCCAGGCCGACGCCGTCGTGGTCATCGGCACGGAGGACCTGAAAGTCGAGGCTCTGCTCCAGGCTGGCAGGGAGCCCGATGGCATGTCCCTCAGCCCGATTTCGGTCGCCAGCGTCTCGGCGACGGCAGTTCATTAGTCGCTCACTCCTCGGACGACCGCCGCCGCAAAGCGCTCGACGATCGTTGCCACCGGCTCGATGGCCCGTACCCCGGCGACGCTCTTGCCCGCCTGCAGATAGTCTCGATAGGAGAACGATCGGACCGAGGAGCGCTTCAGACTCCACAGAGCCTGCAGCGAGTAGATCATTCTCATCCAATGCTTGGTCTTGCGGCCACGCAGCAGCCAGCGCGCCACTGGACCGGCGGTCGTCCCGACCCTCTCGATGTAGGGAGTGCGGATGACCGATACCGGCACACCCGTGAGGCGCTCGGTGAGGACGATGTCTTCGGCCTCCGCCTTGACGATGGCGCTCTTGTAGTCATCGCTCGCACGGCACTCCGGTGTGGCGATGAATCGCGTCCCCATTTGAACCGCGGCGTAGCCGGCCCGCAAGGCTCGCTCGAACTCTCCTTCGTCTCCCACGCCACCGGCGCAAACCAGCGGTACCCCCAGATCCCCGAGCTCATCGAGGAGCCGCATGGAGCCCTTGGGCCCAGCGTGACCACCGGCCCGGTCGTTGACGGCGATCAAACCGTCCGCGCCCGCATCCAGTCCCTTCTCGGCCCACTTGCGTTCGGTGACGTCGTGGTAGACCAGCCCTCCCACCTGGTGGACCTTCTCCACCACCCAGCGAGGGTTCCCCAACGACGTCACGAAGAAGCGGATACCATCCTCCAGCGCCGAATCTACGTAGCCTCGCATGCGCTCCTCGTAGACCTTCGACGACTTCTCCACGACGACGTTCATCCCGACCGGCTTGTCGGTCAGGCGCCGAATCGTCGCCAGGCCCTGCCTGAACTCGTGCCCATGAACATAGACCAGCGACAGCGGTTGGATGATGCCAATGCCTCCGGCCTCCGAGACCGCTGCCACCAACTCCGGGTTGCTGCAGGGGTACATGGCGCCACAAATCAATGGCACCTCGATCTTCAGCTGCCGGCTGACCGCCGTCTCGAGACCGGGGCGAACCCAACCGGGTTCACTCACGATGAAGGCTCGCTGTAGGATGTAGATGCCATGCCGATCCGATCCAGTACTCCACCGGCAAACCTCCTGGAGCGCCATCTGACTCGGAGGTCGAGATGAGCAGAGGCGATCCGATGTTGGGCAATCTTCTCTTCGGGCTCTTCACGGTCATCAGCATCGCGGGTACCTTCCTCATCGCCCAACACTTGCACTCCCGCCGGCTGGCTATCCTTCTGTCGGTGGCGTTGCTCATCTTCTTCGCCGGTCTCTACTGCGCCCTCGAGGCCCTGATGCGTTGGCTCGGCCTTTGAGGGCTCTTCGCCGGCAGGAAGACTCCTTCAGCGGAGATAGTAGGGGCTGGACCAGGCCGCGCCTCCGTCCACCTGGACTGCCCTCACATAGAGATACTCCCCGGCCTCGAGATCCTCCATGGTCGTGGCAAAGCGGCAATCTCTCTCCCCATCGCAAGCGACGCTCTCATGAATCTGGCCGCTGCGGATGACATCGACCCTGTCCAGGGGACCTGGTGCGACGATCCACACCGTCAGCTCAGCAGAGCCCGCACCCAAGGGCCCCATGCCCACCTCGTCGAGCCCGACATCGGCACCCATAGGCCGTCCACCGAGTCGCGTAGCCATGACGATACGGGGCCCGTTGGTGGCGTAGACCCGACGAGACCGCAGAGCCTCCAGGATGCCCTCCCGGGTCAGGTCGCTGGTGAGAAATGCGGCAAGTCCACCCGACGCCGACGTCAAGTGAGCCAATCCAGGATGGCCATCATGGCTGTCACCGCTGCCCACGAAACCGAATCTGTACCCTCGATCCAGAACGTCTCGGACAAAATTTCCCGGCAACGGGCTGTAGATCAGTCCTGGCGAGTCCATGGCTTCGCTGCTACCGTGCACCGAGACAATCTCGGTCACCGGCTCGAGCTCGGGGTCCGGTGGGATCTGCCAATTGGTCGGAATCGGTCCGCCAGCCGAGTGGTGGGCCAGGGTCAGGGCAGGTTTCCCCTTCAAGGCGGCCCAGAGCTGTTCGGGTGACTCGAAGGCGGGATCGACGGAGCTCAAGACCTCACCCTCGGAGTCGAAGTACAGGACATGTCGATGCCCATGGATCCAACTCGTCCATTCGTAGCCCAGCACGGTAACGAACCTTCCAGGTCGATAGAAGAGATCCCCCTGTCGTCGAATCTCGGCCCAGAACTGGGGGTTGAGGGCTAGCGGCTCCATACCCCAGTGGTCGTGATCGGTGAGGGCCGCCACGTCCAGCGCTGCCACATCTCGGGCGTAGCGAAAGTAGTCCTCGACTGTCCCTGTGCCGTCGGACAGTGCGGAGTGGCCGTGCAGGTCTCCCCACAGGACTCGATCGACTTCGGATGAGACTACGAGGGGGTTGCTTTCCGCCCTCAACCCGTCCGGGCCCTCGGCCGCGACCCGGAAGACGCCCTCACTCTCGACGAGCACCTCAAGATGCAGGACACCCCGCAGCTCGGCCTTCATCTCCACCACAGGCGGCAGGTCCGGAAGACCCTCGGCTTGCAGTCGGATCTCACCTTCCACGTCCACCCCGGCACTCCCCGTGGCATCCAGGATCGCCACCGTGAGCCGAATCGACTCTCCCGGCTGTGCAGTGGAAGGCTGGAGAAGAATCAACTGGGCAGCCGGGCCAGCCACGACCTTCACATCCAGCCGTCCCTGCACCAGCTTTCGGACTCCGTCCCCGTCACCATCGACCGCGATGTAGAACCTCGATTCGCTTTCGGCGAACCGATCGGCGATCGCCCCCTGGTCCCCGGCGCCGTAGACGATCTGCACCTGTTCCCCAGGCTCCAACGGACGACCCTGGATCTGAATGCCAAGGAGACCCTGATCGACGGTCTGAGCCTCGAGATCCACCCCTTCGGCAGCCGTGGACACCAGGGTAAAGCCCAGTCCCTCGGAGTTCGTCACCTGCGGAGTGCTCCAGCCCCAGAATGGCGGCGCCTGGAGAAATATCCAGCCACCTTCGGCGATTCCGAGAGGGCCGGCTTCGTAAAGGAAAGTCCATTGGCCCGGGCTGCCGGATATTACCTCCCTGCTGGCGGATTCCTCCTCCACGATCCAGACATCTCCCCCCCCATCGGAGGGATGTCTCACGGCCTCCAGATCCTGGCGCAGCGCCTCGACAATCTCGAGATGCGGACGCGGAGACATGGACGCACCCGGCTCCTCTGGAGTCTGTCCGCACGCCACTGCAATCAAAGCAGCAAGGGCCCACGATCCGCACCGCGTTCGTTTTCGAATCGATATCATCTCCTCTGGAGCGTACCCCAACGTCACCTCGGCGACCAGGGTGAATCGGATCCTTCGAGAATCACCGAAACTCTCAGGCCACTCTCCACGTAGCTCCAATGGAAGAGGGTCGTTTTTCGTCCGCGGATCGGCATCGATTTGGGAGGAGTCCTATGGCGAGGTTGTTCAAGATCCTTGTCGCTTTTCTGATCGTGGCTGCAGCTGTGATCGGAGCCTATTTCTGGTTTCAGGGGCGCACGGGGGGAAAAGAGACCTTCAAGTTGGTCCAGGTCGAGCGCGGCTCCATCACCGAGAAGGCGATCGCCGTCGGGCAGATCGAGCCTCGCCTCGAGTTCGAAGTCAAATCGAAGATCTCCGGGATTGTCAAGCGCTGCGCGGTCGAAGTAGGGGATCGTGTCGAGCCGGGAGACCCGCTCTTCGAGATCGTCCCCGACCCCACACCTTTCGAGCTCGTCGAAGCGCACCGCCGGGTCGATGCAGCACAATCGGCCTACAATCGCGCGCAGTCCGATTGGAATCGCTCGAGCAAGCTCGCCCGCCAGGGCATTATCGCGACCGAAGAAGAGGATGCCCGACGAGAATCCTTCGAGCTCGCCAAGATCGAGCTGGCCACGGCACAGGACAACCTCGAGCTCACTCGCGAAGGTCGCATCGCGGGCCGCGGTCGGCAGATGGAGTCGATCATCAGGGCGCCGGCGGCCGGTATCGTCCTGCAGCGAGAGGTCGATCCCGGGGACCCGGTCGTCCCACTGACAACTTTTCAGGCTGGAACGGTCATGGCCACCGTGGCAGATATGACCGACCTTCTCTTCAGGGGAACCGTCGACGAGATCGACGTCGGCAAACTGCAGGTTGGGGTACCGGCACGGCTCAACATCGGTGCCCTGCCGGGACATCCGGTGACTGGATACCTGAGTCGTATTGCGCCGCAGGCCAGAGAGGAGGAGGGCGCCCGCCTGTTCGAGGTCGAAATCGAGCTTCACGAGATGGAGAACGCCGACATCATTCTGCGCGCCGGCTATTCATCGACAGCAGATCTGATCATCCGAGAAAAGACAGATATCCTGATCGCGCCCGAGAGATTGCTCCTCTTCGAGGACGACCGTGCCAAGACCTTCGTGGAGCTGCCTCCGGAGACCCCGGAGGGCGAGCCTCGGAAAGTGGAGATCCAGACGGGGCTCTCCGATGGGTTGAACATCGAAGTGACCGAGGGGCTCGAGGAGGGTGACGAGTTGGTCGAACGACCACCGCGAGAGATTTTCTAGAACCCATGACCTTCGTTCTCAATCCACTCCGCCAGCTTTGGCGCGACCTACGAACCCAGAAGCTTCGAACGTTCCTGACGACGCTCGGCATCGTCTGGGGAACGGTAGCGGTGACACTTCTCCTGTCGTTCGGCCAGGCGATGCATCGACAGATGCTCAAGAATGTCCTGGGACTCGGCAACGCCATCGTCATCTCGTTTCCGGCTATGACTTCGAAGCCCTTCGAAGGGCTCGGCAAGGGGCGTCCGATCCGGGTCACGGAAGACGATATCGAGTTGATTCGGAAGCGGGCGACACTGGTTGACGCAATTTCGAGCGAGTACTCCGAGACCCTGAAACTCAAAATGGGAACCAGGACTATGGCGGTCGATGTCTCTGGCGTCAGTCCCGAGTTCGGCGAGATGCGGAACATGATTCCACAGATCGGTGGACGCTTTCTCAACCCGATCGACGCAGCGCAAAAGCGACGCGTCGCGTTTCTCGGCGACGAACTGGCGGAGGATCTCTTCGGCGCGACGGATCCGGTCGGCCAGATCTTTCGGCTCCACGGATCACCCTTCACGGTGATCGGCACGCTCGAGCCCAAGACGCAGGACTCTTCCTACAGCGGACGCGACAAGGACAAAATCATGATCCCCGGTTCCACCTTCCGCGCCTTGACTGGGGAGAAGTACGTCACTCTCTTCATCTTCACATCCAAGGACGTCCAACATACCAAGCAGACCACCGACGAGGTCCGTACCATCCTCGCCGGCAAGCTGCGATTCGACCCTACCGACAAGGAGGCACTCATGATCTGGGACACGACCGAGATGTTCCAGTTCATGGACTCCTTCATGTTCGCCTTCAAAGCCTTCCTCGGAATCGTCGGCTCCCTGACGCTGGTGGTCGGCGGCATCGGTGTCTCCAACATCATGAGCGTAGTGGTCGAGGAACGGACCCCTGAGATAGGCGTCAAAATGGCCCTCGGGGCCCGGCCCCGGAGCATCCTGACTCAATTCCTGGCCGAAACGCTGATTATCACGGCCATCGGCGGCATCGTCGGGCTCATGATTACGATCGGCATCTGCGAAATCTGGCCCTCCGGCATGGAGGAGTACATGGGAATTCCGACGGTCGATACTCAAGTGGCACTCCTGACTTCGGCACTCCTCGGTCTCATCGGATTGGTCGCCGGCTTCTTCCCGGCGCAGAGCGCCGCCAATCTCGATCCGGTGGTAGCCATGAAAATGACCTGAGACAAGGACCCTTCGACATGGCTCGTCCTCGCTTCCTCGTGCTACAGCTCTTCCTCCGCTCTTCGCGGGTACAGAAGAAGAGGGCGATCCTGACGATCGCCGCCATTGCCTGGGGTACTCTGGCCCTGCTTCTACTCCTGGCTTTCGGTGAAGGGCTTGGCCTGTCGCTCGGCAAGGCCTGGGCCGGTATGGGAACCGACATCGCGGTAATCTGGCCTGGAGAGACAACCGTTCCCTGGAAGGGACTGCCTGCCGGGCGCGCGATCCGTCCTCGCATCGATGACATTCGAGCCCTCAAGGAGCGAGTCCCGGGATTGGTCGGCGTCAGCGGTGAGATCATTCGATGGGGTACCAACTTCACTCACGGCGACACTACTGTCAACGGGCCGGTCAAGGGGGTGAGCACTGTCTGGGGCCAGCTGCGAAACCAGATCCCGGTCGCCGGTGGGCGCTTCCTCAATCCGCTCGATGATGCCCAGCGCAGGCGGGTCGTATTTCTGGGCACTGATCTCGCCACGGAGCTCTTTGGCGAAGAGGATCCTATCGGCGAGAGCATATTGATCGACAAGGTTCCCTACACGGTCATCGGTGTCCTGATTGACAAGATCATGTTCGGAAACTACAGCGGCATGGATGCTGACCACGCCATCATTCCGATCCGAACCCTCCACGCTCAGTACGGGAGTGACCGTCTGTCGGTCCTGGTACTCAAACCCGAGAATCGTTCTGGGATGAAGCAGGCGCTGTCTGAAGTCGCCCAGGTGCTGAGCGCCAAGTATGGCTTCGACCCCGAGGATGATCGCGTCCTGGGTACCTGGGACACCGTCGAGACCGGCAAGATCCGCGACAATTTCCTGCTTGGCATCAAGCTGTTTCTGAGCATCATCGGGGTCCTCACCCTGACCGTCGGCGGCATCGGGGTCGCCAACATCATGTACGCCGTCGTCAAGGAGCGGACGCGGGAGATCGGCGTCAAGATGGCCCTCGGCGCTCGCAGTCACTGGGTGACCGGTCCTATCGTTCTGGAGGGTCTCACCTACACGCTGCTGGGTGGGCTGACCGGGCTGGTCGTCGCCACCATCCTCGTCTTTGTCCTGAGCCTGATCCCCACCGGTGACAGCATGGCTCTCGACGCCCTGGGCAAACCGACCCTCTCACCAGCTATCGCTGCGACCGCGGCTGGTGTGCTGGGCATCATCGGCCTCCTCGCCGGTTACTTCCCTGCCCGTCGAGCCGCCTCGGTGGAGCCGGCCGAGACCCTACGTTACGAGTGATCGTCATGAAACCACCACGGAGCATGCCGGCAAACGACACCATCATAGAGATGGAGGGGATACGAAAGGTCTACGACACCGGAAAGATCCAGGTCGAAGCGCTGCGCGGCATCGACCTGAACATTTCCCAGGGTGAGTTTGTCGCCATTGTGGGGCCGTCGGGATCTGGCAAATCGACCCTCATGAACCTGATTGGTTGCCTCGACACTCCCACCGCTGGCGTCTATCGTCTGAGTGGGCAGCTCGTGGCCGGTATGAAGAAAGACGAGCTGGCGACAATTCGCAATCGCAGGGTTGGCTTCATCTTCCAGAACTTCAATCTACTACCACAGATTACAGCCTACGAGAACGTCGAGATGCCCCTGCTGTTCGGAGGTGTGCCTCGCCGCGAGAGGCGCAATCGCATTGAGGAATTGATGGAGCGCGTCGGCCTGAAGGATCGGATGGAGCACAAGCCGACCGAGCTCTCCGGAGGTCAGATGCAGCGGGTCGCCGTCGCCAGAGCTCTGGCGATGGACCCTGACATCCTGCTTGCCGACGAACCTACAGGCAACCTCGACACGTCCTCCGGTGGAGACATCATGGAGCTCTTTCATGAACTGTGGGAGCAGGGTGGCACCATGCTGGTCATCACGCACGATGCAGCCCTCGCGAGGCGGGCCGCACGTCAGGTCGAGATTCAGGATGGCCTCATCACCCGCAACACCGTCGGCACAGGAGCAGGTCCCGCAGCCTCGGAATAGACCCGGCCACGAGGGGGTGGGTCAGGGGCCCCACTTGCCCGATGTTGAGATCTCTCTAGATCCTGAGTCTGGGATGCAGTATTCTTATCTTTGACGGCGGCGGTCAGCCGCAATTCAGACCTCCGCAACGTCCTCGGAGAAGCGTCACCAAACCAACCTCAGGTTCCCCCATTCTTGCAACAGGGAGGGAGTAACATGTCGAATTCCGCCAATGAATTCCTGCAATCTGTGATTGCCACGAACCCAGCAGAAAAGGAGTTTCATCAAGCGGTACACGAAGTCCTGGAGTCTCTCTGGCCGGTCATCGAGAGCAACCCCCGCTATCAGACCGGCAAAATCCTGGAGCGCATCGTCGAGCCCGAAAGGGTGATCATGTTTCGTGTCCCCTGGGTCGATGACCAGGGCGGGATCCAGGTCAACCGTGGTTTCCGTATCGAGATGAACAGCGCCTTGGGTCCCTACAAGGGTGGCCTGCGCTTTCACCCCAGCGTCAACCTCGGCATCCTCAAATTCCTCGCCTTCGAGCAGGTCTTCAAGAACAGCTTGACAACCCTGCCCATGGGTGGTGGCAAGGGCGGTTCCGACTTCGATCCCAAGAACAAGAGCGACCTCGAGGTCATGCGCTTCTGTCAGTCCTTCATGAGCGAGCTTTTCCGCCATATCGGCCCCAACACCGACGTGCCTGCCGGCGACATCGGCGTCGGGGGTCGTGAGTTGGGCTTTCTATTCGGAACCTACAAGAAGATCACCAACGAGTTTACCGGCGTCCTGACCGGCAAAGGTCGTAACTGGGGCGGCTCTCTCATCCGGCCCGAGGCCACCGGCTACGGCCTCGTCTATTTCACCCAGGAGATGCTCGGCACCCGCTCCGACAGCCTCTCTGGCAAGCGGGTCCTGATCTCCGGTTCCGGCAACGTGGCTCAGTACGCCGCGGAGAAAGTCCTGGAGTTCGGCGGCAAGATCCTGACGCTCTCCGATTCCCAGGGCACGATCGTCGACGAAGACGGCATCGACCGCGACAAGCTGGACTGGGTCATGGATCTCAAGAACAATCGACGAGGCCGCATCAAGGAGTATGTCGACCAGTACCCGGGCGCCACGTTCCTCGAAGGGTCGCGCCCCTGGTCGGTCAAGTGCGATGTGGCCCTGCCCTGCGCCACCGAGAACGAGGTCCATGGAGAGGACGCCAAGACCCTGATCGACAACGGTTGCTTCTGTCTGGCCGAAGGTGCGAACATGCCTTCCGACCCTGATGCCATCAACCGATACCTGAAGGCCGGCATTCTCTACGGCCCAGGCAAAGCTGCTAACGCAGGCGGGGTGGCCGTGTCCGGCCTCGAGATGACCCAGAACTCCATGCGGTTGTCGTGGACCCGGGCCGAGGTCGATGAGCGACTGCAGATGATCATGCACGAGATCCACGGCACCTGTGTCAAGTACGGCAAGCAGGGTGACTTCATCAACTACATCGACGGAGCCAACGTAGCCGGCTTCATCAAGGTGGCTGACGCCATGCTGGACCAGGGCGTCGTTTGACGATGAAGGTTCGCCAGCAGCAACAGGCTCGTCGTTTTCACGACCTGATGCCCTTCCGAATACGGGAGGTTCTGCTGGTTTCGTCACCGTTCGACGCCTTCATTCTGGAAGAAGACGGTCAGCTCACCGAGCAGGTGTTCTTCGAATACCGGGACGTGAGTCTCTCGGGTCCACCCCGAGTGACTCACGTGCCCACCGGTGAGCTGGCAATGCAGCGGCTCGCGGAGCACCGCTACGACCTCATTCTGGTCATGACCAGCCTTGCCGACATGGGCGCCAATGCCCTTGGTCGGCAGATCAAGGAGTTCCGGCCTGGACGCCCCGTGGTGCTGCTGGCATTGGATCGAAAAGAGTTGGATCGAGCCAAATCCACCATCGACCCCGAGGCCATCGATGGAGTCTTCCTCTGGTCCGGCGACTCCTCCATCCTGCTAGCCATCATCAAGTACTTCGAGGATCGGGAGAACGTCGATCACGACATCCAGTACGGCAATGTGCGCGTCATCCTCATGGTCGAGGACTCCCCTCGCTACTACTCGAGCCTTTTCGGAACCCTCTACAAGGAGCTCATGCGACAGTCGCACTCGCTGTACTCCGAGGGTGTCAACGAGCTGCACCGCCGCATGTACATGCGGTCCCGACCCAAGATTCTCCACGCCAAGACCTACGAGGAGGGCCTGGCCCTCTTCCATCGCTACCAGCACAACATCATTGCCCTGGTCAGTGATGTCGAGATCCCGCGGGACGGAAAGCCCGACAAGGCAGGAGGTCTCGAGCTGGTCCGCCAGGTCAGGGCCTTCGACTCCGAGCTTCCGGTCCTGCTGGAATCGGCCGAGGAGAGCAACAAAGCCAAAGCGGAGGCCGTCAGAGCCACCTTCGTCCACAAGGGCTCTGAGAGCCTTCTGGCGGACATTCGAAACTTCTTTCGGCAGGAGTTGGGCTTCGGGGATTTCGTCTTTCGCACCGACGCGGACGGCGAGGAGGTCGCACGCGCTCACGATGTTCGTGAATTCGAAAGACAGTTGGCAGTCGTGCCGGAAGAGACTCTCGTCTACCACGCCTCGCACAATCACTTCTCCGTCTGGCTGATGGCACGCAGTGAGTTCGACCTCGCCGAGCGACTCCGCCCCCGGCAGATCTCGGATTTCGAGAATGTCGAGGGACTGCGTCAATACCTCATCGCTCAGCTGCGTGAGACGCGCCGTAGCTCCTATCAGGGTGTGATCGCGGACTTCTCCCGCAAGACCTTCGATCGAGATGTCTTCTCCCGGATCGATCAAAGCTCGATCGGAGGTAAGGCCCGGGGCCTGGCCTTCCTGAATCTGACTCTCTCCAAGAGCTCTCCGGAAGACTTCGGCGGCATGGCGGTGCGCGTCCCCAAGACCACGGTCATTACGACGGACAAGTTCGACGATTTCGTGGACCGCAACGAACTTCGGGAGTTCGCCTACAAGTGCGACGATGATCGAGAGCTGAGTGACCGCTTTCTGAGCGCCAGATTGTCGGACGAGCTGAGGAGCGATCTGACCTTCATCACCCATCACATCGATGGGCCCCTGGCCATCCGTTCATCGAGCCTGTTGGAGGACTCGATGCATCAGCCGATGTCCGGGATCTACTCCACCCTGATGATCCCCAATCGGTCGCGAGATCCCGAAGAGCGCCTCCAGCAGATCTGCACCGCAGTGAAACTGGTCTACGCCTCCACCTACTTCCGCAACGCCAAGAGCTACCTCACCAGTACAGGGAATCGCGTCGAAGAAGAGAAGATGGGCGTCATCATCCAGAAGCTGGTTGGCCAGCGGCACGGTCACCGCTTCTACCCCCATTTCGCCGGCATAGCACAGTCCCACAACTTCTACCCGATCGGAGCGCAGCGAGCCGAAGAAGGAATCGTCCACGTGGCTCTGGGACTCGGGCGACTGGTAGTGGATGGCGGACTGGCCCTGCGGTTCAGCCCCATGCAGCCGGCAATCCTTCCCCAGTACGCCACACCCAAGTTGGCCCTCGATAGCACTCAACGGGAGTTCTACGCCGTCGACCTGGATTCGTCGTGCTGCGATGTGGATGCCATCCTCTACACCAATGTGAAGCCTTTTCCGCTGGAGGTCGCCGAGCAGGATGGAACTCTCCTGCCAGTGGGCAGCGTCTACAGCGCCGATGATCAGACGATTCGAGACGACCTGAGCCTGCCCGGACCGAGACTGGTGAGCTTCAACAACATCTTGAAACACAATGCGATCCCCCTGGCCCAGGCGCTCCGAAAGCTCCTGGACCTCGCCGAGGAAGGGCTTGGCTGCCCGGTCGAGATCGAGTTCGCCTGTGACATGGGGGACTGGGGCCGGCCAGGTGCTCCGGGCAAGGGTCGAGCACAACCTGTTCTCTACCTGCTGCAAGTGAGGCCGTTCGCTACTCGAACAGCCGGCAAGGAAGTCACACGGTTTCGCTTTACGACAGCCGAGACGCTCTGCAGATCCAAGAGAAGCCTCGGTCACGGTGTCGAGGACGGTGTCCGCGACGTGGTCTATGTCCGTCGAGACCGCTGGACAGCGGCCAACAACAAGAAAATCGCTGGCGAGATCGGCGAGATGAACCAGATGCTGGGTGAAGCCGGGCGACCCTACCTCCTGGTCGGACCCGGGCGCTGGGGTACGGCAGATCCGTGGCTGGGAATCCCCGTCCAGTGGACGCAGATCTCCAACGTGCGTGCAATCATCGAAGCCTCGCCGAAGGGCTACGATGTCGAGCCCTCGCAGGGCACCCACTTCTTCCAGAACATCGTCTCACTGCGGGTCGGCTACCTCACCCTGCCCCCGGGGGCGGACACCCCGGAGGATGGAGCGGAGTTCCTCGACTGGGATTGGCTCGATTCGCAGCCGGCCACCAGCGAGACCGATCACCTGCGCTACCTGCACCTGGAGCAGCCGCTCACCGTCGTGCTGAACGGACGTGAAGGTCGCGGTGTCATCGCCAAGCCCAAGAGCTAGCCCGACCTGCGGGCTTCTATCGAACCTCCGCCTCACAACCGACGAGGAGACAGAGTAGGTCTCCACTCGGGATCGTTCGAGGATTGGGCTGGCGTCCAACAGACCTCGACTCGGACGTGACGATGTCACGCTAGAGGAGCTACCTAGACTCGATTCAAGCCGATGTGGTGAGCAGCCGTTCGAACTGCTCCTTCGAGAAAGCCTCGACCTCCGTATGCAGAGAGCCACCATGGGCATCCATGGTCACCATGACCGGAAACTTCTCGACCTGAATGACCCAGAGGGCCTCGGGCACGCCGAACTCCTCCAACATGAAGACCCGCTCGACTTTCTTCACGGCCTGGGCCAGGACCTGCGCCGCCCCTCCGACGGCATGCAGGTAGAGGGCCCCACTCCTCCTCAGACCTTCGAGGGTCTCGAGACCCATACCACCTTTGCTGATCACTCCACGCAAGCCGTATCTCTCGATCACTTCGGCCTGATAGGGCTCCTCCCTGATCGAGGTCGTGGGCCCTGCTGCTACGAACTCGTAGGTCTCGTCCTCCAGCTGCCGGACAACCGGACCACAGTGGTAGATGACCGATCCTTCCAGGAAGGGGGCCACCTCTTGCCGGGTATCCTCCAACAGCCACTGGTGAGCGGCGTCGCGGCCCGTGATCATTCGACCCGTCAACTCGACACTGGCACCGACCTTCAGGTCCCGCACTGTCTTCTCGTCCATGGGTAACTTCAGTTCAACCATGTCACCGCTCCTTCCTGGTCGAGACTGACGGCAGCACGGCGGTCAGCCCAGCACATGTAGCTCACGGTCACGAAGTAGGAAGCCGGCAACCGGTCCAGAACGCCGACCTTCACTCCCAGGACCGTTGTGCGGCCCCCGAAACCCATCGGCCCGATACCCAGTTCGTTGGCCTCCTTCAGCAATCGCTCCTCCAGCTCGGCGAGCTCCAGGATGGGATTGGTGTCCGGCAGGGGGCGCAAGAGCTGGCATTTGGACTCCGAGAACCCCGACACCCGGTCACCCCCGAGGCAGACGCCCAGGACCCCTGGAGCACAACCCTTCCCCTGAGCCTCGACCACGGCATCCAGAACAACTCTACGGACACCCTCCAGATTGCGGCCCGCCTGGAGGCGGGTGTCGGGTAGCTTGTATTGGGTGCCGACGTTCTCGCAGCCTCCGCCCTTCAGGATCAGCCGCACTTCGACCTTGGGCTCTTCCCATTCTTCGAAGTGCAGGAAGGGTATAGCCCTGCCGGAGCCATCACCGGTGTTCTTGCCTGTCAGCGTATCGACGGCATTCGGTCGGAGAAAGGTCTTGGCGGTGGCCTCCTTCACCGCCTCCTGCATGGCCTCCTCGAGCAGGCGAGTGCCGGTGCCTACGGGATAGCGCACCCAGGCCACCGGGGTGCCGGTGTCCTGGCAGATCGGGGCCGACTTCTGGCGTGCCAGGTCGACATTGTCCAGGATTGTGTCCAGAGCCCGCCGAGCCAGGCTGTCATCCACTTCTCGCTCTCGCCCCTCCTCCAATGCCTGCACGACATCGGGCGGCAGTTCGGTCGAGGCCCGGCGTATCAGCTCCACAAAGGTGTCCACGTATTGCTCCTTCGTCAGCATAGGCTGCTCCTTCGATGCGGGTCGGCACCGACTCGACCCAGTTGGGTCCGAGACGTCCGATCCCTGGATATCCCAGGTTTCCATTTGCGGGGTCCGACACGCGAGGGAACTCCCCGCCCTGTTCATCCCTATGTTCTCAGGCCGTGAATCGCCTTTGAACACCTCACTGGGTGGGCTGACTCCCCACCCCGTGAGACTGGCAGGGACTCCGTTATTCAGCCCATGGCACCGATTCAGTCCCCGGCACCCTGGTCTCGATACTCGAGGCGCTGAAACAGGTCGGTCTCTTCCTGCTCATGATGATGCAGAGTGTCCAGCAGCGACAGGGTCCGTTGCCGAAGCTTCGGATCCTCGGGCAATTCACCCTCGGAGTAGGTCAGCGCATCCGTCATGATCGACCTCAGGTCGCGAAGCATGATGGGATGCTGCCCAATGACTGCCTCCAGCCTGGACAGGGCACGGGGATGACGTTCGACGACATCCTCCACCAGCCCCATGGACTCCTCGAAGCGAAAGTGGCGAAACAGCTCGTCGTGCAGCTTCACCAGACGCATCGAGAGATCGGAGGCCCAGGTGTGGGCTCCCTTCTCGCCCGCCTCGGGCCTGGCGCCAGCCAGAACCTGTCGCAGATCGGCGCACATCACCCGGAGGCGCTTGTGCTCCTCGAGCACCTCTTCGATCCAGTCCTGCGTTACCACGGTCGTCATGCGTTCCCCCTCCCTATTCAGGATTCGATTGCCCCCCGGAGGCAAGACTGGCAGCAGCCTGTGGTGTCTCCAACCTGACGCTGTTGCTGCCACATCGTGGACAGCTGCGCTCCACCACCTCTTTGGGGTCATGGTCCATCGGAAAGCGATGCTGACAGCGAAGGCAGTAGAACGTCTTGATCTGCTTCGCCATGATGGACTCCCTCGTGTTCGTTCTCAGTTCTGGATGGGCAGAACTGGCTCTCGTCTCTTCTTGGGAGGACTGGCCGAGCTTGCTTTCGACCTTTCCTTCTCGAGAATCTGCATGGTCTCCTCGACCTCCTTCGCGGTCACCTGCCGCAGCAAGGAGTCGAGCTCCGTCATGATGCGAGCGAACTTCTGACCTTCCGCCGCGGAGATCCACTCCAGTTGCAGCCGCTCTGGACGGATTCCCAGCTTCTCCATCTTGTTCCAGATCTTCTCCACCCGTCGCTGCGTCCAGGTCACCGCGTCGATGTAGTGGCAGTCGGTGAAGTGGCAGCCCGAAATCAACACCAATGGAGCTCCCCGCCTGAAAGCGTGCCAGATAAAAGCCTGATCGACCCGTCCACTGCACATGGTCCGAATGAGGCGAACGGAAGCCGGATACTGAAGCCGCGAGGTCCCGGCGTTGTCGCCGCCGGCGTAAGAGCACCAATTACAGGCGAAACCGACGATCTTCTGCAGGGGATTCTCGGCCAGGATGCCGTCGATCTGCGCCAGGACCTGGCTGTCGGTGAAGTGGCGCATGTCGATGGCATCGAAGGGGCATTCCGCGGCGCAAGTGCCACAGCCCGCACAGGCGGCCTCGACAAAGTGTGGCAGGAGCCCCTTCTTCTTGTCGGCCGGCTCGATGGCGTGAAATGGGCAGACCCGAGCGCAGATCGTACAGAGCTGACAACGGTCCGGATCGAGGGTCGCGGTAATGGCCTCGATTCGCACCTGCCCAGCACCCAATAGATTGGCTGCCCTGCCGGCAGCGGCCCCGGCTTGCGTGACGGTGTCCTTGACGTCTTTCGGTGATTCGACGCAGCCGGCGAAGTAGACTCCTCGGGTCGGGGCATCCACCGGCTTCAGCTTCGGGTGAGCCTCCATCACGAACCCATCGGAGGTGTGCGAGAGGCTCAGGATCTCGTCGATGCTGCGCTTGCCGTTACCGTTGGAGCGACGCGGTACCAGGCCCACCGCCAGGACCAGCATGTCCAGATGGTGCTCCTCCAGCGCCCCGGTGAGCGTGTTCTCGACCTCGACGATGAGGTCTCCTCCCTCGGGTGCCTGCCTCACATTGCCGGGCAGACCTCTCACGTATCGCACGCCCGCTTCACGGCTGCGCCGGTAGAGGTCTTCGAACCCCTTGCCGAACGCCCGGATATCCATGTAGTAGACCGTCGACCGGCTCTCCGGATAGTGATCCGCCAGTAGCAGCGTCTCCTTGATCGTGTTCATGCAACAGATATTCGAACAGTAGGGAACACCCCGTTGGAGCGACCGGGAGCCGACGCACTGCACGAATCCGACATGCTTCGGCACCTTACGGTCGGAAGGCCGCACCAATTCACCATCGGTCGGGCCGCCAGCGTTGATCAGTCTCTCGAACTCCATGCTGGTAACGACGTTCGGAAATCGGGTATAGCCATACTCATCGTTCTGGCGCGGATCATAGACCTCCATTCCGGTGGCCACGACAACCGTTCCCACCTCGAGATCCAGGAGCTCGTCCTTGGCGTCGAAGTCGATGCACTTCTTGTCGCAGACCTCGAGGCACTTGCCGCAGGCGATCGGGTTGAAACCCAGACAGGCTTCGCCGTCGAGGCTGAATGCCGAGGGTACGGCCTGGGGGAAGGGCAGGTAGATTGCCTTTCGCGACGACAGACCTTCCTGGTACGCGTCCGGAACCACAACGGGGCAGACCTTCTCGCATTCGCCACAGGAAGTGCATTCATCGGTATCGACGTAGCGGGCTCGGCGCCGTACCTGGACGCGGTAGTTGCCGACGAAGCCCGTGATGTCCTCGACCTCGGAATCGACCAGTAACTCGATGCGGGGATGCCGACCGGCATCCATCATTTTAGGGCCGAGGATTCATATCGAGCAGTCCATGGTCGGGAAGGTCTTGTCCAACGCGGCCATGATCCCGCCTATGGAAGGCTCCTTTTCCACCAGATAGACCTGGTGGCCACCATCCGCCAGCTCGAGAGCCGTCTGAATGCCAGCCACACCCCCGCCAATGACCAGTGCCGCGTCGGTCACAGGGAAGATCTTCTCGTCCTGGGGTTCGAGCATCCGAGACCGACCGACCGCGCTGCGCACGAGATCTTTCGCCTTCTCGGTAGCTGCCTCGCGATCATGAATGTGAACCCAGCTGCAGTGCTCGCGGATATTGGCCATCTCGACCAGATAGGGATTCAATCCGGCATCGGCAACACAGTTCCGGAACGTCGGCTCGTGGATCTTCGGGGTACACGAAGCCACGACGACGCGATTGAGGTCATACTCGGCGATGGCTTTCTTGATCTCGTTCTGGCCCGGATCGGCACAGGTGTAGCGATTGCGAACGACTGCCACCACGTCGGGCAGCTCACTGGCAAAGCGGGCAACCTCCTCTGTATCCACCGTGCCGGCGATGTTCAAGCCGCAATCGCAAACGAAGACACCGATACGCAAGGCTTGGTCTGTCATGAACCTCTCCTGTCTCTAGCGTTCCGACGGTGAGTCCTTCTCCGCTTCATCGTTGATCGTCAGCAGACTGGCAGCGAGGACCGTGAGATCCTCGACCTGAATCTCGGCCGCCTGCCGTTCGTTGCGCCGATCCTCGGCCTGGGCACATCGGAAGTGAATCAGGCACTTGGGGCAGGCGGTAACCAACCTCGAGGCACCGGTCGCTGCGGCGCTCGCCAACCTCTGTGTCTGGAGCCTTCTGGAGTCCCGATTGCACTGAATGAACCCCGGGGTGCCGCAGCACTGTGCATCGACACCCGAGCGCTCCATCTCCACGACCTCACTGCCGGGCAGCGATGCCATGACCTGCCGAGGCGCATCGAAGACTCCCAACTGCCTTCCCAGCCTGCACGGATCGTGGAAGGTCATGGTGCCGGCCTCTCCAAGATGCCGAAAACTCAAGTTCTCATCAGCCATTCGCTCTGCGAGAAATTCCGAGATGTGCTGAACTCGCGGCTGGTAGCTCTCCACGTAGCGGGGGTAATCGAGACGCCAGGTGCGACAACACTCGGCACAAGTCGTCAGGAGATGGCGAACTCCTCGCGCCTCGAAAGCAGTGGTATTGGCGACGGCTAGCTTCTCGAACGTCTCCTCCTCGCCGCTCCACAGGAGGTCGTGGCCACAGCAACGCTCCTCAGCCACCACCACCGGCTCGATCCCGAGCCGATTGAGGAGTCTGACGGCGGAGCGCGCGATCTCCACCATCTGGACCTCCAGCTCTGACCCGAAGACCACATCGAAGAGCGGCAGGCAGCCTACGAACAGCGCTACCTCACCTTCCTCGGCCACCGTCAGATCGTCCTCCAACCAACTCGAGTTTCGGCCGTTGACCGCGCCTTCGGCGGCCCAACGCGCCGACTCCTGAAACACGGCGCCGTGAGGGCACGACCACCGGGTCTCTTCGGGCAGCTCGACTCGCAATCCACGAACAAACTCTGTGTACCGAACACCCTGCGGGCAACGTACTTCACAGGCCCCGCAGGTCAGGCAACGCTGCACTGCCGCCGCATGACCGTGAATCTCGCCCTCCGGCTCGTGGATCGACATCATACGAGCCGCCGAGAAACCACCGAATCGGGCCAGGGGACACATGGTGCTGCACTTGCCGCATTCCAGGCAGAGTGCCGCCTGCGTAACTTGCTTGAGCTGGATGAGGTCTCTCATCGCTCGACTCCTCAACAGGACTGCCGACCGGCCTTGTCCGGTGGCGCTCCAAACGCTTCTGCGATCATGCGTAGAACAGGCAGTTCGATGGGGTCTCCGGCACGATCCTCGGACCAATCCGATCGCAGGCGGTCTTGCCCACCACCCAGCAGCGAGATCAGTCGCTGGGCCCTGGCCACCTGCTCGATCGCCTGATGGGCGCCTTCGCCGAAGCGGCAGCGCTCGGTAAGACAACCGGCGACCAGGACGCTACTCGCTCCTCTACGGTAGAGCTCTACCAACATCCCGGCATCGACCTGGCCGACACAGCGAAATCGAATCACTTCGACATGCACCGAGTGCTGGTAGAGGATCGGTTCGACCGATCCGGCGCGCCTCTGACAGGCCAGAACGACTATCGGTCCGGCCTCATTGACCGCTTCGGCCCTGCCGTCGAAGGCATCAGAAAGTCGAGATCCCCACCACGCCACGGACAGCGCGTTGGGCTCCGCAGCAGCTGTGGGACAGATAGCACAGCAGAGGTTGCAGCCTCTGCAGAGCGACGGCTCGACTCGGGCGATGCTGTCGGGCTCGTTGCCGCTCAGTGTGATGGCTCCGAAAGGGCACACCTCGATGCACCGACCGCAACCCCGACACTGCTCCTCGACGATCTGAACCCTGACGGGTGAGACCTCGACCAGCTCCCCTTCCGATGGCGACACCTCGGGCAGGAGCCGAGGCCTGCTCTCTGGCAGCAATTGGGCCCGTGTGCTCGATCGGTCGCTCAAGCTCATGGCGATGGTGCCTGGGGCTCGCAACAGAATCGGCGCCCGACGGGCCGAGCCATCGCCCTCTGGGAACCGCACCATGACATGGCGACGGCGACAGGACGGAGTGCAGACCCGACACTCGCCACAGGGACCGCAACGCAAGCACCGTCGGGCCTCCTCCACCGCTTCCTGCTCGCCAAATGGCCTCTCCACCTCCGCGAACTCGGAGCCCGCCTTCAGGCTCCTGAGACCGGGTCGACCCCTGTCGGCCATGAGTGGAGGGGAATCCGGAAGGCCGTATTCCAGCGGCGCCCGCAACTCGGGCGCTTGCGGCGCTATCGAGGGCCTGCCCTCCTCCAGGTAGTGATGAATCGCCTCGGCGGCCTGGTGGCCAGCCGCAATCGCCTCGATCACCGTCGCCGGGCCCGAGACCGCATCGCCAGCGGCGAAGACTCCCTGGAGGCCTGTCATCGCTGTCAGCGGATCCACCCGCAGCAGCTCGTTCTCCGACAACTGCGATAGCAACTCCGGCGGCATGAACTCCAGGTCGGCCGCCTGTCCAATCGCCGCCAGGACCCGGTCTGCCTCCACCCTGAACTCACTGCCCGGAATCTGGATGGGTCTACGACGGCCAGAGGAGTCGGGTTCGCCCAGGCCTACCCGTACGCACTCCAGGGCCCCGAGAGCCCCGCCCTCGACGATGAGACCGGTCGGGGCCACCAGAAACCTGAACGCGATGCCCTCCGACTCAGCGGCCCGAATCTCTTCTTCATCCGCCAACAGCTCTTCGCGATAGCGTCGATAGAGGATGTCCACCGAGTCGGCTCCGAGACGCAGCGCCGAACGAGCCGCCTCGACCGCTGTCGCGCCACCGCCGATAACGACAACTCGACCCCTGACCGGCGACCGGTCGCCTTCGTTCACTCGACGCAAGAAGGCCAGGGCGTCCTCGATTCCCGCACAGGCCTCCGCGCCTGGGATCCTCAGGGGGCGCCCGCGCTGAGCCCCGACGGCCAGCAACGTGGCAACGTACCCCTGCTCGAGCATCTCTTCGAATTGCAGATCCCGGCCGACACGACAGCCCGTCTCGAACTCCAGTCCGACACCTGCGAGGTATTTGATCTCCGAATCCAGAACATCCCTGGGCAAGCGATACTCGGTAATGCCATAGCGCAACATTCCCCCCGCCTCCGGCTCCGCTTCGAAGATCGTCACCGGATACCCGGCCCGACGCAGGTCGTAGGCGGCAGTCAGGCCGGCAGGGCCAGAACCTACGATTGCCACCCTGGCCTCCTTGTCGACCAGGGGCCAGGGTGCTGGTGGGGCCTCATCAATCGCCAGATCGGCCACGAACCGCTTCAAAGAGCGGATGGAGATGGGCTCGTCGACCGTTCCTCGGCGGCAGACCGCTTCACAGGGGTGATGACAGATCCGGCCGCAGACACCGGGCAAGGGACAGTGCTGTCGAACGACTTGCAGGGCCTCGGCAAAACGACTCTCCGCAATCAGCGAGACATAGGCCTTGACGTTGATCCCTGCCGGGCAGGCCTGGGTACAGGGTGCCGGCTCGACCGGCAGAATCGGTAGCGGCTCAGCCTGCACGTCCGGAATCAACAGACTGCAACCCGCGATCTCCGGTGCACCGCCTCCGATCTCGCAGACAGGGGCGCTCATGGGCTCACCTCCTCCAGAATCGGCCTGGCGACACCCACGGCTGGCTGACTCACTGACTTTCGGGCGTACTCCAGACCCTTGTCGAAGGCCTCGAGATTCAGGTCCTCCGTTCCGGCCGGCACCGACCCCCTGACCGCGGCGCGCATGGCCTCGTCCGGAACCAATTGTGTGACGCCGGTGAAGAAACCCACCATGACGATGTTCTGGACAATTGTCTTTCCCAGGGATTCCGCGAGGCGGGTCGAAGGCACACCGAAGGCTCTCTGTCCCTCCACCGTGGTGGGGTGCACCAGATCCTGTTCGAAGACCAGGGTTCCATCCTTCTTGAGCTCCTGCCCGTACTTCTCGTAGCCCTCACCAGACATGACGACAAAGATGTCGGGACGCCGAAGGTAGGGGTAGAGGACCTCGCTTTCGGAGATCACGAGGGTGGCGCTGCAAGCCGAGCCCCTGGCTTCCGGACCAAAACTCTGGATCATGGTGGCGTGGCGCCCGGCATGGATGGCGCAGGCACAGCCGATGATATGCCCGGCGAGCACGACTCCCTGTCCACCGAAGCCGGTGATCCGGATCTCGACCTTACTGCTCATGGAGCATTCCCCCCTCTGGTGGCGTCGGAACATAACGGTCGCCCAGCTGGTCGCTGTAGTGGTTGTGCATCAGATCGAGGAACGTGGGCCGCTCCTCGTCCACGAACTTGCCGCATGTGATCTCGCTCTGGAAGGAGATGTCCAGCTCACGGGTGTCGGCATCGTTCCGTATCACGGCCGTGTCGTGGTAGAAGCGCATGGCATCGAGCCCGGTCCCCAACTTGTTCAGGCGGGCGTAGAGAGTCGGACAGGGCGCGATGACCTCGATGAACCGGAAGCCCCTCTTGTGAATGGCCTCCTCGATCGACCAGGTGAGGCGGCGAATGTGAAGGCAGGTCCAACGGGCCACATAGGAGGCACCACTCGAAGCGGCCAGATGGGGCAGGCTGAAGGGCGTTTCGAAATTTCCGTAGGGCATCGTCGACGACCGTGCTTGTTGAGGCGTTGTCGGAGCGTTCTGTCCCCCGGTCATGCCGTAGATGAAGTTGTTGATCAGGATGACCAGGAGGTCGATATTACGGCGTGCCGCGTGAATGAAGTGATTGCCGCCGATGCCCACCAGATCGCCATCGCCCGAGATCACCGTCACCAACAGCTCGGGCCGACCCAGTTTGAGTCCTGTGGCAAAGGGAAGAGCTCTCCCATGGGTGGTATGGAAGCCGTCCAGCTTGAGATAACCGGCTACCCGACCGGAGCAGCCGATGCCCGACACCACCGACACCTTGTCGAGATCCACGCCGCTGCGCTCGAGGGCCGTGGCATAGCACTTGACCACCGTGCCGATTCCGCAGCTCGGACACCAGACGTGGGGAATGCGCTCCATTCGCAGGAGCGGAGCACTGGGATGCTCCAGTTCCTGGCTGGCTGTAGTCGATTTCGTTGCCACAGTCATGACGCCGCCTTGACGATGATTTCGGTGATCGCGTCGGGGTCATGCACGGCTCCACCAGCGTGGTTTACCGGCCACGTCACGGCCTGTCCTGCCGCGACGCGCTCGACCTCCAGGGCGATCTGTCCAAGGTTGATCTCGGGCACCACGAAGGCTGCGACGGAACCGGCGAGCTCTCGGATGCGCTTCTCTGGAAACGGCCAGATCACCACCAGGCGTAGAAAGCCGACCCTGATGCCCCGCGAACGCGCCTCCTCGACAGCCAACCTCGCCACCCTGGCCGTAATGCCAAAGGACACCACGACGACCTCCGCATCGTCCATCCCCTCCTCTTCGAAGCGGACGATGCTATCGGCGTTATCCCGGATCTTCCCGACCAGACGGCGTACACTCGCATCGTGGCATTCGGCGTTCATCACCGGATAGCCGCGCTCGTCGTGGGTCAAGCCGGTGGTATGGAACCGGTAGCCGTCCCCGGCTCGGGCAAACTCCGGTATCTGGCCACCGTTGATCTGATAGGGACCGAACTCCTCTGGGCTCTTGTCGGTCAGTCGTCGGGGCTCGACCTCGATGGCGTCGGCCTCGGGTATCACCACCTTCTCGGTCATGTGACCGACGCACTCGTCCATCAGGAACATGACGGGGAGCCGATAGATCTCGGCCAGGTTGAAGGCGTCGATGGTGAGATCGAAGGCTTCTTGGGGCGATTGGGGGCACAAGGCGATGACCTCGTAGTCCCCATGAGAGCCCCAACGGGCCTGCATCACATCCCCCTGGCCCACCATCGTCGGCAGTCCGGTGGAGGGCCCACCCCTCTGCACGTTGACGACGACACAGGGGGTCTCCATCATGGCGGCCAGGCCGATGTTCTCCATCATGAGGCTGAAGCCCGGACCGCTGGTCACGGTCATGGTCTTGGTGCCGGTCCAGGCTGCTCCGACCACGGCTGCCATGCTGGCCAGCTCGTCCTCCATCTGGATGAAGGTGCCACCCAAGGTTGGAAATCGCCTGGCGATGCGCTCCACGACCTCGGTGGATGGAGTGATGGGATAGCCGGCGACAAAGCGGCACCCCGCCGCCATGGCCCCTTCACCACAGGCGACGTCGCCGTCGAGATAGTGAGAGCCCGTGAGGACGCCTGCCGGATCGGCCTTCATGGCGCCCCCTCCCCGGCCCCAGTATTCGCCGGGGCTGAGACGGTGGCCAGATTGCCCGCGCGGTCGGCTGGATCGACGCAGAAGATCGCGAACTCGGGACAGATCATCTCGCACAGCCCGCAGTTCACGCAGGCTTGCGCGTCGACAATTTCTGGTGGGTGATAACCCTTGCGATTGAATTCCCGGGACATCTCGAGGACCTGCCTGGGACAGTACTCGACGCAGAACGCACACCCCTTGCATCGGTCCGCGAGGATGTGCACATCTCCCCTGGGGGCTTCAACCTGACCCGCATCCAGGGGTTCTCGCCAATACCTCATGCCGCCCTCCCGCAGTTTCAAGATACCTCTCGCCATCAAAGCGACGCAGTCACGATGACATCCTTGTCAGCTGTGCCATCACCCGGAGAATCAACCCTCCCTTTCGCTGATCGCAGCTCCGCCATGGTCCTTCACCCTCTTGTAGGGACAGCCATCTCTGAGATGGGGAACTGCACAGTGGTCATCGTAGTAGGCCGAGCAACGCAGACAAATCTGGGACATGGGCTCCTGGGTATTGATGAGCCGCAGCGAGAAGCGTTCCAGCAGACCTGTCAGTTGCTTCAGTTCCTCGGCAGAGAAACCGTCGAGCACCGGTGCCAAGCGGGCTTCCTTCAAGGCTTCATAGCGGCTCACCAACCGGCGACCTCGTCGACTGGCCGCCAACAGCGTCGCCCGTCGATCGTCGGTAGAAGGTGTGCGACTGACCAGTCCAAGACGTTCCATCTTGTCGATGTTCTTGGTCGCCGCCGGGGGGCTGATTCCCAGGAACTCCGCCACTTGTCCCATCTGGTGCTCGCCATCCAGCGTGATCAGTTTCAGGAGGTGAAACTGCGAGAGCGACAGATCCTCATCGCTCACCTCGTGCAGAAGCTGCAACTCCAGGTATTCCCGGATGACGGAGGCGAAGATGTGCGAGAAACGCAGAAGACGGAAGACATCATCGTGTCCGTTGCCATCCGAGGCACGTTTGCGACTTCGCGTGGATGCCAGACCTGACCGGGCCATTTACTTAACCAAGGAACTATTTAACTACATTAAATAGTATATTCCAAGAAGGGATATCCCGCAAGAGATCTTCTTTCGCCCCACACAAACCATCAAATGCATGACGCAATGACTGCCCCGGAGGGTGGTCACAGACTCCCATCGCGGGAGGATAATTAATGGAGGCGTCGTCAGCTCACAATGAGGGGGAGCATTTTCACACGACGTTCAATCGACAACCTGGGAAGGAGTACGAGATGAACAAAGCAAGACTCTCATTGGACGGCAAGGACTTCGAATTTCCGATCCTGGTGGGCTCGGAAGACGAGGTGGGTGTCGACTTCACGACCCTACGCAACACCACTGGAGCCATCAGTCTCGATCCGGGTTACGGCAACACGGGCTCCTGCACCAGCACCATCACCTTCATCGACGGAGAGAAGGGAATCCTCCAGTATCGGGGTTATCCCATCGAGGAGATTGCTGCCTCGGCCAGCTTCGAGGAGGTCTGCTACCTGCTGGTGTACGGCCATCTGCCGACGGTCGATGAGCTCCGTGACTTCCACGACACGTTGACCCACCACAGCATGATTCACGAGGCGATGAAGGACTTCTTCCAGGGCTTCCCGCCCTCCGCACACCCCATGATGGTGCTCTCCGCCATGGTGGCCTCTTTGTCCGCCTACTACACGAGGGGCGCAGTCGACGAAGACGTTGACCTCAACATCATTCGGCTTCTCGCCAAGGTCAAGACCATCGCGGCCTTCTCCTACAAGAAATCGATCGGCCAGCCCTTCATCTATCCACGCAACGATCTCTCTTTCACCAAAGACTTTCTGAACATGATGTTCGCCGTCCCGACGGAACCCTACGCGGTGCCCGACGTCATGGACCGTGCTCTCAACCTTCTGTTGATCCTGCATGCGGATCATGAGCAGAATTGCAGCACCTCTACGGTGCGGATGGTCGGCAGCAGCCAGGCCAATCTTTTCGCCTCCATATCCTCTGGCATCTCTGCGCTCTGGGGACCGCTGCATGGCGGTGCCAACCAGAAAGTCATCGAGATGCTGGAACACATTCAGGCCGACGGTGGCGACTACCAGAAGTACGTCGACATGGCCAAGGACCCCGACTCTTCCTTCCGCCTGATGGGTGTCGGTCACCGGGTCTACAAGAACTTCGACCCCCGTGCCACCATTCTCAAGGAGTCCGCTGCCGACGTCCTGCGTGAGCTGGGTACCTCCGATCCTCTGCTCGATATCGCCAAGAACCTCGAGCGAATCGCCTTGGAGGACTCCTACTTCGTGGACCGCAAGCTCTATCCCAATGTCGACTTCTACAGTGGCATCCTGTACCGGGCCATGGGCATTCCGACCGAGATGTTCACGGTCATGTTTGCCCTCGGTCGCCTGCCTGGCTGGATCGCCCAGTGGAAGGAGGGGAGAGAGGATCCGAAGGCCAAGATCAGCCGGCCCCGACAGATCTATCTCGGTGCAACGAAACGCCCGTTCGTGCCACTCGAGGACCGCGTGGCCGAAGAGACCGTCCCGGTTGAAGAGCCCGAACTGGTACCAGCCTGAGGTCTTGAAATCCAGGATAACTATGAGGGGGGCACGGATGTGCCCCCCTCTTTCTTTTCAACTCACGAGGTCGGTCGGCACAGTAGGCCGCTCCATCCGGGCTCTACTGAGCTACCTGAAACACAGTATCGATGAGGGTGCCGTCGACCCATTTGATGACCGCGACCGGCTTGTCGGTCACCTGTGCCTTCTTCGGCTTACCACCACAGAACCTCTCCACTTCGGCCTTGATTTCCTCGATCGGGCGCAGCGGTAGATCCGAGCCTTTGAGCGCCTCCAGGAGGTCCTGCCGGGCAGGATTCACAGCGATCCCGCGCTCGGTGGCGACGACGTCGATGAGCTGCCCTGGGCCGGTCACCGTGGTGACCTCATCGACGATCACCGGAATCCGATCTCGGAATGAGGGCACCGCGAGGATGGTGCACCCTGCCGCCAGACAGTTCTGCCAGCCGCCGATACCGTGCAGAAGGCGACCATCGGAGTGGGTGTTGACGTTGGCGTTGAAGTTGACGTCGACCTCGGTCGCACCCAGGACCGCGACATCCACCATCGAGGCGAAGTTGCCTTTGCCATGAAAGTTGTAGGAGGTGAACGGCGAGGTGGGCACATGGCGCGGGTCCGTAGCAATCGAGTGAACCGCATCGAGGTCGAAGGTCTGGCCGTCCAGGATGTACCCCGTCAGCCCCTCCTGGAGCATCTCCACGAGGTACTTTGTCGATCCCCCGCGCACGAAACTGGCTTTGACCCCGGCCTGACGCATCATCCGGCTGAGATAGGTGACGAATGCGAGCGCGATGCCTCCGGCACCGGCCTGGAAGGAGAAACCGAGACGCATGATTCCGCTGTCCCGCACGAAGCGCGCCACGAGCTCTGCGATTCGCTGTCGATCCGGGCTACGGGTAATGACGGTGGTACCTGAGACGATCTTCGAGGGATCGCCGATGGAGTCCACCTCGACGACGAAATCGACGTTGTTGCCCTGGATCTGCCAGGGAATGCACGGGAAGTCCACCAGATTGTCCGTCACGACGATCACCCGGTCGGCATAGATCGAGTCCGCCAGGCCGAAACCCAGAGAGCCGCAGGCCGTTGGACCGTGTGACCCATTGCAGTTCCCGAAGGCATCCGCTGAGGGCGCGGCGATCACAGCGATGTCGATCTCGACCTCTCCATCCTGAATCGCCTGCCATCGTCCGCCGTGAGATCGCAGCACTCCCATGCCTTGCATCCGGCCCTGGGAGCAGTAGTCCCCCAGTGGACCGTTCATGCTGCCTTCGATGTGGTGGACGACCCCTGCCTCCATCAGGTCGATGACCGGCTCCTGACAGGGAAACGAAGCGCTGGGGAACCACATCAGGTCCCTGACTCCCATCTTGCCCGCCGTCTGCAGCGCCTCGAGAGCTACCCGATCCCCGTTCCTCAGATGGTGATGGTTCGAGATCACCATGCCGTCCCGCAAACCGCATCGTTCGAGGGCTTCTTGCAGACTGCCTACCCTCTTGTCACCACTCGGCGGGTAGTCTTTGCAGCTCCTTACCGGCGGCGCCTGTTTGTGCCCGGTGGGGTCGGTCTGGGCCACACCCTTGTAGGGAGCCTGTTCCTGGCCGTTGACGACCGTTGGAACGGGCCTGCCAATCGCATTGGTTACGAGCTTTGCTCTCTCATTCATGATTCGCCCCCCGTCGCTTCCCCGTCGGCCATCAAACCGAGTTGGTTGGCCTGTTTGACGAGACGCAGGGCCTGTTTGACCACGGGTGGGTCGATCATCTTCGACCCCAGGCTGACCACGCTCAAGCCCTTCGCCTCCGCCTCCTCGAAGGCGGCAACGATTCTCAGAGCCTTGTCGATCTCCGCACGGGTAGGCCGATAGGCCTCATGGATCACGGCGATCTGCCTCGGATGCAGGCAGCCCATCCCCTGGAAACCTAGTGCCCGGGAGCTCATACCCCAACGACTCAGCCCTTCCATGTCATCGACGTTGCCGAAAACCGAGTCGATGGCCTGCAAGCCCGATGCACGAGCCGCGTTGACGACCCGGGTTCGGGCATAGAAGGATTCCTCGCCCTCGGCCGATTTCGGCACTCCGAGATCAGCAGCGTAGTCCTCCAGACCCAGGGTCAGGGCCACAATCCTGGGACTCGCCCTGCCGATCTCGAAGGCGTTCTCGATTCCCAGAGCGGATTCCAGGATTGGCATCAGCCACAGATCCCGTTCTATTTCCGACTCTGCCAGCGCCCTGGAGATCGCCTCGTCGACCTCGCGAACCTGCTCCGGCGTCTCCACCTTCGGAATGAGAATCAGGTCGGGCGCCTGGGGGACGATCTCCTCGAGGTCCTCGAGGCCCAGGGGGAGTTGGTTGATCCGGACCATGCGTTCCGCACCCGCGAAATCGACGGCCCTCAGGGCATTGCGGACCACCAATCGCGCCGCATCCTTGTGGTCTGGCGACACCGAGTCCTCGAGATCCAGGATGATGGCATCGGGCCGATGCAGACCGGCGTTGATGAAGAACTTCGGTTCGTTCCCTGGCAGGTAGAGACGGGAACGCCGCAAGCGGCCCGCCGAGGTCGCACGTGGAGGCACGTCGATCGCCTCCGGCAACCACCGATTTTTCGGCGCCCATCCCGCCCGACGCACGGCCGCCTCCAGTCTCGCACCGATCACGAAAGGCAGAGCGCCTGCATCCTCGATGGTGACGATGGCACCGCGAACGCCCAGCTCGCTCAGTACCTCCTTGACCTGCTGCCGAATCGCGTCGCCGAAGTAGGCCTCCACCCGTGAGCTCAGCTTCACCTCGATCTGCTCTGCATCCAACCCTTCGATGGCAACAAACAGATCTGAGCGGACATCCTGACCCCGTCGACCTGCGACACCCCTCCGATCTCTGTTCACGGCACCGCTCATTCCGAACTCCCTCACCGCCCGATTCATACCCGGGGCAGCAGTCAATCGTTGCGTCGAAACCAATCCGCCTGGCCTTCTCCGGTCTTCGCCCCGAATCAGAGAGTGGCGATCACCGCGTCGGTCAGTTGAATCGTCGAGGCGGCTCCCTTCGAGATTACGTCGGCGCCGCCCGGTAGCATCCTCATGTCGTAGGCCCGAACCTTCCCGGCCTTGACGACTGCGGCAACGGCATCGCGGATCTGTCCCGCCTTCGCCGTCTCTCCGATGTGGTCCAGCAACATTGCCGACGCCAAGAACATGGCGGTCGGGTTGACGATGGGTGGGTCGAGCTCGAAGTACTTGGGGGCCGAGCCGTGCGTCGGCTCGAACACCGCCACTTCTTCACCGATGTTGCCGGAGGCCGCGAAGCCGAGACCGCCGACCAGTCCGGCGAAGCCGTCGGAGACGATGTCGCCGAACAGATTGCCGGCGACGATGACACCGTAGTTCTCCGGATTCTTGGTGAGCCACATCATCTGGGCATCGATGTTGGTCGACCAGAGCTCGATGTCGGGGTAGTCGGCATGGATCTTCTTGGCCTCCTCCTCCATCATCCCCGAGGTCTCGCGCAGCACATTGGGCTTCTCACAGACCGTCACCGACTTGTAACCGTGCTTGCGGGCATATTCGAATCCGGCCGTGATTATCCGGCGGCAGGCCCCGCGGGTGAAAATCCGAGTGCTGATCGCCAGGTCCCCGGGAGGCGTATCGGCGAAAGCCTTGAACTTGGAATGCTGGTTCAGGGCCTGGAGGACCTGCTCAGGAGGGTCGGTCCACTCGACACCGGCGTACATGCCCTCGGTATTCTGGCGAAAAATGACCGCGTCGACGGTCGGTTCCATGAACCCTCCATCTGCGGTTCGTCGAATGAAGTTGAGCGGATTGCCCGGAAACGAACGGCACGGCCGAATACAGATGTCGAGTCCGAAACGCTGTCGCATGGAGACGATGGGGCTGAAATACACGTAGCCCTTGTCCTGCAGCTCCGGCTTCAACTCAGCTGCGGCTTGCGGCTTTGGCTTCGAGGTAATCGCTCCGAACAGACCCAGCTTGTGCTGTTCCAGCAGCTCAACCGTCCTGTCCGGCAGGGCGTTGCCCTCGTTGATCCAGAACTCCCATCCGATTTCCCCCTGCACATAGTCGGCATCGAATCCGACAGCATCCAGGACGCGCAGCGCCTCCGGTAGAACGATCTTTCCGATGCCGTCACCCGGCATCACAACCACGGTTGGTTTGGCCATGTTCTTCCTCCGCTGACTTCCTATTCGGTTAGCGATGTCGTTCTATTCGGTTAGCGATGTCGTTGCATCGGTACCAGCTTGCCGGCTATCCAGGCCAGACTCATCCGATGCCCAGCCGCTGGCGGACCTGATTCTCTACCCCACCCGCCACGACCAGAGCCTGTGGCACGGACCCGAGGGCCGGAAAACGAAAACTCTCTCCACCGAGACGGATCGCGCCGGAAGAGAAATCGACCTCGAGATCCTGTCCCGGAATGATGGTCTTGGCCTCGCTGTCCACATCTTCCGCCGTCAGCAGGCGTACACTCTGGACCAGCTCGGGGCACTGGATGCAGGTGAAGCCGTTGTTGAACGCGTTGCGCAGGTAGGTTTGCGAATAGCTGGCCGCGATGACCATGGCGATCCCCTTGGCCTGCAGAGACGTGACGGCCTGTTCGCGACTCGATCCGGTACCGAAGTTCCAACTCCCTACCAGAATGTCGCCGGCTTGCGCGACTCCAGCGAACTCGGGATCGTAGTTCTCGAAAACGACCTCCGCCATCATTGCGGGCGTCATGTCATCTCGGTAGGTGTAATCCTTGCCATAGATTCCATCGGTATTCAGGTTGTCCTGCGGCAGGAAGACCAGCCGTCCACGAATCCGCTCCGGAAAACCTGGCAGGATCTCGACCTTCTCCTCCGGTTCAACTGTCGAGGGAAGGGATCGCAGATCGCTCGCCAGCCGTCGATCCGCGACGTCCCCAGGCCCGCAAATGTAGCCCGCTACCGCAGAAGCGGCGACGACCGCCGGACTCGCCAGGTAGCACTCGGCTTCGCGTGAGCCCATGCGGCCCTTGAAGTTGCGGTTGGTGGCGGAGATTCCGACCTCCCCCGCCTCGAGCAGACCCGTACCCAGCCCGATGCAGGGACCACAGCCTGGCGGCAGAGGTATGGCGCCGGCATCCAGGAGCGTCCTCCAGGAGCCGTTGTCCTCACAGTCGCGCTGCACCTCCTTGCTGGCCGCGGCGACATACAACTCGACGCCATCGGCAACGCGTCTGCCCTTCAAGACAGCCGCCGCCTTGGCGATGTCCTCGGAGCGGGAGTTGACGCACGACACCAGATAGGCTTTCTGGACCTCGATCCTCTTGCTTTCGATCTCCCCCAGCGCCGTCGCCACCTGGACCGTGTCGGGACCGGAAACGTGGGGTGAGACCGAGCTCAGATCCAGATCTATGCGGGCGGCATAGGCCGCGTCCTCATCGCCCCACAACGGGTCCTCTTTCCACCCGGCCAGGTCCTCCTCGGTAACCCGCTCGACACCGCGAGCCAACAGGATCTCCCGGCGGCGTCGCAGGAACTCCAGGGTCGTTTCATCGACAGGGAACCAGCCTACCAGCGCTCCCCATTCGGTCGTCATGTTGGAGATCGCCAACCGCTCATCCATGCTGAGAGTGGCGACACCAGGGCCGATGAACTCCACCGCGGCGTTCAATACCTCGCCCTGGTTGTAGAGACCGCAGAGGGCCAGGATCACGTCCTTGCCCGACGCCCCTTCCGGCAGCTCACCCGTCAGCACGACCTGCACGCTACGGGGGATCTGCCACCAGAACGTACCTGTTGCCCAGATGGCTGCCGCATCCGTGCGCACCACCGGCGTACCCACCGCTCCGACCCCACCGTACATGTTGGAGTGGGAGTCGGAAGCCACGACAAAGGACCCAGGCACCACATATTGCTGCTCGACCATGACCTGGTGACCGATGCCCGTACCGGCAGGATAGAACTCCACACCCTGCTGGCTGGCGAACTCCTCGATCGAGCGATACTTGGTCAGGTTGGCCTCCGAGGTGTTCTGGATGTCGTGATCCAGGATGAAGACCGGCTGTTTCGGATCGAGGACCTTGGGAGCGCCGATGGCCTGGAACTTCTGCATCACCGGCGAGGTGTTGTCGTGGGTCATCACATGGTGGGGGCGAATCGAAAGGAAATCCCCGGCGCGCAAGGGTCTTCCGGACGGACCCTCGGCCATGTGGCTCTGGGCGATTTTCTCGACGACGGTTTGTCCCATGGGAGGATCTCCTGTGCTTACCTCTAGCCTCGAGCCTGCAACAGCAGCATCAATTCGGTGATCGACTCGAGACTCTCGAGATTCCATACGGTCTCTTTGACACGTTTGCCCATTTCTAGAGTCAATACACCCTCCGCCAGGGCATCGAACTTCTCTTCGATCTCCCGATCGGTGAGCGGATTCCTCGGATCGCCCTTGGGATAGTCGATCTGCTTGGTGAACTCTCGACCATCCGTTGTCACCACGGTCACGATGACTCTCTGCAGCTCCGGAAACAGCGCCTCGATCTCGGGGTCGGCCACCACTTCGACCTTGTTCAGCTGAGCCCGAATGGTGGGATCCATGATCTTCTCGTCGGTGAACTGCAACGGGGTGACCTGACGCTCAGCGACAGCCGCCGCGATCACATAGGGCAGGCTGTGATCCGCAGTCTCCTTGGACCGGGGATCGTACTTCGAGGGGTCGGCCAGAATGTCGGCCGCCCGCGCCAGGGACCGGATGCGGACCTTCTCCACCTGCTCGGGCGCCAGATCGTTCTCCTTGATCAGGTCCAACGTGCAGGAGATGGGAGCGTGAGTCAACGCTTCGGTGGGAAAAGCCTTCATCCCACACTGCGTGATGCGAAATCCGTCTCCAAGACCTTCTTCGAGCAGCTCCAGCTTCCACTCCGGACCCATACAGTGCACCAGGCCCTCCTTGCCGTCGATGACGTGCTCCGGCCCGGTGTAACCACGCTCGGCCAGCAGGGCAGCCAGCACGCCACTCTGGGTGGCCATCGGATCCACGGTGTTCTTCATCATGGTCAGCTTGCCAGCGGTGACCGCACCGAAGGTCCCCATCCGCGAGCCCGAGATGCCGATGGCGTGCTGCATCTGCTCCCAGTCGAGATCGAGCAGTCTGGCAGCCACGATCGGGGCGACGAACGCCGTCAGGGTCGCGTGATGCCAGCCCCGTTCACGGATGCCCGGGAAAGCGGCCTCGCAGAGCCGCATCTCGAATTCGTGCCCGAGCACGATGCCCAGGATCAGGTCCCGACCACCCTTGCCGCTCCTCTCACCGCAAGCCATGGCGGCCGGGATGATGTCTGACGGATGGGAGGGGTCCTGCTTCCAGTAGATGTCGTTGTAGTCCATCACGCGCACCATCAGGGCGTTGAGCAGCGATGCCGAAACCGCATCCATCTGCCTACCGGTACCGATGACGGTGGCGGGTCCCGAACCACCGTTCTCTTCCAGGACCTCGATAGCGATTTTGACGTCGTATTGCTGATATCCCCCCAGAGCACACCCGAGGGAATCGAGCAGGTAGCGTTTCGCTTCACGAATCGCATCGTCGGTCAATTGGTCGTACTGCAACTCGGTGGCCCAACGTGAGATTCGGGCAGTTATCGTCTCAGTCACTTTCAAGTCCTCCGTCCTGGATTCGAGGAGATCGTTCCCTCGTGGTCGTCCTGGGCTCGGCTCAGACACCCGATCATAGGCGAGGGGCAGCCGAGGTCCCTTTTCATTTGAGGTTCTTGAAGGGCTCGTAGCTCATGAAGTCGGCGTGGTGAACGATGTAGGCCTCGGTGCTGCGCTTCACCAGATCGCCCTCGGCCGCATGGGTGGCGATGATGTGACAGACGGAGTCCGGCACTCCGCACTCCATGGCCACGTGCACCCCGGTGAAGGGGTGACGGAGCTTCTTGCCTCGGTCGCTCTGCACCGCTTTGCCATCGACCACCTCGTACTCGAGGAGCTTGCCGACGTCGGCCAGGATGGCACCGGCGATCACCACATCCGTATCGATGGGAAGAGCTCGACCCAGAAACTCGTCCATCGCCTCCGCCGATCTCCGAGCGATGTGCACTACGCACCGCTTGTGCTCCATGAAGGTCGCGGGGCAGTCTGGGATCAGAAGAGTGAACGGGATCTCTTCGAGGTCGCCGGGCTCCAGCGGGCTGTTCTCCAAAGCGCGGACCCAGGTCTCACGAACACTTGCGCGCAGTTCCTCGTCACCGATCCAAGCCAGCTCCGGCCACAACTTGTCTACCGCCTCACTCATGCGATTATCCTCGATTCCGGTGGATTAGAAAGCCATGACTCTGTGACCACACGGGTAACAATATTGACCCTCCTGCCCGATGTCCAGTCCTCTTTCAAAAATCCTCGACATCTCCTCTCAGACCTGTCGTCACATCCGACGTAGGGTGCCCATTGAATGCCTGTCCAGCGCGCTGCGCGTTGCGTATACTGGAGTCGAAGCGATAGATTCTTCGCGGCACGCGGAGCGCTCGAGCGGCAACAGACGAGGGGGATGGATCGTGGCCACAGTCAAAGGGCTGGACGCCCAGGAGCTATACCGCCATTGCGACTTCGGCGATCTCCGTTTCGACACCACCGATGATCTCGGTGACCTACAAGGCCTTCTCGGTCAGCCCCGCGCTGAAGCGGCGATCGAATTCGGCATCGGCATCGAGCATGAGGGCTACAACATCTTCGCCTTCGGGCCAACCGGTACCGGCAAACATACAGCGGTCAAGCAGTATCTCGAGGGAAAAGCTGCCACTGCGGAGATACCACCCGATCTCTGCTATGTGAACAACTTCGCAGAGCCTCACAAACCCAACATTCTTCAGCTTCCAGCCGGCCGTGGGAGCGAGCTCAAGAAAGCCATGCGCGGGCTTCTGGAAGAGGTCCGCACGGTTCTCGAGACGGCTCTGGAAAGCGAGGACTACCAGGCGCGCAAGCAGGTCCTCGAACAGCAGTTCGAGGAGCGGCAAGGCAAGACCCTGTCGGATCTCGGCGACAAGGCCGGCAAGAGGGGCCTGGCCCTGGTCCGTACGCCTGTCGGCATCGTCTTCGCGCCGATGGGCGAAGAGGAGGTTCTCTCGCCCGAGGAGTACCAGAAGCTTCCAGACAAGAAGCGGGAGCGACTCGAGAAGGAGATCGAACGGCTCAAGGAGGAGCTTCAGAAGGTTCTTCGCCAGTTTCCGCGGTGGCAACGGCAGGCCAGCGAGGCGTTTCGCAAGCTCAACCTCGAAGTGAGTCGGTTCGCCGTCAATCCCCTCTTCGACGAGCTGCGCGAACAGTTCGAAGGGCTGGACCAGGTGCAGGCCTTCCTGGACGCGGCGGAGAGCGACATCGTGGAGAAGGCCGGTCGCCTCGGTTCCCGTGGTGAGAAAGCAGCTTCCATGGCCATGGACGAGATCTCGGGAGGGGACGACACCGAGAAACCGAGCCTGCGTCGGTATCGGGTCCATCTCATCGTGGATCATCGAGAGACCACCGGCGCTCCGGTGGTCTACGAAGACAATCCCACCTACCAGAACCTCTTCGGACGTGTCGAGCACATACCGCAGATGGGCGCCGTGGTGACGGACTTCAATCTAATCAAGGCCGGGGCCTTGCACCGAGCCAACGGTGGGTACCTGCTGGTAGACGCTCTGAAGGTCCTGCAACAGCCCTATACCTATGAGGGTCTCAAGAGGGCCCTGCAATCGAGGAAGATCAAGATCGAGTCCCTGGGCGAGGCGATGAGCTTGATCAGCACCTACTCGCTCGAGCCGGAGCCAGTCGACCTGGCGGTCAAGGTCGTTCTGCTGGGCAGCCCGATGGTCTACTACCTGCTGCCCAATCTGGATCCGGAGTTCGGTGAGCTGTTCAAGGTCGGCGCCGACTTCGCCGGAGTCATCGAGTGGAACGACGAAAACCAGGAGCTCTATGCCCGGCTCATCGCCAAGCTGGTGCGGGAGGAGGGTCTCCGTCCCTTCGATCGGGCAGCGGTAGCACGGGTCATCGAGCACAGCGCCCGCTCGGTCGGTGACGCCCAGAGGATGTCACTCCTCATGAGCCGCATACTGGACCTCATGCGAGAGGCGGACCACTGGGCCGGGAATGGCGACAGACCCTCAGCGACCAGCGAAGATGTCCAGCGCGCCATCGACAATCGGGTCTTCCGAAGCGATCGCCTGCGCCAAAGAACCCAGGAGGAGATCGAGCGCCGCACCGTACTGTTGGACACCGAAGGTGAGCAGATCGGCCAGGTGAACGGGCTGTCGGTCATCCAGATGGGTGACTTCGCGTTCGGCAGGCCCAGCCGCATCACGGCCCGTGTTCGACTCGGCAAGGGCGAGGTGGTGGACATCGAGCGTGAGGTCGAGCTCTCCGGGCCGCTCCACTCCAAGGGTGTGCTGATCCTGACCGGGTTCCTGGGAGCGCGGTATGCGCCCCGCCGGCCCCTCTCTCTCTCCGCCAGCCTTGTATTCGAGCAATCCTACGGCGGTATCGACGGCGACAGCGCTTCTTCGGCCGAGCTCTACGCCCTGCTCTCCGCCATCGCCGGGGTGCCCATCCGCCAGTCTCTGGCCGTCACCGGCTCGGTCAACCAACTGGGGCAGATTCAAGCCATCGGCGGCGTCAACGAGAAGATCGAAGGCTTCTTCGACGTCTGCTCCCGCCGCCGCCTGACCGGTGACCAGGGAGTGCTGATCCCGGCTTCCAATACCCAACACCTCATGCTGCGCCAGGACGTGGTAGAGGCCGTCAGGGAGGGCAAGTTCCACATCTTTCCAGTGGAGACCGTGGACCAGGGAATCGCGTTGTTGACCGGCTGGAGCGCCGGTGAACCCGGAGAAGATGGAGGCTATCCCGAAGGCAGCCTGAACCAACGAGTCGTCGAGCGTCTCGAGCAGCTGGCGGCCGACGCGAAAGCCTTCTCCACCCCCCCGTTCATGAACAATGCGGGCTAAGGGCTCGAGGGCGTAGGGGCGTAATCGGTGCCGGGGCGGCGAAGGGGTCGGCAGCTGAAGAGTCAGAACCCGGCCGCCTGGCCGTCCTTGCGGGACTCGGAGGCGCCGTAATAGACGCCCTGGTCGGCATCGAAGAGGATGGCCTGGTAACCCCCGTAAGGCCCGACGTCCCAACCCACGGAGTGACCTCGCTCCACCAACTCACGGATCGTCGCATAGGGAAAACCGGACTCCAGAGTCACCGTCCCCCCGTCGATCATCTTCTCTCCGGTCGGCTGAGAGGAGCCCTGATGCAGAATCCTCGGGGCGTCGCCCGCCTCCTGCAGGTTCATCCCGAAATCGACCATGTTGATGACGATCTGGGCATGGGCCTGGGGCTGCGTCGCACCTCCCATCACGCCGAAGCTCATATAGGGCTCCCCATTCCTGGTGACGAAGGCCGGAATGATGGTGTGGAAAGGGCGCTTGTGGGGCTCATAGGTGTTGAACTGCCCCTCCTCGAGGGTGAAGAGCTCCCCACGATCCTGGAGGATGAAACCCAGGCCGTCCGGTGACAGTCCGGTACCCATTCCGCGGTAGTTGGACTGGATCAGGGAGACCATGTTGCGGTCCTTGTCGGCCACGGTCAGGTAGATCGTGTCTCCCTCTTGAAGCGCCGGGTTGCCCGCTTCGAAGCTCTCCGCCGCGCGCTCCGGATCGATGAGTCGACGCCGCCGAGCCGCATACTCCTTGGAGATGAGCTCTTGAACCGGAATGTCATTGAAATCGGGGTCGGCGTACCAGCGGGCCCGATCCTCGAAGACCAGCTTCTTGGCCTCCACGAAGTAGTGGACGTAGTCGGCGCTGCCGAATCCCATGGCCGACAGATCGTAGGACTCGAGGATGTTCAGGATCTGCAGCGCCGCGATGCCCTGGCCATTGGGGGGCAGCTCCCAGACCTCATAGCCGCGGTAGTCGGTAGAAACCGGCTCCACCCATTCGGAGGTGTGCTCCGCCAGATCTCGATAGGAAAGGAAACCGCCCTCACGCTTCATGAACGCATCGATGGCGAGAGCGACGTCTCCCTTGTAGAAGACATCCCTGCCGCCCTCGGCGATCTGCTGGAGCGTCTTCGCCAGAGCCGGATTGCGGAAGATCTCTCCCTTCCGAGGCGCCCTTCCACCCGGCATGAACACCTCCCGGAAACCGGCCCAGACCTCGAGGGTCGGGACGCTTCGCTGCCAGTAGTAGGCAATCAATTCACTGACCGGAAAGCCCTCTTGCGCATATCGGATCGCCGGCGCCAGGACCTGCTTCATGGGCAGCTTGCCGAAGCGCTCGTGCAGCTCGAACCAACCGTCCACCGCACCCGGCACGGTAACCGGCAAGGGGCCATGGCTGGGGATCGACTCCAGACCCTGTTCCTGGAGCCACGCCAAGGTGAGCGAATAAGGCGAACGCCCACTGGCATTGAGCCCGTACAGCTTCCGGCTTTCGGCATCCCAGACGATGGCGAACAAGTCGCCACCGATGCCGTTCCCGGTGGGCTCCACAAGGCCCAACATGGCGTTGGCTGCGATCGCTGCATCGACCGCACTGCCGCCCTGCTTCAGGATGTCGAGGGCCACCTGCGTAGCCAGCGGCTGGCTGGTAGCCGCCATGGCATGCGGGGCGATCACCTCCGATCGCGTCGCAAAGGCCTTGCCGGTGATGCGGTCGGCGGCGCTCAGACTGACGGCCACAAGGGCGACACTTCCGATCAGTAGCAGGACTCGCTTCATGACATTCACCCTCGCGTTTTCGTTCAGGCCTCTCAGCCGGGTCTCTTCAAGTCTCTTCAAGGCGTCGAGGCTCTGGCCGCAAGCCTGCCTTCTGCCTGCACCTGATCCAGGACAAGCGAGGCTTCGCAGCCGTAGACTGCAGCCAGCGCAAGACCTCAGCGCGCAGCGGCACGGACTCCTAGCCGACGGTTCTGTCCAGCACTTCGCGTGGGATCTTCCATCCCACGGGCTCGCCGTCGCAGAAGACGTTTCCGTCGCTGTCGGCTTCGAACTCGACGACGTCGTCGGACTCCCAGTCCTCAGGAGATCGCAGAGCGTATCCAGACTCCGTTCCGCAAACCAGGAACTCTCGTCCATCCGGCGCTTTCCAGGCGATGGCCTGGGTTTCTCGATCGAACGCGTCTCGGTACCGCACGTTGGAACCACCCATCGACGCCTCCTTTCGTTGCGGACCGGCCGGGGCCGCTGCCAGACAGCCGGCCTCTGCTTCAACCATAGGGGAACCCCAGGATACAGCAAACATACAAACAGGTAGAACCCACACTACCCCCCGGGGTAGCTTCAGGAGCCGGACCCCAGACCACCGAAGACGAAGATCAGCTGAGCCAGGCCGGCAAGCAGACCGAGCACCCCTCCCAGCAGGATGAGCTTCCACTCGTCTTCCTGAAAGCAGGGACGCAACAGGTCCTGAAACTCATCAGGCGGCAGCTGCACCATCCTCTCTCGCAGCAGCTCCTCGAGGACACCGGCCCGATCTTCGGTGAAACCCCAGTGCTTGAACGGCTCGATCGAGACCTCGACCGCCTTGTCCCCCACCGACTCCCGAATGTCCTCGAGGCGCGAGCCGACCGTGAGCTCCGCAGCCGGCAAGAACCCTCCCAGAGCCTCGTCCGCTATGGGCTCGATGTGCCGTTTGATCAGGGCTTCGACCGTTTCGGACCTGGGGCCGGTCAGCATGGCTTCGATGATCTGTCGCAGGGTTACGACCTCTCTGGTGACGAGATGGGTCCAGATGGTCGCTACCTCCTCCTGGCGCTTCAGGAAGAGCCCCTGAACCGTCCACGGACCGATCTTTTTGGGATGCAGAGGCCGGAAGATCAGGTTGATGGCAATCCAGTTCGTCGCATAGCCAACCAGGGCGCCAAAGAAGGGCAGCACCCACCACCCCTGGTAAAAGACCCAAACGATCAATTGTACGAGGCCGAAGATGCCCCCGAAGTAGAGCCCCGACCGGATAATGAACTTGAACTCCTCTTCACCCGATTCGATGAAGAGTCGGTTCAACAGCGCCTTGTCCCCTTCGAGCTCAGTCACCAGCATGTGCTTGAAGTCCACCAGTTCCTCGATCTGCTCGCCGATGTCCTGCATCAGATCGTGCACCAGGGCGGGCATCTCCTGGCGCACACGAGAGTGGATCCGGCCCTTCACCAGCGAGGGGAGCGAACGCCAGAGGGCGCCGTGGCCGCCATAGAACATGACCTCGTCCGTGTACCCATCGAGGCGCGGCTCGATCACTTCGGTGATGTGATCGGCCATCGCCTCGGGATCCATCTGTTGAAAGATCTCACCCAGTGTTCCGAGGCGGAACATCGTGGTCTCCGCAAAAAGCCCTGCCATCTTGCCGGCCTTGGACGGAATGATCCCCTGCCAGCCCAGATATGGACGAATGCCCCGAAACTCCAACGGCAGGAAGGTCATCTTGATGGCCACCCAATTGGTGGCCCAGCCGACCAGGCCCGCCACGAATGGGATCGAGACGTGCTTCCAGAATTCGAGGTCGCGCAGGAGGTCCATAGGGTTCAGCCGAAAGAAGAAACGCTCCGGTCAGTGCTCATCAGCCAGATCCAGCATGGCCGAGAACTCCTCGTGGAGTCCGGTCACGATGGCCTCGGGGTCGGCCACCAGCCCCTCGTCGGTAGCAATACCGATTCGGACCTGACCGGCGTAGCTACCGATGGCGATACCCATGCCCAACCTGCCAGACTGCGGCACCCATAAGACGAAGCTGCGGATCGGCTTACCCGTCAGGTAGAGGGGTTCTTCGGGACCGGGCACATTGGTGAGAACTGCGGTTCCCTTGGTACCGAAGATCTTCACCACGAGCTCCTGGATCTTCTTCGGCGACGCCCCCAATGCCCCCAGCACCTGCAAGACCACCACCGGCTCGAAGGAGTGCTTCAGTCGACCCATACGACGCTGGAGCTCCGCCAGGCGCTGCCGGGGATCCTCGATGCCGACCGGCAGCGAGAGGAAGACGAGGCCGAACCGATTGCCGAGCTGCGCCATCTCCTCCAGCGGCCTCAGGCTCACCGGGACGAGGGCTCGGAAGCTGAGCGTCTGCTTCACCTCCCCCTTGCCGGCGAGATAGCGTCTCAGGCCCCCTGCGACGGCATTGGTCAGCACGTCGTTCAGCGTCCCGCCAAGTGCCTCGCGTACTCTTCGCACGTCCTCCAGAGAGATCGGGTCCGACCAGGCCGCTCTCTTTGGCACGCCCAGGCGACCCTTGAATAGCGTCCGTGTGTCCGGGAGGCGCACCGCCATCCGACCAAAAGTAGGGACGAAGACCCCGCTCTTGATCCACTTGCTGACGGACGCGAGCTGCTCGGCCGGACCGGTCAGAAGCCGCACCGCGGCCGGCATCACCTGCTCGAGATGGCGTCGGGCCTCCTCCTTGCCGGGTGGATCTTCGCCGAACAGGAACCTCAATGGGTTGACGGATCCCTGCGCTTCCTCGGCTCCCGAATCATGAGTCGGCTCCAACTCCGTTATCGAAAGCAGCACCAGCATGAGCACCAGCCCGTCTCCCATGCAGTGATGGATCCGCCAGAGCATCGCAGTGCCACCTTTGTAGTCGTGAACCAGGTGGCACATCCAAAGCGGCCTCGAGCGGTCCAAAGGCGAGCTCATCCAGCGACTCACCAGATCCTGCAGCGCTGCATCGTCTCCCGGTGAAGGCAACGCCTCCTCGACCAGATGGGCGTCGATGTCGAAGCTCGGATCGAGCTGCCACGAGAACCTCTGTCGCCGTCCCGACTGAACCACCCGCTGCCGAAAGCGTGGAATCACGAGTAGTCGCTCTTCCAGAACCTGCTTTACTTCCTCCAGAACCAGCGGCTGATCGAAGAACAGGACACCGTTGATCATCATCAGGTTGTCCGGTTCGTCCATGCGCAGCCATGCGTGGTCCACCCGCTTCATCTTCTCTGGAGACACCTGGACTGGACTCATGACCCCACCTCCACCTGGACTGGACTACCGACTCGAATCTAGTTTAACGAAAAGACTCCCCTGGACGGCGCAGGGATCTCCGGCCTCCGGTGTTCCATGAATAGGAGCCAGAGTGAAACGCAAGTTCGGAAACAAGAAACTCGACTCAGAATCATCAAGAAAAGGAGCCATCGAAATGCGTCACAGAATTCTCGCAACCGCTGCCATAGGTCTGATGGTCCTGCCGATGGCCGTTTATTCTCAGCCTCATGGAGGGAAAGGCTTTTTTCAACCCGAAGGGGAGCACTTTCCGGGTGGCGACCGTCGCCTCGAAGCTGCGGCCGAGTACCTGGAGCTGACCGACGGACAGCAAGTTGAATGGGAAGGGATTCTCGAACGCCATAGGGAGACTGTGCGCCTGGAGTGGCAGGGTCTGGCCGAGCTCCGGCAGCAGTTTCGGGACCTGGCGGAGACCGAGAACCCCGATCTCGCCGAGCTTGGAGGCATCGCACTGGCGATGCACCGAGGTACCGAAGCCAGGCGCGACATGCGGTCGGACTTCCACGCAGAGCTGCAATCGATCCTGACTCCTGAACAGGCGGAGAAGTTCGAAGCTCTCCAGGCTGCGAGAGAGACTGTTCGGCCTCGAGGCGAGCGGCGACGCCCACATCACGGGGCAAGATCCGGCTCGGGTGGCTGGGCCGACTGAGGCAAAGCCATGGCGGGGCCCTCCCCCTCTGGAGGGCTCCGCCTGTCCCGGAGCGAGCTCATTCGCCGGTCGCCGCCTCGACCCTCCTTGCCCTTGCGGCATTGCAGAGCCCCTCCCCAGCCGTTACTATTTCAAAGGAGACGGATTTCCCCCGGGAAGTCTGCCAACGGGACCCCGGAGTTGCCATGGCTGGTTCCGACCCTTCACCGTCCGAAGCGGGGACGGTCGTCGCTGCTACCGATCTCTCTGAGACCGCGAATGCTGGAGTTCGCTGGGCCGTTCAGGTCGCCAGACAGAGAGGCTCCGCGCTCCACCTGATCCACGGTCTCAATCTGGCCGGCTGGACCCTGGACTACAGCGAGCTCCAGGCCAAGATCCCGGTGCAGTTGGAGGATGCCGCCAGAGAGCATCTCGATCGAATCGCCCGAGAGACGAGGCAACAGGGGGTAGCCGCCACCTGGGAAGTGAGAATCGGCCAACCCTCCGAGATCATCGTCGGGGAGGCCCAGCGGTTGAACGCCGAGTTGCTGGTTCTCGGCGCCAGAGGGCATCGACCCCTCGATCATGTCCTTCTCGGGAGCACGGCCGAGCGGGTCGTACAGAGGGCGACCTGCGCCGTGCTCACGGTTCATCTTGAAGATCCCCCGCCTACGGGCAGGGTCCGCCGTATCCTCTCGGCGACGGATTTCTCGGAGGAAGCGGAGTGGGCTCTCCGGGCTTCGCTCGAGCTCTTCACTGAAGCCGACTCGGTTCCTCCAACGGTCGTGCTGCTGCACGCCTACCACGTGCCCTACGAGCTCAGCATGGATAGTATCTACGGCCCAGCAGCACCCGACGCATCGGTCTGGAAGGCTGTCGCCAGGGAGGTGGAGAGTCGCCTGGAAGGACGTGTACAGGCCCTCGAGGCCGACCTGGGAATCGACATCGTGCCGTTGAGCCGAAGCGGATTCCCACCTCAAGTGATTGTCCAGCAGGCCGTCGAGTCGGCCGTCGATCTGATCGTTTTGGGAACTCACGGTCGTACCGGCCTGGCCCACGTACTGCTGGGAAGCACCGCGGAGCGAGTCATACAGATGGCTCAGTGCCCCGTGCTCACGGTCCGTAGATAGATGGACGAATCGAAGCGTTTCGACCTCGGAAGGAGAGAATCATGCCGCTACAGAAGCTGCGAGAGTTTCTCGACCAGAACAGTGTCAAGTACGTCAGTGTCAGCCATTCACCCGCCTACACCGCCCAGGAGATCGCTGCCTCGGCCCACATACCGGGTCAGGAGCTGGCCAAGACGGTCATGGTGAAGCTCGACGGCGAGATGGCCATGGCCGTGCTGCCTGCCTCCTTCAAGGTGGATCTCGAGCAGCTCCGCTCTGCCGCCGGCGCGACCGAAGTCGCTCTGGCCACGGAAGATGAGTTCAGGGGTCTTTTCCCCGGCTGCGAGCCTGGAGCGATGCCACCTTTCGGCAATCTCTGGAACATGTCGGTCTTCGCTTGCGAGACCCTGGCGGAGGACGAGGAGATCGCCTTCAACGCCGGGTCCCACACGGAGCTGGTGAAACTCGCGTTCGTCGACTTCGCCAGGCTGGTGAACCCCAAGGTGACTCGCTTCTCCACCACGGAATCCTAGGAGTCTGCGCGGCAGAAAGCTACCCTACTGTGAAAGCGGTGTCGGCGGCCCAGATTCGACCGGGTCCTCGTTACGTAGCACCACTACGCGCCTCGGATCCGGTCGAATCTGGACTCACCGCTCCACTTTCTCGCGACGGGCGTTTCTACCGCGCAGACTCCTAGCCCGCATAGCTTGACATCGTCATGTACGAGTCAAGCTCCGTGGGGCGGTGCCGACACCCCTCGCGACGGTTCCCCAGAGACCTGGCGTCAGCGGACCGGTGGCCGGCTAGAATAGCCGTCCGATGACCAGAGATCCCGATCCCCTGGCCGAGGTCCGCCGCCTGCTGTCCCGGGCACAGATTGAAGAGAGTCACGACGCGACGGTAGCCACCCTGGCCACTGCAGACGCCGCCGGTCGGCCCTCGGCTCGAATCGTCCTCGTCAAGAACATCGACGCGGCTGGAATCACGTTCTACACGAATCTGGAGAGCCGCAAGGCACTCGATCTGAAGGTCAACCCCCAGGCCGCGTTGTGCATCTACTGGCCGACCCTCCACAAACAGGTACGGATCGAGGGGAAGGTTCAGGCGGTCACCGAAACGGAAGCCGAAGCGTACTTCGCTTCGCGACCCCGCGGCAGTCAGATCGGTGCCTGGGCATCCAAGCAGAGTGAGCCTCTGGCTTCACGCCGGGAACTGGTCGCACGATACCTGAAGATCCAGGCCCGCTTCGCCGGCCAGCCGGTGCACCGACCGCCCTTCTGGGGTGGTTATCGACTCATCGCCGACCGCATCGAAATCTGGCACAACCAGCTGTACCGACTTCACGACCGATTCTTGTACGAGCGTAAGGCAGAGCGCGGCTGGACGGCACAGCGACTGTACCCGTGATCACATCCCCGCACGAATACCGTCACCTCTCGACTCGGGAGTGGCTGCAGTAGAGCTCCAGGAGTCGGATCGCCCGATCGGCAGAGCGAAAGACCGGGATCCCTCCTTCCTGGAGCACCCTCGCCATGGTGTCGTAGGCACAACCAGCATCGACCACCGCCACCCAGGGCTTGCAGGTCTGGCGCCATACCTGCGCCAACCTGGACGCGATGGAGCTCGGGCTCTCCACATTCTCATCATGTTCACTCGACGCAGGAAGGGTGTTCAGGGCGCCGGTAAACGGAACACAACCAACCACCCCGACATCGACCCCCGGATCCTGAAGTACGAGTCGAACCGCTGCCTCATACTGGGCATCCTGGACAATTGGAGTCAGATCCAGGGGGTTTCGGACGTCCACGACCTGGTGAATCCGGCTCGCCTGGAAGATCTCCGAAAGCGCCTTACGGGTCTCAGGCGAGAACGCAGCCGGTTGCAGGCCTCTCAGGCCGTCCCAGATGGCAACACACTCGTAGCCGGCGTTGGAGACCGCCCCGACCCGATTACCCTTTGCAGATCTGCCCTCGAATCTCGAGAACAGCAGGAGCAGGTCCTCGAAGTCCTCCAGAGTCTCCGCCACCAGGATTCCCGCTCCACGGGCGAGAGCCCGGGTAATTCGATAACTGCCGGCCATGGCCGCGGTGTGACTCGCCGCAGCGTCGACGCCTGATCGGCTGCGACCGGCACGGTAGAGGATTACCGTTCGTCCGCTGGCCGTGATTCGACGAGCTGCCTCGAGAAATCTCCAACCATCGAGATCCCTGAACCCTTCAACGTACACCGCGAACAGAGAGACCCCCTCGTCCGCCTGCAGATAGGTCAGATAATCGCCCAGGGTCAGGTCGATCTGGTTGCCGATGGAGATCGCGTACCGAATGGGAAGCTTTGGGAGCTTGCTCGTCTTGGAGGCGAGGAAGGCTCCGCTCTGGGCCAGAAGCGCCACGTTGCCCTCGTCGCACCCGACCGGCGGCATCTTGTACTGCCGCAGAAAGAAGGTGTCGTATCGCCCCGGCTGGGAGCGAATTCCGAGGCAATTCCCTCCGTTCACAAGGGGTCCTCCCCATTCAGACGACCGCGTTTCAGAAAGAGACCGGCGAATCTCGTCGCTGATGTGCGCGGAGCCTGGTTTTTCATCGAGTCCGCCTGGGATCAGGATGATCGTCTCCGCCTTGCGATGATCGATCGTCGCTTGAATGACCTCGGGAACCCGATCGGCGGCGACGCTGACAATCAGGAGATCCACCGACCCCGGCAGCGAGGCAATGTCCGCGTAGCAGCGACACCCTTCGATGGACTCGAGCCTCGGCTTGACCACCGACACGTTCTCAGGGTCGAAGCCTCCTCTCAGCAGGTTCTTGAGAATGAGCCGGCCCGGATTCAGCCGCTCCGCCACCCCAATGAGGGCCACGGACCTGGGTCGCAAGAGTCGATCGAGTTTCTCGATAGGCCGGACTGGTGACAGCCGCGGCCGGGAAGCCGCGCGCCTGGCCAAGACATCCAGCGCAACTAATGAGCCACTGTGGACGACGAGAGGATTGATCTCGACTTCATCCAGGAGCTCCGGCAAGAGCAGGGGGGCGGCCGCAACGAATCGGCGAAGCACTTCCACGATCTGCTGTATGGCAAGACGGGCAGGCTTCCCCCGCTGAGTCTGCGCCATGAGATCGGTCACCAGGAGACCCGAGATCTCCTGTTCGATCGAATCGCGCCCTTCCCGCTCGGGTACCAAGATGGCCAGGGCCGCCTCTTCGTGCAAGGCCGCTGTCACTTTCTCAGCCTGGACTCCGCCGATGCCAAAGGTAATGACGGCACCAAACTCCCTGTCCCAGCGCATGCTCAGCAGCGCCTCGCTACCTGGAGAAGGGTCGTATTCGACGAACTCCTGAACCATCAGGCCACGGAGATCGAGATCGCTCATGGACCGTGCCATTTCCTGCGCAGCGATCCTTGCCTGCTGTCGGGTCTTCGGGACGATGCGCACCCCCCCGACCTCGCTCTTGTGCAGCAGATCGCTGGCGATGGCCTTCAGCACCACCCTTTCTCCTGGCAGGCTGGCCAGAAACTCCTCGCTGATCTCGTCTGGGCTGGCGATCACCTCGAAGCGAGGAACCGAAATCCCCATGGCCCGCAGGAGCTCGAAGCCCTCCGGCTCGAGCAGCTGATGCCGCCCCTCCTCGATGGCGTGTTTCAGATGCGACTCGAAATCGTCGATTCTCATCGGCTGTCCCTGAATGTCTACTTATCGACTGCGGCAGGTCGCCCCGGCAATCCGCGGACAAGGACCCCGAGAGCCGTTCCAGAACAGACTACCAGAGCAACGCCGGCCCTCTTCAGATCGCTCCCCATCACACCTGGAGAGAAGTTCGACTGGGAGCTCCCGGCTGCTATCCTCCGCCAGCGGCATCGTGCCACTCTGGCCGGCGTACAGTCCTGGCACCCACCACCGAGGCCCACACCCAACCCCATGCAGTCTTCGTTTTCCAGAAGGCTCAGGCCGACATCGGACCGAGCGTAGTTTGTCGCCTCGGTGGAAGGGATCTCGAGGCCGACATGACACCGATTCCGATCGCCTTCTTCGTCTCCTCACACGGATTCGGACATGCCGCACGCAGCGCCGCCGTCATGGAAGCGCTCCACGATCAGAGCCCGGAGGTCAGCTTCTCGATCTTCACTGGCGTCCCCAGGTGGTTCTTCGAGGATTCGATGAACGCACCCTTCGAGTACCTGAGATGCCGCACCGATGTCGGGCTCGTCCAGACGACCCCCATGGAGGAAGACCTCGCAGCGACGATCGATGAGCTCTCGAGCTTTCTTCCCCTTTGTCGTCAGCTGATCACGGGTGCGGCAGACGAGGTTCGAAGCAGAAAATGCCGCCTCATCGTCAGCGATATCTCTCCCCTCGGCATTGCCGTGGCGGCCGAGCTCGGTCTGCCATGCGCCCTGGTCGAGAACTTCACCTGGGACTGGATCTATCGTGCCTATCTCGAAGTCGAACCGCGGTTCGATTCCTTCATCGCCGAGATGCGTCGCCTCTACTCGGCGGTACACCTGAGAATTCAGGCCGAGCCCTTCTGCGCAGCGGTGCCGGGTTCGGCCCAGGTTGCACCGATCAGTCGATCGGTTCGGGAGCCGCCAACCGTGATTCGTCAGCGCTTGCAGCTGGCTGGCGACTCACCGTTCGTGCTGGTAACCATGGGAGGTTTCCCGGCCACCTACCGTTTCCTCGAGCGCCTTCATCGGTATCCCGAGATCACCTTCGTGATCCCGGGCGCCAGTGACGCCATGCACCGGGATCAGAATCTGATCCTGTTACCCCATCGCACGACGTTTCAGCACGCCGACCTGGTGGCCGCTGCCGACATGGTGGTTGGCAAGCTCGGCTACAGCACCCTGGCGGAAGTTTTCCAGGCCGCGACACCCTACCTGTTTTTGCAGCGGCGCCGTTTCCCCGAATCGCCGGCCCTCGCCCGATTCGCCGAGCAGCGCCTGGTGAGTGGAGAGATCACCGAGACCGAGCTCGAAGCGGCCGACTGGCCGAGCCGACTCCCAGCCATGGAGACCGATCGCCGATCGCCCGCCACAGAGCCGTCCGGCTCGCTTCAAACGGCCGATCTTCTGCTGGATCTGCTTCAGGGTCGCTGCCCGCATTATTCATGACCCCGCGTGCAAATTGTGGAAAGCGTCCGTCAGATCTGGTCACCCGCAGGAAGGAGCACTGGAGGCAACCTTGCGGGTTGTTGAGGAGCGACGAGCGAGGTCGGCCTGAGGTGGCGGGCGATCTCGACCAGATGCCGTGGGGCTCATGAATAATGGGGGCTAGGAGGCCTGCTATCCCCCGCCACGCAGGCCGCTGCCGACGAGCTCCACGGTGCTTTCGCCGGCAAAGGCATTGCTCCTCACCTCCAAGGTTGCCCGTCTCTGACCTGCCGCCGAGGGCACGAAGCGAACACCGATGGTGCAGTCGCTGCCAGCCAGGATCTTCGGAACAGCCTGGCAGGTGGCGGGCACGATACGGAAGTCGTCCCGCGCCGGTCCTGTGAGATCGAAACTACCGAACTCCAGCCCTCCGGTTCCTACGTTTCTGATGGTCACCGTCAAGATCGCCGTTCGCCGGCCCACCGGCTGGGGACCGAATTCCAGGAGCCGGGGGCTGACTCTTATCTGCGGCGTCGGTGGAGGCAGCCCGGTTCCCCCCAGAGGTACGCGCCGTGGTCCCGTCAGGCCGTCATGCTCGAGCTCGAGAGTGCCGGTCAAGCGACCCTCGGTACCGGGCGAAAAGCGTAGACTCAGAGTGCAAGTCTCCCCCGGCGCAACGACCGATTCCGGCAGGCAGGATCCTCCCAGGAGCCGGAAATCGCTCGCCACCTCGGTCACCACCCTGGCACCGCGGATCTCGAGGTCGGCATTGCCCCGATTCGAGGCCGTCAGGTGAATGTCCTGAGAGGTGTTTCGGCGGACGTTGCCGAACTCCACCATCTCGAGATTCAGCGTCAGGCGCGGAGCTGCGCCCGACCCCAGGAGCCCCACCCGGGCAGCGTCGCGCAACTCCGAGGCGCCGAACACCACCTCCGCCTGGTGCCCTCCCACCCGCTGGGGCCGGAATTCGATCTCCACCGCGCATCGATCTCCAGGCCGCAGGGCCTTCTTCGAACAGCCGTCACCCCGTTTGCTGAAGGCTGCAGCGTCCTGCCCCTCGATGACGACCCCGCGGAGATTGGCCACAGCGGTTCCCTCGTTGGAGACAACGATCCTCTGACGGCTGACCTCCGCACCGACGAGTGCGGAGCCGAACTCCAACCTCTCTTTGTCCAGGAACAGTCGGGGGGCCACTCCCCGGCCCGTGAGCTCCACCTGCAGAGTCCCCGCCTCGTGCCCGATAGCCAGGATCGAGGCGGAAGGACCCTCTCGGGTAACCTCGAACTTCACCTCGATCCTGCAGGCCTCACCAGGCGCGATCGATCGACCGCTGCAGGTCTGCCTGATGATGGCGAACGGTCCCGCGCCCTCGAGCAACCTGACCGACAACCCGGAGACCGCGGCAGCGTGACGATTCGTCACCTCGACCGAGAGACTCGTGGCCTCGCTCCCCACCAGTTGATTGCCGAAATCCAGGGAGTCGCGGCTCAAAGCCAGGGTCGGTCCGCTCCATTTCCCCTTGCCCTCCAGACGAACGGCTGGTGCGGCTGCGAGAGAATCGCTCGTGAACGACACCTCCGCCGAGCGCCGTCCAGCCGCTCGCGGTGAGAACACCATTTGAAAGCTGCACTCCTCACCAGCCTGGAGCGAAACCGACGTGCACCGATCCCGTTGACGGCGAAAATCGCCTCTCGAGGCGCCCCTCAGCTCGACAGCCTCGATCGCCAGAGGTGCTGTGCCTCCGTTGGTCACCGTGATGGTGGAAGCGCGACTCGCCGAACCGACATCTCGGCTGCCGAAATCAATCTCTTCCGGGCTCACCTGCAACATCGGAGCGATGCCAGTGCCGTCCAGCTCCACACGGACGGGCGCCTGGCGAAAGTCCCCGTTCAGCTCGACCACCGCCTCCCTCGAACCGACGGCAGCCGGAGTCAGCCTGAGCTCGATCTTGCAGCTCTCGAGCGAGGCCAGTTGACGCGCACTGCAGTTCTCCGAGACCAACTCGAACTCCCCAGCTGCCGGCCCCCTGAGGATCAAACCCGACACCGGCATGGGGCGCTCACCTTCGTTGGTGACCGAGAGAATCTGGATTTCGCCAGGGGATCCGACCCTCTGCTGCCCCATGCTCATGGGGGCGGGATGGTAGACCGCCTTCGGTGGCGAGGGCCAGAAAAGAAGATAGGCGAGCGCCGCGAGCAGAAGCACGACAGCCAGAGCCGCACCGGCCCTGCGTCGGAGCACTTCGCGATCTCGCGCGGACCTGCGGCGACGAGGCGGCGGCTGAGCGGTCGGTGGCGCCACGCGATCCACATCATCCAGCCTCAGCCCAGGGGTCGGGCGCCCTTCGCCCCGAAGGGGAAGATCCCACATCTCCCGGGGTTCGCGGCGGCCGGAGCCCTTGCCAGGTGGATCTCTGTCGGTCATGAAAATGCGTGCCCTATCCTGCTCAGGATTCTACCGACTTTGGTGACTAGCGAATCAGGTGCCACCGGGTCTGACGACCAGCCAGATAGTAAACCTTGTGACCGTCGAACAACGCACTCTGCTCTAGCTTGATCTGCACCCACTGATCGTCCCACTCGGAGAGTCGAACTTTGTTGTTGCCCTCGATCGCATAGGCCGTATCAGCATACAGCTTCCAGTCACCTCTAACGGGGGTCGGGCCCTGGTTGTCCCACATGCCGATAGTGGGACCCGGCGCGTGGCCAAAGAAACCGATCGGGTGACTGTAGATACTGACCACGATACCGGCATGGTCGGCCTCGGCCAGGGCGGCAGCTACGATCTCGTTCCCCGTCCTACCTTCCTGAAACTGCCCGGTCAACAGATCCTGCCAGCGGTTGCCCTCCTGCATCGCTCGCTGGAGCTCGGCGGGCACCTTCTCCTCGCCATGGCGCAGTACGTACCCCATCTCCTGCGTGTCGGTGCAGAGCCGGAGATAGCAGACGCCTACATCTGTGTGCAGGAGGTCACCCGGCTGGATGACCACTTCGGTCTCACCGCAGAATGGCGAGTCCTTCTCGCAGTCGGTCCCCCGACGCTGGATGTCGACGTCGGGCATGAACCAGGCCTCGAGGTTCAGGTCGGCGAAGCGTTGTCGGATGAACCAGGCGACGTCGTCCGCCGTTGTCGCCCCTGGTGTGATGACGCGGTTCGAGAAGGCCTCCGCGATCACACCCCGCGCCAGGGCCACGATGTGGGGATAGCTTTCCTGTTCGAGAGGGGAACGGGTCTCGAGCCAGCGAACCGCCAACTCCTCAGCGCTCACCAGTCTCTTCGAGAGCTCAGGTCCCAAAGACTCTTCGAGTCGGTCCTGAAGAGAGGCTGTCAAACCGTCGGCCACCGGCCAGTGACGGCTGACGTTGATACCGATCCGCTGCGGATCCCGCTCTTCGATGACCTCGGCCAGGCGCTCCCACTGCTCGTCGAGATCGCCGCCTTGCCAGACCGCCTCATAAAGCCCCCCAAGCGGGTAGCGACTGACCGTCAGGCGCTCGACCTCCTCATCGTCACCGGGGTCGTGAAACACCAGCATGGTCGTGCGACGCGCCGCAAATACCGGCTCTGGTACGAGAGTGAGGTAGACGGGATCTTCAGCGTACTCCCGATTGATCACCAGCCACATATCCAGCCCGACCTCTCCCATGAGACGAGGCAAGAGCTCTGTCAGGCGCTCCTCGAGAGCCCGGTTGACGGGTTCGATCCGCTGTCGCTCGCTCAGTACCGCACCGGGCGCATCGATCCACCTGCCCTGTTGTACCTCCTCGGCCGCTTCCGAATCCGGCTTCGGCGAGGCGTACAGCCCCCCGCCCATCCACACCGGACCGATCAGGGGCACCGCCATCAGGAAGAAGGCCAGCTTCGAGAATCGGGCTCCTTCACGGCTCTCCGACGCGTTCCATGACGACACGATTGATCCTCTCCTTCCTGGGACACCTGGCCCCGAGATCGGCAGCGTAGCACGCCATCGGCGAGTGCTAGACTACTTGGACGCACTGAGGATCTCCTCCTTTGGGATACGGTATGTACGAGCAGTTCTACGGGTTCTACGAGTCGCCGTTCAACATCACTCCCGATCCACGCTTCCTCTTCTTGAGCTCGAAGCATCGTGAGGCTCTGGACCATCTACTGTTCGGCATTCAGCAACGCAAGGGCTTCATCCAGCTCACCGGCGAGGTGGGCACCGGCAAGACGACCCTCTGTAGGGCACTGCTGGAGGAGCTGGGGCCGACGTATAAGACGGCTCTCATCCTGAATCCGTGCATGACCGCTCCCCAGATGCTGCGCACGATTCTCACCGAGCTGCATCAGAAGCTACCCCGCAACGACCGCGTCGCCTGGCTCGAGGCCCTCAATCGGTATCTTCTGGACCAGGTTCACGAGGGCAATGATGTCGTTCTGGTGATCGATGAGGCCCAGGACCTCGATCCGAAACTCATGGAGCAGGTGCGGCTTCTCTCGAATCTCGAGACCGATCAACAGAAGCTCCTGCAGATCGTCTTGATCGGCCAGCCGGAGCTGCGTGAAATGTTGGACGCCCGCGCTTTGCGTCAGCTGCGCCAACGCATCACGGTTCGCTACCACCTCAAACCACTCTCCCTCGACGAGACCAACGAGTACATTCAGCATCGGCTCAACGTAGTGGGCAGCAACGGCAAGCCGACCTTCACGACGTGGGCCCTGCGCAGAATCTACGGTTACTCCAAGGGCGTGCCGCGCCTGATCAACGCCATCTGCGACAAGACCCTGCTTTGCGGTTATGTCCTGGGAGTGGACCACTTGACAGGCAGACACGTGGGTCGTGCCATCCGGGAGCTGGAGGGGCGTACCTGATGAGTCTCATCAACGAGGCGCTGCAACGAGCCCGTCAGGAGTCGCGCCGTCGACAGGCGCTCGCCAAGGGGCTGCCCCTGACGCCGCCTCCCCGCTCGGTTCCGCATCGCTCCTGGTTGACAGCGGCTGTGGTAGCGCTGGCCTTGGCATTGCTCGTGAGTCTGGTCGCCATCGCTCGCCTGGCCAGGAACGAGCCCGAGGCATCGGCACACGTTGCCACGAGCGCCGAGAGGATCGACGTTCCCCAAGGCGAAGGACAGGCGGCAGAACCGATTGCGACCCAGGCCCCTCCCGAGCCGACAGTCGCTCGAATCCCGGTGTCCGAGCCTCGAGAAGACCGGGCCAAGCCCCAATCCGAGACCGATGAGGTCGTTCAACCGGAGCCTCGGCCGGCTGCCCCTGTTCCAAGACCAACCGGTGCCGCCAGTCCACCCACTGAAGGTGTACGATTGACACCGAGTCCGCGCATATCCACCGCCGACAACTCGCAAACAGACTCCTCGCCGGCGCCACGGATCTTCATCGGTACCGCGACCCTGGCCAGCGGCGACACGCTGGAGCTGGGCGGCATTGCGTGGTCCGAGACGGGTCCCTACGCACTCCTGGACCAGCGAGTCGTGGGCCTTGGTGAAAGAGTCATGGGTTACCTGGTGACCCGAATCGCACCGCATGAGGTAGAGCTCGAAGGCGACGACGGAGCGATCCTCATTCGCCTCGAATAGGACCGACACCGATGAACGATCACCGCTGGAGAACGAGGCCATGAGAACCACGACCCTTGCCTGCTGCACGATGGTTGCAATAACGCTGATCATGACCGTCGGCTGCTCGAAGACGTCCGACAAGTCGCTTCCTGCCCTCGCCGGCGACGGGCCGCTCTCCGTATTCGATTCCGGAGAATCGCAAATTCCAGAGGTGCTTCGAAAGTCGCAAGAGCCGTGGAAGGGCGACCTCGATGGAATGGCGGATCGGCGCTATATCCGGGCACTGGTGAACCCCAACCGCACCCAGTACTTTCTCGACGGAGCCGAGCAGAAAGGGACGGCCTACGAGCTGCTGAAGCAGTTCGAAGACGAGCTCAACAAGGAACTGGGCACCAAGACGCTCCGGATTCATGTACTGATCATTCCCACAGCGCGAGATCGCCTCCTCTCCGACCTGGCGGAAGGCCGCGGCGACATCGCAGCCACCAACCTCACCATCACTCCCGAGAGGCAGGAACTGGTGGACTTCGCTGATCCGCTGATAACAGTGGACGAGATCATCGTCACAGGACCTGCCGTGCAAGAACTGACTTCTCTGGAAGACCTCGCAGGGTCGAAGATATACATCCGCCGGTCGAGCAGCTATTGGGAGAGCCTCGAAGCCCTCAACGGGCGGTTGGCCGAGCAGGGCCTCGAGAAGGTTCGCCTCGAGCCGGCCAACGAGCTCCTGGAAACCGAGGACATCCTGGAAATGGTCAATGCGGGCGTCATCGACATCACCGTCGCCGACTCCTATCTGGCCTCATTCTGGTCCGAGATCTACGAGAATCTGGCCGTCTACCCCGACCTCGCGGTACGTACCGGGGGGCAGATCGCCTGGGCGTTTCGCAAGGACAGCCCGAAGCTCGAGGCAGCTCTCAACAGGTTCATGAAAGATCGCAAGAAGGGCACCCTGTTGGGCAACATGCTCTTCAAACGATATTTCGAGAATACGGACTGGCTCCGAAATCCTTCCAGTCAGGAGGAGATGGAACGGTTCGACGAGGCCGTCCAATTTTTTCAGAAGTACGGTGACGAGTACGACTTCGAGTATCTGATGATCGCCGCTCAGGCCTATCAGGAATCTCGGATCGACCAGAACCAGCGGAGCAAGGCAGGAGCCATCGGTGTCATGCAGCTCCTCAAGAGCACGGCGAACGACCCCAATGTGGGCATCTCGGAAATCGAAGAACTGGAGAGCAACATCCACGCAGGCGTGAAGTACCTCCGCTTTCTGACCGACCGATATTTCGATGACGAGGGGATCGACATGGCCAATCGAGGCCTCTTCGCCGTTGCCGCCTACAATGCCGGCCCCAGTCGCGTCGCTGGCCTGCGAAAGAAAGCTGCCGAGAAGGGTCTCGACCCCAATCTCTGGTTCAACAACGTCGAGGTGGTGGCGGCGCATGAAATCGGCCGCGAAACGGTGCAGTACGTGAGCAACATCTACAAGTACTACCTGGCCTACTCGCTGATCGTCGATCAGGAGCAACGCAAGGCGAAGGCCCGCGGCTGAGGAGCGGCCTGCACCAGACCCGAGCCAGAATGAACGACATACCAGCCTTCGAACCCATCAGCGAGTTCCGCACCACCAGGCGGATCGAGTTCGCCGACACCGACATGGGTGGAATCGTCCACTTCGCCCGCTATCTGGTGTTCATGGAGACTGCCGAACATGAGTTTCTTCGAACCCTGGGAACCACTGCAATCGCCACGACCGAAGGAAGAACCATCGGCTGGCCGCGGGTGGAGGCCTCCTGCCAGTACCTGAGTCCTGCTCACTACGGGGACGAGTTGGACATTCACCTGCGAGTCGCGAGAAAGGGCATGAGCTCGCTGACCTACGCCATCACTTTCTCCTGCGATGGCCGGCTCGTCGCCCGGGGACGCATGTCGTCCGTCTGCTGCATCCTGCGCGACGAAGAGGGTCTCGAATCGATCCCCATGCCTGAGGCCCTCGCCCAGCGGTTGGCTGTGTCCCCTACCGAGGGAGATCACGAATCTGGAGAACGCGGCTCAGCGGGATCCGACTGAGATCGTCGCCCCATGATCATCAGTGAGCCCATGACCCTGTTCACCGATTATCTGGTGGCCGCTCTGGCCGCCAGTCTCGGAACTCACCTGGTCATCGAAGGGCGGGCCCGCAGCACACAATCCGAAGTTCTCTGGGGCTGGGCGCTCCTGGCCACGGCCCTGGGGGCACTGGCGGGAGGAACCTCACACGGTTTCGTTCAACAGCTGGGAGAAGGGGGCTGGCAGGTCCTGTGGAAGATCACCGTCTATGCCATCGGCGCGGCCAGCTTCCTTCTGCTGGCTGGTGCCCTCGTGGCGTCTCTGGCCGGTCCCTGGAGAAGGCTGACGCTCGTCGTCGCCGGCCTGAAGCTCGGAGGCCATCTCTGGTGGATGGCCTCTCACGACGACTTTCGCTTTGTCATCAACGACTACGGAACCACCATGGTCGTGATTCTTCTGCTCCAAATCTGGCAATGGCGGGCTCGACGAGCCGCCAGCGCCCCCTGGGTGGTGGCCGGGATCCTCGTTTCTTTCGCCGCCTCGGTCATCCAGCAGAGCGGTTTCACGCTGCATCCCCACTTCAACCACAACGACCTGTTCCATGTGATCCAGATGCTCGCCCTGTGGTTGCTCTACCGCGGCGGCAGGCTGCTGGACGACGCCGGCGTCTGACAGATCTCGACGGGCTACCAGCGGTAGTGGGCTGGGTGACCTGGCTCGACTGCGACGAAGTGGCCGACACAGGTGGCGGTGATTCGCCCACCTCCGGAGAGTGTGGCCTCCACCCTGACGCGCGGCCCATCCGAGGAGACCACTCGAGCCGAGAGGCGCACCGCCCCACCGGTCGGAGTCGGGCGCTTCATGGTCACATGGAAGTCTGCGGTCACCATCGGCGGGGCCGTCTCCAGACCATCCCGGTTGATCATGTGCCAGATCGCAGTCCAATTGCTGTGGCAATCCATCAGGGTGCCGATGATGCCGCCGTTGAGCACATTGTGGAAGGCCTCGTGATGGGTCTCGGGAGTCCACTCGGCCACGACCTCCGAGTCCGGGGAGCTACCGGTCGGAAAGCTGCGGATGCGAAGACCCCTTTCGTTGGCTGGGCCACATCCGAAGCAAGCATTGCGGGGAGCGAAGCGCTCCTGCAGGCTGAGCTCTGTCTCCATGCTCCGACCTCCTCTCAGTTGGCCACGATGTTGACCAGCCGCCCCGGCACCACGATGACCTTGCGTACCGTCTTGTCCTCGGTGAAGCGCCGAGCCCCTTCGCAGGCCAGAGCCATCTCGCGGGCCGTCTCGTCGTCGATATCGACCGGCACGACCAGTCGGTCTCTCACCTTGCCGTTGACCTGAACGACCAGCGTTACCTCATCGTCCGCCGCCGCTTCCTCATCCACCTCGGGCCAGGACTGAGTGTGGATCGAGTAGCTCTTGCCCAGACGCTCCCAGAGCTCTTCCGCAATGTGGGGTGCTATGGGAGCCAGCATGCGCAGATAGATGTCACAGGCCTCGTCCCAGGCTTCGGTTCCGACCGCTCCTTCGGCGCGGGCCTGCTGCATCTCGTTCATGAGCTCCATGAGAGCGGCAACGATGGTGTTGAACTCATAGCTCTCGAAATCGCCGCTCACCTGTCGCAGGGCCTGATGGACCTTGCGGCGCAAACGGCGCTCGACTCCGGGCTCGGCGACGGCCTCCTCGGAGGACTCCAACAGCAGAGACCAGAGCCTCTTGAGCCACCGCCATGTACCTTCGATGCCTCGACTGTTCCATGGACCCCCCTGCTCCCAGCGGGCGAAGAACATCAGATAACTACGCACTGCATCCGCGCCGTAGCGATCGACGAGATCATCGGGGGCGACGACGTTCCCACGGCTCTTGGACATCTTCTCGAAATCCTCGCCCAGGACGGTGCCCTGATTCCGCAGCTGAAGCATCGGCTCGTTTCCAGCGACGATGCCCATGTCGTGGCAGGCCTTATGGAAGAACCGGGTGTAGATGAGATGCATCGTGGCGTGCTCGATGCCCCCGGTGTAGCTGTCGACCGGCATCCAGTAGGCATACTCCTGTGGGTCGAAAGGACCCGAATCGTAGTGCGGGCTCAGATACCGCAGGTGGTACCAGGAGGAGCACATGAAGGTGTCCAGGGTGTCGGTCTCACGCTCGGCCTCCGAGCCGCACTCGGGACAGGTAGTAAATCGCCACGTCGGATGGAGCTTCAGCGGGCTCTCCCCGGTCGGCGTCCACTCGACGTCCTCGGGGAGCGTCACCGGGAGCTCGGAGTCCGGAACCGGGACGACCCCACAACGCTCGCAGTAGACCACCGGGATAGGCGCACCCCAGTAGCGTTGGCGTGAGATCAGCCAGTCGTGGAGGCGATATCGGACCGCACCGCGGCCGGTACTCTTCTCCTCGAGAAATTCGATCGCCGCCGACACCGATTCGTCCGCAGGGGTACCGGTGAGCGGTCCGGAGTTGACCATGGTGCCCTGGTGGGTCGTGGCCACCGCCATCGCTTCACCCGACGGCACATCCTCCCCGGGAGCCTGGATGACGGGCCGCACTTCGAGATCGAACTGCCGTGCGAATTCGAAGTCGCGCTGGTCGTGAGCCGGTACAGCCATGATGGCACCGGTACCGTAGGTCATGAGGACATAGTCGGCGATCCAGATCGGAATTCTCTCGTCGGTCACCGGATTGATGGCGTAGGCCCCGGTGAACACGCCGGTCTTTTGCCGATCGGCCGCCTCGCGCTGAATGTCGGTCTGGCGCTGAGCCTGGGCTATGTATTCCTCCACCGCTTGCCGCTGCTCTTCGGTCGTCAGCTCGGCCACGAGAGGGTGCTCTGGCGCCAGGACCATGAAGGTGGCGCCCCAGAGCGTGTCGGGCCGCGTCGTGAAGACCTGCAAGGGTTCCCCAGTCTCGGTCTGAAAGACGACGTCGGCGCCCTCCGAACGGCCGATCCAGTTTCTCTCGAGGACCTGCACCCGTTCCGGCCAGTCGATCTGGGAGAAGTCGAGCAGCTCTTCCGCATAGCGGGTGGTGCGAAAGAACCACTGCTCCAGCTCCTTCCGCACGACGGGCGTCTTGCAGCGCTCGCAGCGCCGGTCATCGCCCCACACCTGCTCCCGCGCCAGCGTCGTGTTGCAGCTCGGGCACCAGTCGACGGCCGCCCTGTTCCGATAGGCCAGGTCGGCCTCGAGAAGCTGGAGAAAGAACCACTGGGTCCACCGGTAGTACTCAGAGTCGGCGGAAGCGGTCTGCCGACGCCAGTCGATCATGGTGCCCATCCGCCTCAGCTGGCGACGCATCCGTTCGATATTCGTGTAGGTCCACTCTCGCGGATGGACCTTTCGCTGGATGGCGGCGTTTTCCGCTGGCAGTCCGAAGGCGTCGAAACCCATGGGGAAGAGCACGTTGAAACCTCGGAGACGCATGTATCGAGCCCTGGCGTCGGGCGGAGCCATCGCATACCAGTGGCCGATGTGGAGATCTCCCGACGGGTACGGCAGCATGGTCAGGGCGTAGTGCTTGGGGCGCTCCGGGTCGACATCGGACTCGTAGAGACCATCGGCCTCCCACCGTTTCTGCCACCGGGACTCGACCTCGGTTGGGTCGTAGGGGACGACTTCTCGCTCAGCGCTGCTCATCTCTCACCTGTTGCCTCTGGCAGGGGTAACCGTGCCGGATTCTTCGAATCGGGCCGACCTTCGCTCGATCGCCAGCCAACGAATCACGCGATCTTATCGTGAAACCACACGGGAGGGCGGAGGCTGCGGCAGATGATCGAAGACCGGTCCTGGCCCGCATTATTCATGCGGGCCAAGGGCGTAGGGGTGGACGCGACCGGGCGTTCCTTCGGCCGGTCTTTGGGGCTCGAGGTTGAGACGAAGCTCTGCTGGGAGCCCGTCGATACTCGAGGTGCTGCAGGAAAACACCGAGCGAAACTCAGGGCCGACACAGCTCTTCGAGCTCTGAGCCGTAGCGAGCGATGCGTTTCGGCCCCAGCTGCGGAACCGATTGGAGGTCCTGGGTGCCGTAGCGCTGCAGATGACGCACGGCTGCGACCGGCAGCACGACCAGCAAGGGTACGCCTCGGCGGGACGCCTCTTGCCGACGCCAGGCCTTCAGTCGGTCCCCTCGGCGCTGCGCCTCGGGGTCGGACCTCTCGCGTCTGGCCCCCTCGATGACGGGAGCCGGTTGGCGACGGGCCTCCGCGATCTTCTCCAGGAGCTCGGCCGAATACCGGGAGCGGATCCGCGACGGCAGGCCCAGCCGATTCAGGTCCTGGAGGGTCGCTGGCGCATTTCGACTCAGAGCCACGAGACTCGAGTTGTTGAGCACCCTGCCGGGCGGCAGATCCAGATCGCGCGCGATCGAGTCACGCCAGAAATAGAGAGAGCGGAGAATCGACCGACTCTCTGCCGGTAATTGGCGGGCTCCCTTGAGGCTCCAGATTCCGTTCACCTGAAAGCCGCCGTTCCAAGTGGCCTCCTCCACCACGCGATTGGCGATCTCCACTTCCTCTACGAGGTCTGCCTCCTCTACCATCTGGCAGAGCCTCTGTCCGACCGTCGGTAGGTAGTGCACGTCATCGAGGGCGTAACGCAACGGAGCCGGATCCAGGGGTCTCGTCCCCCAGTCGTATCTTGCGAAACCCTTCGGCAGGCTGACCCCACAGACCTTCTCGACGACCGCTCCGTAGCCGGTCTTTTCCCAGCCCAGGAAGGTCGCGGCCTGCTGGGTGTCCCAGACCCCTTGCAGAGCCATTCCGTAGTCTCGCTTCAGACAACCGACGTCGAACTCGCCGCCGTGGAGAAAAACTCTCATGGACGGGCTCTCGAGTGGCAGGCGAAGGGGATCCAGAGCCTGCCTACCTCCCGGCAAGGCCGTCAGATCCACCACCCACAGCTGTTCGGCAACGTTGAGCTGCAATAGGCAGAGGCGCTCCTCATAGACGAAGCCGGAATTGGACTCGCTGTCTACCGCAATCCATTCACAAGAACGGACCTGTTCGGCAAGAGCGCGCAAGCCGTGCTCGTCCTCGACCCGTTGATGTGGTGGTAGCTCGACCATCGCGGTCTCCTCCCGACCGAAAGGCGGAGCTCATGTTACCAAGCCGAGTCGGGAGCGGGAGCAGATCGAGACCAAACTCGACAGGCTCCGCGCCTTGTAATCTCAGGAATCTGCTAGACTTACGCCGATCTTGCGGTGGGGAGCCAAGCAGACGACCCACCCATTTTTCATCTCGACAACCGTAATCACCGCCGGCCGGCGCAGCTCGCGTTGCCCCAATTGCATTCAATCTGCAGTGACACCGACTGAGACGGTCAGCGGCTTCAGTAACTGATAGAAAAACCAACGGAGACAGTGTGACACGCAGAATGTTGATCAACGCGCGAGTTCCTGAGGAGCTGCGCATCGCAATCATGGACGGCGACGTCCTCGAGAACTATCAGGTCGAGGTCTCCGATCGCGACCTCACCCGCGGAAACATCTACCGCGGCACCATCAATTCGATTCAGCCCAGCCTGAATGCCGCTTTCATCGACTATGGCGCCGAGAGACATGGCTTCCTGCCCGTCCAGGATGTCGTGCCGGCGGCCTACTACCGCAATCCCGAAAAGTCGGGCCGACCTCGCATCGAAGAGGTCCTGGAAAAGGGCAAGCCCATCGTCGTGCAGGTGACTCGGGAGCCGGAGGGCAACAAAGGTGCCGCTCTGACCACCAACCTCAGCCTCGCCGGACGCTATCTAGTCCTCACTCCATTCGACGACACCCACGGAGTGTCGAGAAAGGTCGAGGACGAGGAGACTCGGAAGCAGCTCAAGGAACAGGTCGCCAAACTGAATCGACCGTCGGGGTCCGGGATCATCGTTCGAACCAACGCCCTGGACCAGAACAAGGCCGCTCTGACCCGGGACATGAATGCGCTGCATCGCCTCTGGAAGAGCGTCGGTACCGAGGCCAGACGGGGTAAGGGCATTCAGCTGCTCTACAGCGATCAAGACATCATCCTGCGGACTCTCAGGGACTATCTGGACAACTCGATGCAGGAGGTCCTGATCGACAACGATGCCGCCTACGAAAAGACCCGGCTGTACATGCGGGCCTTCATGCCGAGGAGCAAGACCCGGTTGGTGCGCTACTCGGAGAGGACGCCGCTTTTTGCACGCTTCGAGCTCGAGCCCCAGATCGAGAGAATCTACGACCGGCAGGTCGGGTTGCCCAGTGGTGGTTCCATCGTCATCGATGCCACAGAGGCACTGGTCGCCATCGACGTCAACTCGGGTAGATCGACACGCGCCTCGAGCCAGGAAGCGACAGCTCTCAACACCAATCTCGAAGCTGCCGCTGAGGTCGCGAGACAGCTGCGGTTGCGCGATATCGGCGGCCTGATCGTCGTCGATTTCATCGATATGCAGGCCTGGAAGAATCGCAAGTCGGTCGAGAAGGCCCTGCGCGACGCGATGAAGAGTGACAAGGCTCGCTTCACTGTCGGTCGAATCAGTCCCAACGGCCTCCTTGAAGTCAATCGTCAACGGATTCAGCAGGCACTCCACTTGCGCACCCATCGCGCTTGCCCTACCTGCACGGGAACCGGTCGCATCGCCAGCCCGGAAATGGTCGGCCTCAAGGTACTGAGAAAGATCGAGGCCAGGGCTGCCTCCGGCTTCACCGGCACCGTCCGGATCTCCCTTCACCCCGAGTTGGCCGACTCGATTCAGAACAAGCGGCGCCACGACATCGCCAACCTGGAAGAGGAGTTCGGTCTGCGGGTCGAGATCATCGCCTCGAATCGCCTGCATCGATCGGAACAGGAGATCGACTGGATCGAGTCTTCGAACGGCGACCTGCGGGTTCCCAAGACTCCCCGCGCAGGCACCGACCCGAAGCGCACCTCGCTGAGCATCGAAGACGCCGCCTCGGTTTCGGAATCGAGCTCAGACCCCAAGAAGAGCAGTTCGAGGAGGCGCCGCAGACGCCCATCGAAAGGGAGCAGGAAGCCGGCCGAGGGTCAGCAGACCCCTTCCACCGACCAGCAGGCAGCTCCAACACCTGTCGCCACGAGCCCATCGTCTTCCGGTTCTGATGCCGGTTCTGACCCGAGTGGCTCCGACCAGGGCGCCTCGAAAACGAGTGCCTCCACCGGAAAGCGCCGGAGTGGAAGAAGTCGCTCTCGAAGAGGCGGCCGACGGCGCAAGCCCGCCGAGGCCTCCAACAAGCCGGATTGAGCTTCACCGCCATGGTGAGGCGGCGTCCATGGCCGTAGGAGCAGAGCCATGCAGGCACTGACCTTTCAGGGCGTCGAGCAGGTTCGATTCCAGTCGATTCCAGATCCGCTGGTTACCGACGGCGGCGACGTCATCGTTCGAACCCGGATGGCCGCAATCTGCGGGTCCGATCTTCACGTTTATCACGGCAGGGAGACGGGCCTCGACCACGGGACGGTCCTGGGTCACGAGTTCATGGGTGAGATCGTCGAGATCGGCTCCCGGGTGGAGCGGTTCCGAGTCGGAGATCAGGTCATCAGCCCTTTCTCCACGAACTGTGGAGACTGCTTCTACTGCCGCTCGGGTCTGACGGCTCGTTGCGAGAAAGGACAGTTGTTCGGCTGGCGCCAGAGCGGCCAGGGTCTGCATGGCGCCCAGGCCGAGTATGTTCGGGTTCCACTCGCGGATTCCACCTTGGTGTCGGCGCCCGAAGATCTACCACCGGAGGAGGTGCTTCTAGCCGGCGATGTTCTCTCGACAGGCCTCTTCTCGGCCGAGTCGGCCGGCGTCGGAGATGGCAGTCTGGTCAGCGTGGTCGGCTGTGGCCCAGTCGGCCTGATGGCCATAGCCGCTGCCCGCTCCCTCGGAGCCCGGGTCGTCTTCGCCGTCGACTGTGTCCACGAGCGCCTCGATCTGGCAGCCGATTTCGGAGCGGTTCCGGTCAACTTCCACGAGGTGGAGCCAGCACCCTTGGTCCATGAGGCGACGGAAGGTCGGGGGGTGGATGCGGTCCTGGAGGCGGCCGGAAACCTTGCGGCTGGCCACCTCGCCATGAGCCTGGTGCGCCCTGGCGGCACGATCATGGCGGTGGGCGTACACACAGAGCGTGAGTTCCCCTTCACCCCTACAGAGGCCTACGACAGGAATCTCACCTTCAAGACCGGCCGTTGTTCAGCCCGCCACTACCTCGAGCGCTCTCTAGAACTGGTGAGGTCCGCACGCCTTCCCCTCGGCAGCATCATCTCCCACCGCCTGCCTCTGGAGGATGGCCCGGAGGCCTACCGGATCTTCGCCGAAAAGCTCGACGGCTGTACCAAGGTGATTCTCATCCCCTGATCAGGGTCAGGAAGTGCCACGGCGCCGGTAGCCATGCACCGATTGGAAGACGATCGACTCCGCGCCCAGCAGGCAGATCCGAAGCACCCATCGCAGCAGAAGATAGAGTTGACCGATCATCAGTGCCAGGGCGATGGCCCCGGAGCCCGAGTTCGCGACCGAGGGTGCCGCCAAGTAGTAGACCGCCGTCAGCAGCAGCCCCAGAAGCCCCATGACGAAGTAGACGCCCAACGTTCGAATCGGATGAGTAGCCACGGTCTGCAGCCCTCGCATTGCGGCCCGCACCATGCTGCGCTGTTCTTCGACGACAGTGGAGATCTTGGCGTAATCGACGGTGATCTTGACGAGGACGAGCAGCAGCACCACGAAGGCTGCTGCGAAGAGGTTGTAGGTCAGGACGATTCTCTCCATCGTCACATCTCGGGTCTCTTGCTCGATCCAGGGGAACAGCCACGTGCTGAACCGGTAGATGAGGAAGTAAGCCAGACCCGCCGCAACAACCAGTCGTAGAAATCGGAAGAAGTAACGGCTGCTGGCTGCCAGGAACGTCGCCAGGTCCCGGCCATCCTCGGCACCGGTCACATGAGCCAGAACACCACCACTCATCAGAGTCCAGAAAAGGGCGAAGAGCACTCCGAGGGCTGCAACGCCCTTGTCCTCCTTGAACAGATCACCCGAGAACCAGAGCTCGAGATTGTCGAGTGCTCCGGCAGGACTCAGCCTGGATGGAGTGAGCAGGGAGCTCATCCCTCCGACATCGTCCTTGAACTCCTGCAGCCAGGTCAGATCCATCGGGCCGCGAAGGGTCTCGTGCGCCAGGCTCGAGCCGATGAACTCGTGGATCGCCTCCTCCATGAAGACAGCAGCAGGAAGGGCAAACAGCAGCCCCATCAGCCAGAGCCGCAGGGCGAGCCTCCAAGAGCTCAATCCCGTTGCGAGTCCGCCACCGATGGTTTTGAACAGGGTCATGGCTCGACGCTTCTTATCCGAAGAAGGCGAAGGTGGTGAGCACATCCTGAAGCCACACCAGCCAACGCGACGCCCACTTGATGGCCGGAGCCCGGTCCGGTGGCTCCAGAGCTCGGCTGTTGTTGGAAGGTCGGACATCCAGCAGGAGCACCCTGTCGGGGTCGACGACCGCGTATGCCAACTTCGAGGTCTGCTCCACCACGATCCGCTTCCACCGGTCCCGTCCGTCCCATCGATAGCGGACTTCTTCTCCATCCTCGAACGCCATGAGGACCTCGACCGGGAAGACACCGCCGCCGAATCGGCGCACTACGACCTCCGATCGGTACAGGGTGTCGGAGTCCTCCCCTTCAGCAGAGGATCCGTCTTCGTCCTCTTCCTCCGAGGCCCCGGCAACCAGGGTCAGCTCACCTTCGGCCGACACCCAGCCCTCGACCGCCGCAGGCTCGCTGGAAACGGAGAGCACCGCGTAGTCGAACACCTCAGAGCTGTGGTAGACCTGCTCGAAGAACCAGGAAAGATCCTGGCCCGCCACCTCGCTGAGAGTGTCGAAGAAGTCGTCCGGCTGCGGATGTCGGTATTTCCAGTCATGGAAGAACCGCGACATGGCAGGCTGCAAGACCTCCCAGCCGAGGTACCGTTCCAGGGTAGCCAGCCAGAGGGCCGTCTTGCCATAGCTGAGAGCACCGCCGGCGCCTGGAAAGTAGAGATAGGAGGGAGTACTCTGCCGATCGATGGTCCCCAGCTCACGATAACCACGAAGTCGATCATCGAAGAGGCTTCCGGGATAGCCGAACCCATCCAGCAGCAGTGGGAAGAAGCCCCGTCCTTCGGTTCCTGGTGGCTTGAAATACCGACGCACAACCTTCTTCGGGGGGTAGGCCTGATCGTAGGTGCGAATCGTCGAGAAGGTGTTCAGTCCCTCGTCCAGCCAGGCATCCTCGAACTCGTTGTTCCCCACCAGTGCGTACCAGAACTGGTGGCCTGCTTCGTGAATCGTCACTCCCTCCGGTGAGCCACCTCCGTACGGATTGAACAGACGAGTGCCGGCCGTGAAGAGGGTCGGATACTCCATGCCTCCGGCGCCACTCCCGTAGGCCGGATCCACGATCGTGACGTGGCCATAAGGGTAGGGACCGTACCAGGTGCCGTAGTACTGGAGAGCGGCCTTGGTGGCGTGAAAATGGCGCTCTGCCTGACCGAGGTGTTCGGGTTGGATCAGCAGGCGAAGATTCACCGGCGGCAAGCCCTCGTGCTCGAACCGGTCGGTCAGAACCAGATAGTCCGGGCTGGCGGTCCAGGTGAAGGAATGGACATCCTCCTGGATGTGTCGATGGGTGACGGTACCGTCGGCGTTCTCGACCGACTCCACCAGGAGCCCGGTCGCGCCCAGGACGTATTCGCCCGGCAGGGTGATGGCGACGTCGTAGATACCGTAGTCGGAGAAATACTCGGTGCTCGAGTGGTACTGGTGGCAATTCCAGCCATCACCTTCGAACACACCCAGCTTCGGGAACCAATGGGCGATGAAGAAGTAATGGCCTCGAAAGCCGGTTCGGGCGAACGTCCGGGGGATCTTCGCTCTCCATGAGAGCTCCACGGTGACGGACTGACCCGGTTCTACCGGGGTCGGCAGCGTCATCACCATGACGGTTCGATCGTCGGGATTGCCGTCGTCGGGAGAGGCGAATCTCGTCATCGGTTCGAGGTCCGCCCCTTCGATCCCTTCGGTGGGCGACAACCGGACGGAATCCACTTCCAGGTAGCTCCAGTCCTCCTCCATGACTTCGGCGCCGAGGCTGCTTCTCTCGCGGATCTGATCCTCCTGCATCCAGGTACTGCGGCTGTTGCGCCAGCCATTCCAATACAGATGGAACCAGAGCTCATCGGTGGCCGCATCCTGGATGTTGCGCCAGACTACGGTCTGTCGGCCCTCGAGCGTTTTCGCGACCGGATCGAGTCGCACCTCGATGGTGTAGTTCGCATTACGGGGAGAGTCGGCCGACGGCGAACCGCCCCGGCCCGTGGTTTCAACCTGCTGGCCTGAAACCTGGCCCGACAGCGCCAGCAGCCAGACAGAGCACACCCCGATCGCCCGTCGAATCGTCGACCGAAGATGACCAGTGGTGGTTTGAGAAAGGACTCTCATGTCGGCAAGGGCCCCCCGCATTGAATGCCCCCTGCAGTGTAGGCCATTGTATGGGCAGGCACTCCAAGCGGCAAACCCCCGGTCGAATCTGGGCCGCCGACACCGCTTTCACAGTAGGGTAGCTTTCTGCCGCGCAGACTCCTAGCCCGGATAAGATCCTGGCGCGTCGAAACGAGCCAACCATGAGTCAGTGGATCCAGAGCGCCAGCGATTTCCTGTGGGGCTTGCCGATGCTGGGCCTCGTCCTCGGAGTGGGGATCTACCTCATGGTCCGCCTCCGTGCCGTGCAGATTCGGCAGTTCGGCCAGGCCCTCCGCGACCTTTTTCAACCTCCAATCACAGACGCCTCCTCGGGTGACATCTCGCCCTTCGGTGCCCTGATGACTGCCGTGGGCGGCATCGTGGGAAACGGCAACATCGCTGGTGTTGCCACCGCCATCACCTCGGGCGGGCCTGGGGCTCTCTTCTGGATGTGGGTCAGCGGCCTGGTGGGCATGGGAACCATGTTTGCCGAGTCGGTCCTGGGGATCGTCTACCGGCGGAAAGGCGATGACGGTCTCTTCCTGGGTGGTCCCATGTACTACCTCGAGAGTGCCCTCGGCTGGCCCGCGATCGCGTCCTTCTTCGCCATCGGCATGGCCTTGAAGACGCTGCTGGCGACGACCACCGTGCAGAGTAACTCCATGTCCCTGGTGGCGGCCAGTGAGCTGGGCTGGAGCCCGATGTTCACCTGCTCTCTGGCGGCTTTGGTGACGGGTGCCGCTGTGGTCGGTGGAGTTCGCTCCATCGCTCGGGTCTCCAAGATCCTCTCCCCGCTCATGGGCCTCCTCTATCTGGCTGGAGCTGCGGGCGTGCTATGGGCATTCCGCTCGGCACTGGCGGCCTCGTTGGCTCTGGTGATGGAGCATGCCTTCACGCCGATGGCTGCCGGCGGTGGATTCCTCGGTGCCAGCGTCCGCCAGGCGTTTCGATTCGGTCTCGCCCGCGGCGTCTACTCCAACGAGGCCGGTACCGGCTCGGTACCGATCGCACACGCCTCGGCCCGAACCGACGATCCGGTCGCCCAGGGGAGGATCGCCATGCTCGGGGTGTTTCTCGACACCATGGTGGTCTCGAGCGCTACCGGCCTCGTTCTGCTGGTCACCGGAGCCTGGCGCTCCGGGTTGGAATCGACGACCCTCACGGCGCAGGCATTCTCCGAGGGACTGGGACCCATGGGTGGCACCGTTGTCCTGGCAGCCTCACTGCTGTTCGGCCTGTCGACACTCATCACCTGGGCCTTCTACGGCGAGCAATGTGCGGTCTATCTCTTCGGCCCCAAGGCCAGGGGACCCTATCGTCTGCTCTACTGTGTCGCTATCCTGGGCGGCTCCCTGGCAGGCGCCCAGGCTATCTGGGCCTGGGCTGACCTGCTCAACGGCATCATGGCCATCCCGAATCTCGTCGCATTGGCTCTGCTCGCCGGCCCGGTAGCACGGCGACTGGCCGGGGCCTCGGGAGACAGCCAGCTCGATTCCGCCACCTCTGCCTGAGGCGGCGGGCGATCTCCACAGTGGACTGTGGGCATGACAGTCCACTAGATGCCGTGAGGATCATGAACGATGCGGGCTAGGAGTCTGCGCGGCAGAAAGCTCCCCTACTGTGAAAGCGGTGTCGGCGGCCCAGATTCGACCGTGCAGACTCCTAGAGTATCCTTGGGTCCGATCAGAAGGGAGTAGAAGAACCATGCGAGCCGACAGCCAGCTGTTCCTGCAGGAGTTCCTCCAACTTTTTGGGGACAACCCTTATGTTCACGCCGCGGTACTCGTGGTCGTCTCTCTGGTGGCCGCCAAGATGGTGGACTGGGTCGTGATTCGGTTCGTGGCGCGTTGGGCGAAGAAGAGCCGCACCGACATCGATGATCGTCTGGTCGCCAATCTTCACAAGCCCCTCTTTCTGACCCTCCTACTTTTCGGCCTCTGGCTCGCTCTGGCCCAGCTCGAGCTGCCCGAAGGCGTCGCCCTCTTCTCGACGAGATCCCTGAAGACCATCGTCCTGCTTCTCTGGGGGGGCTTCGCGCTCAGGAGCTGCTCCATTCTTCTCGGCCTGCTCAGCCACATGGAACGGCGCTTCGCCGTCGTTCAACCCAGAACCGTCCCCCTGTTCGACAATGTTACGAAGATCCTGGTGGTGGGCGGTGCAATCTACTTCCTGTTCCTGATCTGGGGCGTCGACGTGGGAGCCTGGCTGGCGGGGGCCGGCATCGTCGGCATCGCCGTCGGCTTCGCGGCGAAGGACAGCCTGGCCAATCTTTTCGCGGGCCTCTTCATCGTTGCCGACGCCCCCTACAAGATCGGTGACTTCATCGTTCTCGATACCGGCGAACGGGGGCGCGTCTCACAGATAGGCCTGCGCAGCACCCGCCTGCTGACACGGGACGACATCGAGATCACGGTGCCCAACGCTGTGATCGCCAACGCCAAGATCACAAATGAGAGCGGCGGTCCATCCGAAAAGGAGCGAGTACGGGTTCCGGTGGGAGTCGCCTATGGCAGCGATATCGATCGGGTCCGAGAGGTACTCCTGGAGGTAGCTCACTCCAACGACTCGATCGACACCAATCCAGAGGCACGAGTGCGCTTCCGATCGTTTGGCGATGCGGGTCGCAAGTTCGAGCTCCTGGGCTGGATCCACGAGCCGGTTCTCAGGGGCCAAGTGATCGACGCCCTGAACACCGAGATCTATAAGCGCTTCGCGGCAGAGGGCATCGAGATTCCCTATCCAAAGAGGGATGTCTACCTGCACCAGGCACCGGATTCGGATCGCTGAGCCTGGACCGAAGCGATCCTGCAGCCTGTCGTTTTCGAAGAAGGATTCCAGAGCACCGACTTCCGAGGGAATCTTGCCATGACACTACGGCTCGAGCCGCTGAGTGAGTATCGCCAGTACCCAATCGACAAGATGCGTCAGAGAACGACCGATTTCCTGGCTGAGATGCGTCGGAGGCGGTCCGTCCGTCACTTCTCTTCGCGACCGGTACCACGCGATATCGTCGAGGATTGCATCCGCGTCGCCATGACGGCGCCGAGCGGCGCCAATCGTCAGCCCTGGCACTTTACGCTGGTTGGGGATCCAGAGGTCAAGCACCGGATTCGGGTCGCCGCCGAAGAGGAGGAGCGCGGCTTCTACGACGGCCGGGCCCCGGAGGAGTGGCTCGAGGCCCTGGCTCCACTGGGCACCGATGCGCACAAGCCCTTCCTCGAGACCGCTCCCTATCTCGTCGTCATCTTCGCCCAGCTCCACGGAGAGGAGACCGATGGGGCCAAGATGAAGCACTACTATGTGAACGAGTCGGTGGGAATCGCCACCGGAATGTTGATCACGGCCCTGCACCACGTCGGCCCTGCGAGCCTGACGCACACCCCCGCACCCATGCGCTTCCTGAGCGAGATTCTGGGGCGTCCGGCCCACGAGAAGCCATACCTGATTCTCGTCGTCGGATACCCCGAGAGCGATACCAAGGTGCCGGTTCTTTCCAAGAAGAGCTTCGAGCAATCCTGCGAGATCATCGACCTCGACATCGGGTGACCAGCAGGAGTCCAGCAAATCCTTGAGTTTTTCGCCGTGGATCGTGTTAGAATCTCGCCATCTCGAAGGATCAGGGGTACGCCCGACGAGGACTTTCGATTCACTCAACGGCAGTACGCCAACTCGAGGGTCGATTGGCCCTCCTGAACCAAAGAGGTCGATGGACCAAGAAAAGCAGTCACTCATACGCCGTCGACAGGAAGCTGTCGGCAAATCGTTGACCTGGGGGGAGAACAGGGTCCGATAGTGACCCCTTCCCGATCAAGAAACCTTGAGGAGTGGAAATGAACAAGACGGAAATGGCTGAGAAGCTCGCCAAGAACAGTGACCTGTCGCAGGCGAAGGCTCTGGAGATTGTCTCCATGATCTTCGACACCAAGCCTGGAACTGGCATCATCGCCATCGAGCTGGATGCCGGTGGCAAGGTCCAGATCCCCGGCTTCGGCACCTTTGGCTCGAAGAGTCGCGCCGCCCGGCAGGGCCGCAACCCCGCCACCGGCCAGACCATCATGATCGCCGCCAAGAAGTACCCGTTCTTCAAGCCCGGTAAGGGCCTCAAGGACCGGGTCGCCGACTGACGGGTCCAGGCTCTCAACGGCATTTTTCAGAAGCAAATCATGAGGCCCCGTCGCGGACTTCTCCGCGGCGGGGTTTGTTCTGTCCGATGCCGGAACCTTGTAGCCAAGTTCACTCCAAGGAAAGTTGTTACACTCCCTCAGCCAACAGGCGATCCTGAAGATGAGTGAAGTCGGCAAGACCATCCTGCACTACCGCATTTTGAAGAAGCTGGGCGAAGGCGGTATGGGGACCGTCTATCTCGCCGAGGACACCAAGCTCAACCGCAAGGTCGCCGTCAAGTTCCTACCCGTGGAGATGGCTTCCGACCCCACTCGCTTGAAACGATTCGAACGGGAAGCGAAAACGGTCGCCAGCCTCAACCACCCCAACATCGTCACCCTGTTTGCCGTCGAGGAACACGACGGAGTCCCATTCCTGGTCATGGAATTGGTAGAGGGCGAGCCTCTCGGTGAGGTCATTGCCGAAGGGGGAATGGAAGTCCAGCGGTTCTTCCAGATCGCCATCCCCATGACCGATGCCCTGGCCGCCGCTCATGCCAGCGGCATCACCCACCGTGACCTAAAGCCCGGCAACATCATGCTGACGGCCGATGGCCGGGTCAAAATCCTCGACTTCGGACTGGCGAAGCTCCTCGAGGAGCCCGAACAGGATGCTACCGCCACTCTGTCCACCCAGGCATTGACGCGAGAAGGCAGCGTCCTGGGCACCGTCCCCTACATGGCTCCCGAGCAGCTCAAGGGAACCGGACCCGATCCTCGATCGGACATCTTCTCCCTGGGAATCGTTCTCTACCAGATGATCAGTGGGAGGCGACCCTTCAAGGGCGCCACCTCCGCCGAGGTCATCAGCTCGATCCTGCGGGACAGTCCACCGCCGGTGACCGATCTCAAGATGGATCTACCTCCCCACCTCGGGAGAATCGTCAAACGCTGCCTCGAGAAGGACGTCTCACGACGTTATCAGTCGTCTGCCGACCTTCGAAATGAGCTCGAGGAGCTCAAGCGGGAGATCGAGACCGGCCAGATGTTCGAGACCAAGGCACGGCCGGCAGTCCTGCCCGAGCCGAGGTCACCCAGGTCCAGAACGAAGCCACTGCTGGCCATCCTGGCTGTCGTCGTCATCGTAGCCGCGGCCGCCCTTTTCCTTCTACGAGCCCAACACCCAGCCTCGACTCCAGAACCTCAGAGTGCGGCTCCTCCCCCTGCCGTCACGGAGACCGTCGCTGTGCTCCCTTTCAAGAGCCTGGGGGGAGAGGGTGGTGACGATCTGACGAACGGTCTGGCCGAGGAAATCACCAGCAAACTCACCGATCTCGAAGATCTCCAGGTGGTCTCCACTGCGACTGCGGCGCGCCATGCCCGCGCCGAGACCGGTACCCAGTTGATTGGTGAGCGGCTCGGAGCAACCTACCTAGTCCTGGGTACCGTCCAGTGGGACGACAGCGACACGCGCAATCCGCAGGTCCGGGTGACGCCCCAACTCGTTCGGGTCGCCGACGATATCCAGATCTGGTCCGAGAGTTTCGACCGGTCAGCGGCCCAGCCTCTCGAGGTCCAGTCCGAGATTGCCGGAATCGTCGTGCGGCAGGTGGGGGTGTCGCTTCTGGGTTGGGAGGGAGAGGAGGTGTTGCAGGCCCTCCTGGAGGACCAGGAGGTCGACCTCCCGATTCCAGAATCAGAGCCGACAAGATCCGCCAGCGCAACAGGTGGCGTCGGCGCTGCAAGCTCTCAGCCACCAGCAGGCTCGGAAGCCGGCGATGCCTCCAGTCGACAACAGGTCATCGTCACCGAGACCGAACTGCAGAGTCAGCCATCTGCCGGGGATCCGGCTGTCGGACCGGTAACTCTGCACATTCAATTCGCCAGCCGAATGCCCGAAGGCGTACTGACCCTTTATGCCGACGAGAAGCAGATTCTCAAGGAGCAGTTCCGCTACCAGAAGAAGTCCCGCCTCCTGAGGCCAAAGCGCTCTCTGGGCGGCTTCGACACCACCCGTGAGATCTCGTCATCCACCCGCACCCTGAGGATCTACCTCCTGGTGGAAGGAGAATCCAAGCTCACTACCGTCACAACCGACCTTCTGGCGGCAGAAGAGCGGACGCTGACCATCGAACTGTTTCGCAAGGGGACGATCGAGGCCAGCCTCGAATAGCAGGTCGGCCCTGGTTCTCGGCCCCGCGAAAGACCCACTCTTCGCCTCGCACCGCGTGCCGTACGCCTACTACCACCGCCTCAGCGCAGGAAAGAGGCGAATCTACCGCCGTAGCGACTCCATCGATTCGGTAGATCTCCCGGGACCCGAGGATCTGCCGTCTCTGACCAGGAACCTGAGAAGGGCTCTCCAGTCGGAAAGCCGCAGCGCTGTGACAGCGGCCTGCCAAAGTCTGGCCGACGGGTTGACTCGGTCGCTACGAGTACCACCACTCGAGGTTGTGGTACACCTCGTCCGACCCCGAGGGTCTCGCAGCGAGCTCCACGGCCTCTATGAGCCTGGTGCATTCCGCCGCGATGCCCGAGTCTCTTTGTGGATGCGCACAGCCCAACGTCGGCAGGTCGTGGCCTTTCGGACTTTCTTGCGCACCTTTCTCCACGAAGTCTGCCACCACCTCGACTACGAGCTGTTCGGACTGCGCGAGAGCTACCACACTCAGGGCTTCTTCAAGCGAGAATCCAGCCTCTACCGCCAACTCGTAGGTTCCGAGACTGGAGTGCAACCAGGCCCATGAAGAAACCCGACCCGCAAGTGCGGGCCGGGCAATCGAGTCGGCGATCTTGAACGGATCCTAGATCCAGCGTGCCAGCCGCTTGGCGTTGCGCTCGACCGCGCGAGTGGGAACCGCAACGCGAATCCTGACGTCGTCCTGGTCCACCTCGACCTTCAACACTCCGTGCTCCTTGTATACCTTGACATGCTCCGAGCCATCCTGGACCTCGACCAACGTGACATCGGGACAGTCATCCAGAGCCTCGACCAGACTTCGCAGCATGGGCTCCCACTGCCCCAGGTCAACGTCGAGCTCGAGCAGTCGCTCGTCAGGCAGCATCAGTCCGCCGGTGATCAACGCAGCATCAACCACGGCTATCGGCAACGGAAGATAGAGATTCACTCCCTCGTCGCGGTCCTGAACCTGCACGGTCATGACACCGCCCCAGGCGTAGACAGCACCGATCAGCACGACCCAACTCAGGATCAGAACTGCGAATCCGGCGGCAACAAATGTCAGGATTTTCTTCATGGTCGAACCTCCCTCCGCGTCAGTCGGCCTCTGCAACCCGATCCACCCACACACGGACCTTTTCGTCGTTTCCGCTGACGGTCACCAGCTCACCTTCGCCCTCTTCGACCAGGGCCTCGATGGCGGCCGTGATATTCAACTCGTTGTCATCGCCCGACAGCAGCGCATCGACAACCGCCAGAGGAAGACTGACATCGACATTGTCGCCACCCGCCTCCTCGTTCGCGCCTTCCCGAACACTGACTTTCAGGTAGCCCGACTCCTTCCAGACCCTCACAGACTCGTCGTCCTCCTGCACGGTGACGAAGGTCATGTCCGGGCTGTTCTTGAGCTCTGCCCAGAGCTCGCGGAGATCGGCAGTGCTCGTGTGCCACTCATCGATCTCGATCCGCCCGTCTCGGAAGTGCTCTTCGGGAATCATGCTGACCGCCTTCTCCAGCATGGTCACCGGCAGGTTTACCTTCACCGTGGCGCCGTCTTTCTCCTCGACTCGGACGTGAAGCCATAGGTCAGCAGCCATGGCGCTGCCGGCACCCAGGATCAAAACTGATGCCAGGCCTGCGATACGGAGTGTTCTCTGTCGCATTTCGATCTCTCCTTCGGTTCTTGCTACAGCCTTCGAACTCGTCAACTACTCCCTATGACGGCTGACGACGCAGAAAGTTTCACCCATCTTCTTGGCGCCCAGCTCCGGATATAGTAGGCCTTCGTCTTCTAGGAGCCCCTGGGAAGAGTACGGGGGCCGCTGACAACAACTCGATTTCGAGGGCAACGACGTGCGAACGACAAGATCACTCCTTCTGCTCATCATCGGACTTCTGGCAACCGTAGGAGCCTCGGCGCAGGACCCGGCCCCGGCGTCAGAACCTGGGTTCGACCTCTCGGCCAAGCTACCCATTGACTCCGATGTGCTGAAAGGTCAGCTGGACAACGGGCTCACCTACCTCATTCGGGCCAACCAGAAGCCTGAGAATCGCGCCGAGCTGTGGCTGGTCGTCAACGCCGGATCCATCCAGGAGGACGATGACCAGCAGGGACTCGCCCACTTCGTCGAGCACATGGCTTTCAACGGCACCCGCAACTTCGAAAAACAGGAACTGGTGGACTATCTCGAGCGCATCGGCATGACATTCGGGCCCGACATCAACGCCTTCACCAGCTTCGACGAGACGGTCTACAACCTGACGATTCCGACCGATGACGACGAGACTGTGGCGACAGCGTTCCAGATTCTCGAGGACTGGGCGCACGGTCTGGCCTTCGAGGATGAGGAGATCGACAAGGAGAGGGGGGTTGTCATCGAAGAGTGGCGCCTCGGCCGGGGAGCTCAGGCCCGGGTCCGGGACAAGCAATTTCCGGTGCTGTTCAAGGGCTCGAGATATGCCGAACGCCTACCGATCGGCAAGAAGGAGATCCTCGAATCGGCGCCCCACGATGTGCTGCGTAGGTTCTATCGCGACTGGTACCGGCCCGATCTCATGGCGGTGATCGCTGTTGGAGATTTCGAGCCTGAGGTCATGCAGAAACTCATCCGCAAGCACTTTGCGAACCTCGAGATGCCCGACGAACCTCGCAAACGCGAGACCTATCCAGTACCGGACCAGGACGAAGATCTGTTCGCCATTACCACCGATCCCGAGGTTACGATGACTTCGGTGGGCGTCTACTACAAGTTACCCAAGCGCCCACAGGGCACGGCCGGCGACTACAGGCGTCAGGTCGTCGAACAGCTCTATCACGCCATGATCAACTCCCGACTCGGCGAGCTGACCCAGAAAGCCGACCCTCCCTTCCTCTATGCGGTCTCGGCCTCTGCCGGCATCGTTCGATCGCGCGACTTCTTCCTGCAGGTCGCAGGTGTGCGTGAGGGACAGGTGATCCGCGGTCTGGAGGCCCTTCTGACCGAAGCAGAGCGGGCCGATCGCTTTGGTTTCACCGAGACGGAGCTGAACCGGCAAAAGGCCGACCTGTTGCGCGCCTACCAGCAGGCCTACGCCGAAAGAGACAAGCGCGAATCAGCTTCCCTGGCTTCGGAGTACATGCGCCATTTTCTCGACGACGAGCCCATTCCAGGGATCGAGATGGAGCTCGAGATCGTCGAGGAGTTCCTGCCGACCATCACCCTCGAAGAGCTCAACGAGTTGGCCGACAAAGCGATCACGCAAACCAATCGGGTAGTGCTGTTGAGTGGCCCCGAGAAGGCTGATCAACCGCTGCCGGACGAGAAGGCCCTGACCGCCGCGTTCGGCAACGTAGCCGACTCCGAGATCGTGGCCTATGTCGATCGAGTCAGGGACAAGCCGCTTCTCGAGCACGAGCCCACTGCCTCGGCCGTAGTCGAGGAACGTTTCATCGAAGAGATCGACGTCACCGAGTGGCGTCTCGAGAACGGCATTCGAGTCGTCTTGAAGCCGACTGACTTCAAGAACGACCAGGTCCTCCTGACCGGCTTCAGCCCGGGCGGACACTCCCTGGTGCCCGACGCGAAGTACAGCTCGGCTGTCTTTGCCGACACCATCATGTCCGAGGGCGGCGTTGGCGAGTTCGACGCCATCGAGCTCCAGAAGGCCATGGCCGGCAAACTGGTCAGCCTCGGTCCCTTCATCGGCGAGCTCGAGGAAGGGATTACCGCCAGCGCCTCGCCGCAGGATCTGGAGACCATGTTTCAGCTGCTCTACCTATCCATGACGGCGCCAAGGGCCGATCCCGAGGCCTACCAGGCTTTCATGACCAAGATGGAGTCCTTCCTCGAGAACCGCCAGTCTCGGCCAGAGCTCGCCTTCAGTGACGAGGTGCAGAGCGTCACCTACGGGGGACATTTCCGAAGACGTCCCATCTCCACTGAGATCCTCCAGGAGATCGACCTGGAAACGGCCCTGGAAGTCTTCCAGGACCGGTTCGCCGACGCCGGCGACTTCACGTTTCTCATCGTCGGCAACTTCGAGCTCGACGGCATTCGCCCCCTTGTCGAACGCTACCTTGGAGGACTGCCCACGACCGGTCGCGAAGAGACCTGGAGGGATATCGGTGCCGATCCGGTCGAGGGAAGGCTCGAGGTTACGATGCATCGCGGCCTGGAGCCCAAGAGTCGGGTGCAAATGCTCGTCCGAGGACCTGCCGAATGGAGCCGAGAGAGCCTGCATGACATCCAATCCCTGGCCGCCGCGCTGCGAATTCGCCTTCGAGAGGTTCTGCGGGAGGACATGGGTGCCACCTACGGCGTCGGGGTGAACGGGCTTCTCGTGGATCGGCCCAAGGAACGGTACCTCTTCGCCATCGGCTTCGGCTGCGCCCCAGAGAACGTCGAAGAGATGATCGCAGCCGTCAGGACGGAGATTCAATTCGTACAGGAGAAGGGTCTCGACGAGACCTACGCCGAGAAGGTGCGCGAAGCTCAGCGGCGTCGCCGCGAGGTCAGTCTGAAGGAGAACGATTTCTGGGTTGCAGCCCTCAGGACCTACTACACGCGGCAGATGGACCCTCGGTTGATCCTGGACTACGAGGCCCTCGTGGAGCGGGTGACCCCCGAGAACCTCAAGGCCTCCGCTCGGAAGTATCTGAGCAGCGAGAATTCCCTCGAAGCCATTCTCTATCCGGAAGAACCGGCAGAAACCGGCGTTGAGACAACCGGAGGCGAGCAGTAGAAACGTCTAGCCCTCGAAGGCAGAAGGCAGAGCGCAGTTCTAAGGTAACGTCGGTATCTGCTCCGGCGGAGCCAGCAGGAGCATCGGGTCGATCCTGGCTCCGCACCGTTCGACCTCGTCCCCAGGCCAGCGTTCGATGCCACCCGGCGCCACAGAGAGGGTCCCGGCCGTCGCCGGCATCGCCAGGCTAGCGATCAGCAGCAGGAAGCGAACCGGTGACAACTTCGATCTCACCGACACCCCGAATCTCCTCTCCAAGGATCCGAGAGCCAGTCCCGAAGGCACATTGATCGTCGCAGAGGACTTCCGAGACACGTCCTGGAGTAGCATGAGACCATCACGAAGACCGTCGGATCCTGTCGGTGTTGGAGAGAGGACAAGAATCCATGTGGCGCACCAAAGCCGTGATCTCGATGCTGGTGGAAGATGTGGCCGAGCTCCGAATCTTGGAGTCACCAGACGAAACATCCGCCGAGAAAGGGGAAAGCGAGAGGGATGAGCGTCCCGAGATGGAAGCCCTGGTCAAGGCCCGCCGAAAGGCCATCCTGGTCTGCATCGTCGACTGGATCGCCATCGTCGTCCTATTGACCTTCCACTCCGGGTCGGGATCTTTTCTACCTCTCGAGCCCTCCATCGACACTGTGTTCACACTGGGGGTGCTGGTTGTCGCCATGCATTCCGGCTTTCGCCTGGGCCAGGGCCGAACCTACCAAGCGGTGGCCCGCGTCTGCCAGGAGCTTTGGGAGCGCGAGAGCGGCTGACATCTCGGCCGGCGGCGCCCCTGCAGCGCAAATCCTGCCCCCCCGGCCTTCAGTTCAGGTCCAAACCAGCCAGGGCTGAAATCTCCCTCGCCTTCGACTGCAGCTGACGCAGGTTCTGGGGCCCGAAGCGAACGAAGTTCTTGGAGGCGGAAGGGAGCTTCTCGAGCTCCGGATCCGCGAACTCGTACGAAGAGACCTTCGGGTTGACCTCGACCTCCCCGCTGACCACAGGCGCCGCCAGCAGCCGACCGACTGCCTGCTCCATGGTGTCGTCGAAGCTCTGGCTCGGGTAGCCAAGATCGCGGTAAGCCTCACGAAAGAGCGGTAGAAGAGCCCTGTAGAGTTGGGCTGCTCCTTCGCTGTCGATCGAGCTCACGACCTGCACGACCGTATCGTAGCGCTCGTAGCTTGTCGGATCGATGAAGGTCCGGCCGTTCCTCTCCTCCACCTGGAACCGCTCGTCGGGCCACATGAACGGCAGGTGACTCCTTGGGCTCGTGCCCTCGGCCAGATTGTCCACGGCAGCTACGAAACGCCGGATCATCTCGTCGGTGACGAGCCATTCCGCCAGCTCCGGATGGGCTGAAAGCTGTCCCACCAGCCCACGCAACCAGCCATCGCTGTCGTCCAGCTGAGGCAGGTCACCGATTTCCAGAGGTGCTTTCTCGAGGGGTGCCGGTGCCTGCTCGGCGACGGGAGGCGCTGTCGTCGGCTCTTCCGACACCTCGGAAGGCCGGTTTCTGAGCATCACGACCGCTACGATTACGGCCACCAGCAATAACGCTCCCACCCAATACGGCCAACGGGGGAGAGCCGATGACTCACTCTCCAGAGTCGGCTCCTTCTCGAAGTCCTCGAGCTCACTCATCGTTCCGTCACTCCTTGTCTGGCGCGCCTCCCGCATTGGAGCTCCGCACCCTTCACCCTTCATTCTATTCCGATCCACCCTCACCCGCCCCGGCCGCTTCCATATCCCCAAACCCCTACGCCCTTACGCCCCCAAAGATCGGCCGGAAGGTATGCCCGGCCGCCTCAACCCCCAAGGCCTCAGGGCCTCGTGCCATTCCCCATCCGTTAGGATCCCAATCGAGGGCCGACCAGGCCCGAGAGTCCAAGGGAGCCGACGAGTGGAGACTGTCCGTTTGGGAAGAACCGAAGCTCGAGTGCCGCGGGTCGCACTCGGGACCTGGGGCCACGGTGGCCCGAAGACCGTCGGCAAGCATCCGGTAGGCTGGTCTGGATACGACCCCGAAGCCGCCCGAACCGCTCTTCTGCTGGCCTTCGACAGGGGCCTCACCCACTGGGACACGGCTGACGTCTATGGCGATGGACAGGCCGAACGCTCCATCGGAACCCTCTGGGAGATCCGGCCGCGAGATCAGGGGTTTCTCGCCAGCAAGGTGGGATGGGACCCAGGAGCCTACAGCCACTTCTACCATCCCGATCAGATTCGCCAGCAACTGGAACGATCCCTCGACAATTTGCAGACCGACCACCTCGATCTGTACTACCTGCATCATTGCGACTTCGGGCCAGACGACGAGTACCTCGATGACGCGGTGGCGCTGCTGCGCCGATTTCGGGAGGAAGGCAAGATTCGATTCATCGGTCTTTCCGACTGGAAGGCGGCGAAAGTGGTCCGCTACGCCGACACGGTCGACCCCGACGTCGTGCAGCCCTACCGCAATGTCGTCGACGACTCCTGGGAGTCCAGTGGTCTCAAAGAATGGGCCGACAACAACGACGCCGGAGTCGCCTTCTTCTCACCTCTCAAGCATGGCCTCCTTCTCGGCCGCTACGATGAGCCGCCAACGTTCGGTCCCGGAGATCACAGGAGCCGCATCCCGGGGTTCAGCGACCCCGAGCAACTGGCACACTTTCGCCGATGCCGCGAAGCGCTGGAACACCGTTGGCCGTCACTTCCCCATCCGGTCCTGGATGCCCTGATAGGGGTACTGCTGACCGATGCCAAGTCGAGCTGTGTGCTCGTAGGCCTCCGGCAGCCCCATCATGTGGAGGCGGCCGTCCAGACAGGTCACCCTCTTTCGCCAGAGGACACAGCCTGGGTTCGGAGCCTCTATCGAGGATGAAGACCAGGAGCCGGGTCGGGAAGACCCCAGTCCGGTAGGTGCAGGGCCTCTGAGTCCTGCCAGGCTGTAAGGATAAGACTGGCAGAAAAGAGAACAGCGGCTCGGAAGCGCTCGCGAGTGAACGACCGCAATTCGGACGACGGCTCACCGCCGGCCTCCAGGGCCACGAGGTCTTCCTCCAGCCCATACAGCCTTTCCACCTGGGAGTGGCTGCGCTCCAGTTCCTCGATGACAGCGGCAAAGAGTGGCTCCAATTCACGTGGCTCGAGCCCCTCGAAGCTGACTTCCTCTTGCGGCTCCAGGCGGCCGATCAATCTGTCGACCTGTTGATGAATTCCACTGTGCGGAGAGGACCGGCCCTCGATGGCGCGCCCATCGTAATGGATCGTGGTGTGGAGAGGCTGGCAAAGATCCTCGGCATAGTGGGCCAGATGCGCGGCGTAGATGATCGCCTTCGCCTGCAGGTGCCGACTGGAGGGCTGCTGCCGGTAGAGCGCGAATGCAAGGGTCAGTCTCTGGGTCGCTTCGACGACGGCAAAAGGCAGTGCGCCCACCTGCTCGACTCCCTTGTCGGGCCCCGACCTGTCGATAGATCTGAGGAGCTCGGCTCGCGTCTCGGGGAACTCTCCGCCCGGCAGCAGCTCGACGTTCAGGTAATGATCAGGAGCCTCTCGATCCCGCAGATGGGGTAGCGCGTCGTTCCGCATCAAGTCGGGTTCGATTGAATCCCAGGCCAGCTGGTTCCGATCCTCCTGAAGAAACTCGGGCAACTCACCAGCCAGCAGCTCGACCGCCTCCAGGGTCACCACCTGGTGCCCATGGGAGTCCCAGGCCCGCAGAAGGGAGGTCGAGCTCAGGGCGACGATGCCCAGAACCAACCCCACTCGAGGGGTCTTCATGATTGATTCGAATCACCCCGAGGCGGTTGCGGCGTGTAGATCGAGCTCGGGAACTCCGAGACGTTGCCCTCGCCTTCCTGGCGAGTGATGCGTGCAACACCTTCCTTTTCCACCTCGTCGATGCGCACGATGGAGTGCATCGGCACGAAGATTCGCCTGACTCCTCGAAACTCACTCTTCATCCGTTCCTCGGAAGGGTCCACGACTACCTGTGAGCGCTCACCGAAGAGGATCTCCTCGACTTCCACGAAGCCGAAGAGGTGGCCCTGATCGACGCTCTTGGCGTAGATCTCGAATACTTCTCCCTGATTGTGGAAGATGATCTTGTAGATGCGCTTCGTTTCGCTCTTGGGCATGCGATCGAGTTCCCGAGCCAGCTTCCAGATTTCAGAATAGCACAGCGGCTGCCGCGTCCTGCCTCGATCCACCCGACCTTCGGGTCCTGTCGCGAAGGTCAGCGAAACTCCCTTGCAGGTGTCGCGTAGTAGGAGGTGACGGGAGAAGGAGGCAAGCTGGCCAAGAGGTACACATCGGAGTAAACCTCTCGCCTGCAGTTGCCATCCAAGTACAAGAGGCCGAGAGCATCCGGTTCGATATGCCCTAGCAGAATGCGCTGATTTTGCAGACAACACGAGGAGGACTGAGCGGATGAACCCGAAGACACGATCACAATTCATCTGGGCCCTGGCTGTGGGTCTCCTGGCGGCAGGAGCCGCCAGTGCCACGACACTCGAGGAGACCTTCGACCAGACCTATGCCTTCGCCTCCGGTGACCTTCTGGAGCTCGACAACACGAACGGTAATGTCTACATCGAGACCTGGGACCGTCAGGAGATCCACATCCAGGCCACCAAGAAGGTCAAGGCCAGCGGTAGCGAGAAAGCCGCGGCCGCCATGCGGGATCTGAAGATCGAGGTGGAACCCTCCCCTGGACGCATTCGAATCGAGACGATCTATCCGAAAAGAACGTCCGGTTGGTTCTCTGGCTCGTCTAGCGTTCGCTATGAGATCAAGCTTCCGGCCACCGCGGATCTCGATGTAGAAACCGTAAACGGCAACGTCAAGATCGGTGGCGTCAGCGGCGATCTGGACGTCGGCACGACCAACGGCAACATTTCCGTGTCGGACTCGGGCGGTCGAGTCAATGCTCGCACCACCAACGGCTCGATCACTGCGGAGCTCAGCGAAGTTACCGCAGGCGAAGACATGGTCTTTCGCACGACGAATGGTGGCATCACGCTGTCCATTCCGCCCGAGACCCAGGCCAACCTGACAGCCCGGACCACGAACGGCTCGATCAAGACCGACTTCCCCATAACGGTGCAGGGTACGTTCAGTCGCAACCGCCTCGAAGGCGAGCTCAATGGAGGTGGCGGCAGCATCGAGCTGCGCACCATCAACGGCAGCATCCACATCGAGGAGCTCTGAGGCAGCACCGGGGCCGGCCTCGACTGCCACCGACGGGCTTCGAGGCTGACACAGCCCCAGGGACAACCGAGCCAGATTCGTCGAGGCAGCCTTTCGCCGCCCTTTTGGGTGAAAGGCTGCCTTCCGGCGTCGCCCGCTCATCCGACCCGCATCCCGGGTCCTACCCCGCATTATTCATGAGCCCCACGGCATCTGGTGGAGATCGCCCGCCATCTCAGGCCGTCCTCGCTCGTCGCTCCTCAACAACCCGCAAGGTTGCCTCCGGTGCTCCTCCCTGCGAGTGGCCAGATATGACGGACGCTTTCCACAATCTGCTCGCGGGGTCATGAATAATGCGGGCTAAGCTTCTGATGTGACCGATCTAACTTCCTTGGGTGCCGGAAATGAGTGTAATACGTACCGAGGACAGGCAGGCCAGAATCTCGAGAGTCCCCAAGCTCCGGTCGTGGACCAAGCCAGGGGGATTAGGGGCTCCTCGCGAGTCGGCTTCCTGTCCTCATTTTTCTTGGCTTCGAGCCTACCATCTCGTTTCCGTCTCACAACTCCATCCCGACTCGACCAGATCAGGACGGGTCGTATACTAGCTACCCGTTCGAAGGCGCAGGAATCTGCGCGAGTTTCGAGTTCGAAAGTGGAGCAGAGGTCAACGATGAGATACGTCCTGATCTTCATGGTGCTGATGACGACCGGTGCCCAGGCAGGAGTCGTAGAGGACTACCTGGACGCCTACTTCGAGATGTTTCCAACGAGGGCTACTGCGGCCGGGCTGCATGAGAGGGATGACGCCCTCGAGGACCTGTCCC
>JAUVRX010000022.1 GCA_030597375.1 Acidobacteriota bacterium
CTGTGGGAAAAACGCCGCCGCTTTGGCATCCCTTGAGCCCCGGTGGTTCGAGGGATGAGCCGGCCGGAAGGAACGCCCGGCCGCCTCATCCCCCCAAGCCCTCAATGGTCGGCCGAAGGTACGACGGACGCCCCAATCCCCCAAGCCCTCAAAGGTCGGCCGAAGGTATGACGGACGCCTCAACCCTCTATCGTCCCTTCCACTCGGCCGGACGCTTCGCCAGGAAGGCGGCGACCCCCTCCTGCTTGTCTTCGGTGGAGAAGCAGAGGCAGAAGAGGTCGCGCTCGTAGAGGATGCCCTCCTCGATCGCCAGGCGCTGGCTGGCTCGAACGGCCTGCTTGGCAACCTGCAAGGTCAGGGGGCTCTTCGAAGCGATCTTCGAGGCCAATTCCAGTGTCTGGCTGCGTAGCTCCTCAGCCGGCGTCACGATCTCCACCAGGCCGATCTCCTTGGCCTCCGCAGCACCGATCATGTCGCCAGTGAGGATCAGTCTCATGGCGTGGCCCGGTCCTACGAGACGAGGCAGACGTTGGGTTCCGCCGCCTCCGGGGATCAGACCCAGATTGATCTCGGGTTGACTGAATCGGGCCTTTTCGGAGGCGACCCGTAGGTCACAGGAAATGGCCAGCTCACAGCCTCCGCCGAGGCAGAAGCCATTGATCATGGCGATGACCGGTTTGGGGAAGGTCGACATGACATCGAAGATCCGCGGCGAGCGCATGGAATGCCGCTGGTCGAAGGGGCTGCGACCCTCGAACTCGCCGATATCGGCACCGGCGATGAACGCCTTCTCTCCGGCGCCTGTGATCACGACTACGCCGATGCTGTCGTCGACCTCGACCTCGTCGAGCAGTTCCAGCATCTCGTCTCGCACCTGCTGATTGAGGGCGTTCATCTTCTCGGGTCGGTTGATGGTGAGAATCACCACCCGACCTTCCTGTTCCTTGAGAATGGTCTCGGGCATGTCGATCGTCCTCCAAGAATGGTGGGTTGGCTACCTGTTCTTCCAGTTGGGCGGCCGCTTCTCGAGAAAGGCAGCCAGTCCCTCGTGCATGTCCTCGGTCTCGATCAGTTCCTCCAGATAGAGTCTCTCGCTTTCAGCCAGGGCCTCGTCGAAGGAACGGTCGCGGCCGGCCAGAATGGCCCTCTTCAGCAGTCGGACCACCGGCAAGCTCTTCCGCGTGATCTGATCGACAAGGCGCTCGAGCTCGGCTTCGAGCCGCGCCACCGGCACTTGCCGGCTCACGAAGCCGATCTGTTCCGCTTCATTGCAGTCGATGGAGCGCCCGGTGAGCAGCAGGTCGAAAGTCTTGGCCGCACCCAGGCGCTTCGGGTAGAGGGCCGTCGCCAGGGGTGGGAAGCAGCCGAGCTCGATCTCTGGCTGGGCGAAATGACTGTCGTCGCTGGCCAGGACGATGTCGCATCCAGCTGCCAGTTCCATGCCGCCACCCAGGCAGTGGCCTCGGACCACGGCAACGCTCACTGCCTTCAATTGCCGAAGGCCACGAATCGCTGCGTGAAACTCCTCGAGCATGGTGGGCACCAGCTCGCGAGTGTGATCCTTCACCGAGACCCCGGCAGAGAAGGCCTTCTCTCCGGCGCCGCGGAGGACCATCACAGCCAGGTCTTCGTCCTGGTCGAGGAGCTCGATCTGTTGTCGAAGTGCGGCAAGGGTGTCGAGATCGAGGATGTTCAGCGGCGGACGGTTCAGTGTAAGCGTGACGACCTGTCCATCTCGCTGGACGATCAGTCCATGGCTCATGACGAAGTCCTTTCTACCAGGGCGGCCAGGCCCATGCCGCCGGAAACACAGAGCGTCGCGATGCCACGGCGCAAGCCCAGGCGAGCCATGCCGTGCAGCAGTGTTACCAGGATGCGGGTACCGGAGCAGCCGATGGGGTGGCCCAGAGATATGGCGCCTCCACTGACATTCACCCTGGCCGGATCGAACGGTAGCTCGGCCAGGCAGGCCAGGACCTGACAGGCAAAGGCCTCGTTCAATTCCACCAGGTCGATCTCGTCGAAGGTCAGGGCCTGGCGCTGCAGCAGCTGTTGGACGGCCGGCACCGGTCCGATGCCCATGATTCTGGGATCCACCCCAACGACCTCCCAGTCGACCAGTCGCGCAGAGGGCACCAGCCCGAGGCGATCTGCGGCCGAGGAGCTCGCCACCAGAATTGCGGCGGCTCCATCCGTGATTCCCGAGGCATTCCCGGCGGTGACCGTCCCATCATCACGGAACGCCGGCCGCAGTCTGGCCAGTGATTCCGCAGTCACATCGTCTCGGGGATGCTCGTCCTTGTCGATGAGGCTCATGCCGTGGTGCTTCATCACCTCGACTGGAACGATTTCGGATCGGAAGTGGCCCTCTCCCCAGGCGCTCTGACATCGTTGCTGGCTACGGGCGGCCCAGCCGTCGGCAGCCTGGCGGTCGATGTGAGCCTCATCCGCCAGCTCCTCGGCGGTGTTGCCCATGATGAGCTCGGAGAGGGGGTCCAGGAAGCCGTCCCGGTACATGCCATCTACGAGCTCGTCGTGCCCGAGGCGTTGTCCCCATCGGGCCCTGGGTAGGAGGTAAGGCGTGTTGGACATGCTCTCCGTGCCGCCGGCCAGGACGACCTCGGCCTCACCCAGGAGGATGGCCCGGGCGCCACAAAAGACAGCCTGCAGGCCCGAGCCGCACGCCTGGTTGATCGTGAAGGCGGGCCGTGCGTCGGGCACGCCGCATCGGTGGGCAATCTGTCGAGCGGGATTGGGCCCGGTACCCGCCTGCCGCCCGTGTCCGAAGACGACCTGGTCTATGTCGTCGGTCGCCAGGCCGGCCCGCTCGAGGCAGGCCGTGCCGGCGGCCACGCCGAGATCGACAGCGGATAGGGAGGCCAGCTTGCCTCCGAACTTGCCGATCGGCGTTCGGACCGGCGCGATCAGCACCAGGTCGGGTCTATTGGCAACGGCGGTCACGGCAGCTCTGGCTCGGGACGGATGGTGATGGAGTGTTTCCCCTGGGGATCAGCCGCCCTTGAATACCGGCTTGCGCTTCTCGATATAGGCGTTCAAGCCTTCTCGGGCATCCTCGCTCTGGAACAGCTGCTGCTGCAGCTCGCGCTCGATGGCCAGCCCGCTCTCGAAGGGGACCTCGGCGCCCGACTGAACCGCTCGCTTGATGCGGCCGACGGCCTTGGCCGCCATGTTGGGCGGGCAGAACTGCTTGGCGAAGTCGTGGATCTGGCCCATGAAGTCGTCGCCGTCCAGAATGTTGTTCACCAGGCCCAGGTCCAGACCCTCCTCGAAGGAGAGCAGGCGGCCGGTGACCATCAGGTCGATCGCCCGGCTCTTGCCGACGAGACGGGCAACTCGCTGCGTGCCGCCCGTGCCCGGCAGGACACCGAGGGTGACCTCTGGGAGTCCGACCTTGCCGGCATCTTTCTTGGCGATGCGCAGGTCTGCTGCCATGGCGATCTCGAGACCGCCACCTACCGTATGGCCGTTCAGCGCCGCCAGCACCAGCTTGGGAGTGTGCTCGAGCCGGTTCAGGGTCTCGTTGGCATGCAGGCAGAAGTTGTACTTGAAGTAGGGATCGGAGCTCTTCAGCATGTTGATGTCGGCGCCGGCGCAGAAGAACTTCTCCCCCAGGCCGGTGAGCACCAGGACGTGGACGTCGGGGTCGAACCGAGCCTTGAGGATGGCCTCATCCAACTCGCGCATCATCTCGTGGGTGTAGCAGTTGGCGGGTGGGGCGGTGAGCGTCAAGTAGGCGACCCCGTCTCGTACCTCGTATTGGACGAGATCTCGGTCTTTGGTGGTTCCTTCAGAGTCAGGCTGAGCCATAATCGTCCTCCAGTTGCAATTGGGGTGAAGGAATAAAGCGGGTCTCCCCGCCAGGATTCGTCTCGGTCGGCTATTGTTACACGTGCTTCGGAGGCTAGCAACAGATGGCCTCGGCGACTTCCGACCGATCGAGGTTGCCCTGGAACCGTCGGAGTCTTTAGAATTTGTACCGTTAGATCTGTCTCGCTTACGGCCACGCGGATGATTACGGGATACAACACAGACGTCCCCCACGCCGACGTGGTCTTTCACGTACAGACCGAGGACAAGGGGGTAGCCAGCGCTTTCATTGAGAGCCTGGTCTATGTCGGAGGTCAGGTCCTGGGCAAGAAGCGGACCAGCTACAAGAATGCCCTCGACGCCGGCGAAGGCAAGAAGCAGATCATCGCGGTGATGGACCGACAGCATCGGCTGATGATCGCCGAGATCCAGAGCGGCAAGTACGACAACCAGATTCCAGGACCGAGAGCAGCCGGATCATCCACGAGTGCGGAGGAGATTCTGGTGGAACCGATCGCCCACCCCGATGTCGAGGTGGAGCACCTGCCGACGGCTCAGTCGGCGCCACCAGCCAGGACTCCAGATGGGGAAGGTCAGACGCTCGACCAGATCATCATGGACTACCTCAATTCAGAAGCCGAGCAGGAGGCTCTGATTCTGATGATGGATGCCGATCAGGAGTTTGCTCTCGGTGAGGCCGCGGTACTGCGCTTCCGAACCAAGGGTAGTCTCAGTGGTCAGGTCGTCCCAGGTACGCGCATCTCGGTCAAGATCATCTCGACGGTCGCCGAACCGGCGACCCTGGCGCAAGGCGAGACCGACGCCAAGGGCGAGCTTCGGCTGTCGGTCACGGTTCCCACCTTGCAGCGTGGCAGCAGTGCGCTGATCGTGACTGCCAGTAGCGCCATCGGTACCGCCGAGATCAAGCAACTGCTATAGGTGGAGGAGCACCGAACGGTACCTCTCGCCTTGGCGTCGAGAGCGTGTATAATCCGCCGTTCGAGGGCCGCTAGCTCAACTGGCAGAGCAGCAGACTCTTAATCTGCGGGTTCGGGGTTCGAGTCCCTGGCGGCTCACCAACCTTCTACTCTCTCCCCGGTGCGTCAAGAGCAGTACCAGTCCGAAAGAGTTCGGTGCGAAAGTGGCGGAATCGGTAGACGCGCTAGACTTAGGATCTAGTCCCGTAACGGGGTGGGGGTTCGAGTCCCCCCTTTCGCACCATATCGTTGACAGCCAGATCCCTTCAGCCATGGCGAGAAAGGACTTTTTGCTCCCGTGAGTGTTGTGCTATCCATCGAGGATGTCGGGCCCTGCCGGAAACAGCTCAAGGTCGAGGTGCCAGCGCCCGCAGTCGAAGCTGAATCGAAGCGTGTTGTCGAGGAGTATCGGAAGCACGCCAATCTGCCAGGTTTTCGCAAGGGGAAGGTGCCGACCGAGTTGGTCAAGCAGAAGTTCCACAAGGAGATCGAGCAGGATGTCGTCGAACGGCTTCTGCCCCGCTATTGGAAGCAGGCCGAGGCCGAGAGCGAGCTCGATCCCCTGCTGCCTCCCAGCGTCGATGAGGTCGATTTCCAGCCTGGCGAGGCAATGACTTTCGTGGCCTCGGTCGAGATTCGCCCTGTAATAGAGCTCGGCAGCCTCGAAGACTTCGAGCTCCCGGAGCTCGAGATCGAGCCCGCCGAAGAGGAAGTCGAGCAGGCACTCGAGGACATGCGCCGAGCGGTCGCCGAGTGGGTGACGGTCGACAGGCCAGCGGCGAACGGCGATCTGGTAGCCGGCAAGCTCACGCAGCTCGATCCGGAAACTGGGGAGCCCGGGGCGGAAAAGCCGTTCAGCTTCGAGGTTGGCGATCCGCAGGTCTGGGAGGAGCTCACCCGCGAGGTTACAGATAAACAAGCCGGTCAGCAGGCGGAATTCGGCCGCCAGGAGGGCGAGGGAGAAGAGTCGGTCTCACGCCGCTTCCGTGTCCTGGTCGAAGTAGTCCGCCAGCGGGATCTCCCCGATCTGGACGATTCGCTGGCGTCCCGCTTCGGCGACTATGCCGACGTGGAGGCCCTCCGTCAGGGTGTGCGGGAGCAACTCAGGAGCGGCAAGGAATCGGAGCGGCGCCAGAAGCGTGAGTCGGTGATGCTGGATCAACTGCTCGAGCGCCATCCCCTGTCGCTGCCGCAGGGCGTCGTGGACCGCGAGATCGAGGGGATGCTCAAGGAGTATGCCCAGAGCCTGGGCGGCCAGGGAGTGGATCTGGAGCAGGCCGATCTCGATTGGCAGGGCATGGCCGACCAGATCCGCCCACGGGCCGAGCGTCGGGTCCACGCCCGATTGGTGCTCGATGCCGTCGCCTCGAACCAGGAGATCCAGGTGGGCGAAGAAGATCTGGAGGCCGCGCTCGCCGCCATCGGGCGGGCTCAGGGGCGTAGCGCGGTCAGCGTCCGGCAGGCCTTGGACAGATCTGGAGAGCTGGCTGGTTTCAGGGCCCAGCTGGGCAGAGAGAAGGCCATCAAACGTCTCCTCGGAGAAGATTCCGAAGAGCAGCCGACCGAGACGCTAGAATCCGACACCGAAGCCGAGAACGACAGTTGACTGAACGGAGTCGAAATCCATGCTGATTCCCATGGTCGTAGAACAGACGAATCGGGGCGAGCGAGCCTACGACATCTATTCGCGCCTGCTGAAGGACAACATCATTTTTCTGGGCCGTCCGATCGACGATGATGTGTCGAACCTGGTCATCGCCCAGATGCTCTTCCTCGAGGCCGAGAACCCGGAGAAGGACATCGCCCTCTACATCAACTCCCCTGGGGGCTCGATCACGGCCGGATTGGCGATCTACGACACGATGCAATACATCAGACCCGACATCTCGACGCTGTGCGTGGGCCAGGCGGCCTCCATGGCAGCGGTGCTGCTGGCGGCAGGTACCAAGGGCAAGCGGTCCGTGCTTCCCAACAGCCGGGTGCTGATTCATCAGCCGTTGCTGTACGGGCTGCAGGGTCAGCAGACCGACATCGAGATCCACGCCAAGGATTTGCTGCGCATGCGCGAACGGATCGAAGAGATCTTGGCCCACCACAGCGGCAATACCATCGAGGTAATTCACTCCGACACCGAGCGCGACAAGATCCTGTCTGCGCCCGATGCCGTGGAGTACGGTCTCGCCGATCAGGTCATGGATCGTCGGTCTGCGTTCTGATTCATAGGGAAATGCGTTTTGATGCATAAGGAGATTTGGGGCGATCTGGTATCATGGGCTCAGAAGAAGCACGGCGGTAGGACTGGTCTGCCGCGGCGCTGTGTGACTTTGTGTGTAAACGAAGTGGCTCGGAATAGGGAATTGAGATCGAATTGTTGTGGATAGCGAGGGCGCAATGAGCCCCAGTCACCGGCGGCTCAGAATGCCAGCACCAGGAAGTCGGATCCTGGAGGATTGATGACTAAGAAGGACAACAGCGAAGACACACTGAGGTGCTCATTCTGCAACAAGAGCCAGCGCGAGGTGAAGAAGCTGATCGCAGGACCGACGGTCTTCATCTGCGACGAGTGTGTTGACATCTGCCTGGACATCATCGCCGAGGATCGCCTGCTCGAGCAGCAGCAGGAGACCGCGCTGCCGAAGCCGAAGGAGATCGACGACTTCTTGGATGAGTATGTTGTCGATCAGGACTTGGCCAAGAAGAAGCTCTCCGTGGCCGTCTACAATCATTACAAGCGGATCGACTTCGTAGACAAGGCACGCAGCGAGGTCGAGCTCCAGAAGTCCAACATCCTGTTGGTCGGGCCGACCGGTACCGGCAAGACGCTGCTGGCACAGACTCTCGCGAAGCTGCTGTCGGTACCCTTCACCATCGCAGATGCCACGACGCTCACCGAGGCGGGATACGTCGGCGAGGATGTCGAGAACATCATTCTCAAGCTGTACCAGGCCTCTGGCAACGACAAAGAGAAGACGCAGCGTGGGATCGTCTACATCGACGAAATCGACAAGATCGCCCGCAAAGGCGACAACCCTTCGATCACTCGCGACGTCTCTGGCGAGGGCGTGCAACAGGCCCTGCTCAAGATTCTCGAGGGCACGCAGTGCAACGTGCCACCACAGGGTGGGCGCAAGCATCCACACCAGGAGTTCCTGCAGATCGACACCACCAACATCCTGTTTATTTGCGGTGGGGCATTCGTGGGTCTGGAAGAGACCATCGAGCACCGGCTGAACGAGAAGACCCTGGGTTTCGGTGCCGACATCAAGAGCCACAAGGAGCGACGATCGAGCGATCTGCTGCAGCATGTCGCGCCGGAGGACCTCATCAAGTACGGGCTGATACCCGAGTTCGTCGGTCGTCTGCCGGTCGTCCCGACGCTCGAAGACCTGGACGAAGAGGCGCTGGTGCGGATCCTCAAGGAGCCCAAGAACAGCCTGGTTCGTCAGTACCAGACCATGTTCGAGCTGGAAGATGTGGAGCTCGGGTTCACCGATGGTGCTCTGCGACAAGTCGCAGCTGAAGCGTCGAAGCGCAATGTCGGCGCCCGTGGATTGAGGATCATCCTCGAAGAGTTGATGCTCGATCTGATGTACGACATCCCGTCGCAGCGGGATATCAAAGAGTGCATGATCACAGAGGATGACGTGTTGAATCGGAAACAACCGACTCCTCTCAAGAAGGCCGTTTAAGAAAGCCGGCGAGCCTGATAGGCTCTAGAGCGGAAGTCCTCCGACTCGATCGGCTCCCCGTAAATCGATGCGTAGTAGGCGAGCATGAGCTCAACCTTTATCAGCACAAGTAGATCCCGACTGCCGGTCGTGCCATTGCGTGACATGGTGGTTTTTCCCCACATGATGGCGCCATTCATCATCGGCCGCGAAACCTCGGTCAAGGCCCTCGAGTACAGCCTCTTGGAGGCCGACAAGTCCATCTTTCTGGTGGCGCAGCTCGATCCCAAGGTGGACGATCCGGAGCGCCAGGATATGTACGACGTCGGAGTCGTGGCCCAGGTCGTGCAGAATCTGAAGCTCCCCAACGGCAACGTCAAGGTGATGGTGGAGGGCGTGCAACGGGCCAAGCTCCTCGAGCTCGAGGAGGAGGCCGGGACGCTGTTTGCCGAGGTCGAGACCTTCGAGATCGAGTTTCCCACCGATGAGAAGGTGGAGGCCTACATCAACAAGGTCCTCGGGGTCTTCGAGCAGTATGCCAAGGTCTCTCATCATCTAGCCTTCGAAGGTCTGGTTTCGACCATCAAGCTCGACAACGCCGACCAGTTCACCGACCAACTGGCAGCCCATCTCATGGTGTCGACGGCCGAGAAGCAGTCGCTACTGGAGGTTCTCAATCCCTACGAGCGCCTGCAGCGAATGAACGATCTGCTGGATGTGGAGCTCGAGAAGTTCAGCATCGACAAGCGGATCAACGTCAGCGTCAAGAAGCAGATGGAAAAAGCCCAGAAGGAGTACTACCTCAACGAGAAGATCAAGGCCATCCATCAGGAGCTGGGGCGCAAGGACGACCACACCGACGAGATCGAGGAGCTCAAGGAGCGCATCGAGGAGGTGGGGATGCCCAAGGAGGCGCGGGAGAAAGCCGACCAGGAGCTCAAGCGCCTCGAGGCCATGCCGCCCGTCTCTGCCGAAGCCACCGTCTCCAGGAACTACATCGATTGGCTCGTAAGTGTCCCCTGGAAGAAGCGCAGCCGCGAGATCAAGGATCTGGATCGGGCCCAGAAAATTCTCGACGAGGACCACTATGGCCTGGAGAAGATCAAGGAGAGGATCCTCGAGTTCCTTGCTGTTCGCCAGCTGACGCGGCAGAAGCAGAGCTCGATCATCTGTTTCGTCGGACCTCCGGGTGTCGGCAAATCCTCCCTGGCCAAGTCCATCGCCCGCGCTACGGGACGGAAATTCGTCCGCCTGTCGCTTGGAGGGGTGCGAGACGAAGCCGAGGTCCGAGGTCATCGGCGGACGTATATCGGCGCCTTCCCCGGCCAGATCATCCAGATGATGAAGAAGGCGGAGACGGTGAATCCCGTATTCCTGCTGGACGAGATCGAGAAGAGGTCGACGGACTTCCGTGGAGACCCATCGGCGGCGCTCCTCGAGGTCCTGGATCAGGAGCAGAACGACGCCTTCCTGGATCACTACCTGGATACGGAGTACGACCTCTCGAACGTGATGTTCATCGCCACCGCCAATATCAGCCACACCATCCCTCCGGCCCTTCTGGATCGGATGGAGGTGATTCATCTGACCGGCTACACCCTCAACGAGAAGCTGGAGATCGCCAAGAGCTTCCTGGTTCCCAAGCAGCTCGAAGCCCACGGTCTGGATGCGGAAAAGACCCTCTTCGAAGAGAAGGGTAATCAGACGATGATCGAGAGCTACACGCGTGAGGCCGGCGTGCGAAACCTGGAGAGAGAGATTGCCAAGGTCTGCCGCAAGGTGGCCCGCAAGATCGTCCAGGAGGGCAAGAAGAAAAGGAAGCAAGAGCTTCGGATCACCTCGGAGATCGTTTCGGACTTTCTGGGCAAGCTCAAGTTCCATCCCCGGCGCAAGAATGAGGAATCGGAGATCGGCGTGGCCACCGGTCTGGCTTGGACCGAGGCAGGTGGCGAGTTGCTCGAGACCGAGGTCGGTCTGATGCCCGGCAAGGGTAAGTTGACCCTCACCGGCAAGCTGGGCGAGGTGATGCAGGAGTCGGCACGAGCGGCGGTGTCGTATCTGAGGAGGCGAGGAGATATCCTGGGTGTCGAGCCGGATTTCAACGACAAGTATGATCTGCACATTCATGTTCCCGAAGGGGCCATCCCGAAGGACGGTCCGTCGGCAGGGATCACCATGGCGACGGCTTTGGTCTCGGCAGCGACCGGCGTACCGGTGCGGAAGGATCTGGCGATGACCGGCGAGATCACCCTGAGAGGCAAGGTGTTGCCTGTGGGTGGGGTCAAACACAAGCTGCTGGCGGCCTATCGGGCAGGCATCACCGAGTTGATCCTGCCGAAGCCGAACGAAAAAGACCTCGACGAGATTCCCGTCGAGATTCGTGAGCAACTCGAGATCCACCTGGTCGAGTCCATGGACGAGGTGTTGAGCCTGGCGCTCGACGGAGAGGCGACTCCGGCGTTGAAAGGGGATGCTGGATTCGATGAGGCGGCACCGAAACCTCCTGAGCAGCCCGGGCCGGTAGCCCATTGAGCCAGTTCGCCAGGTTGGCGAGATGCTCCGCGGGTCGTTGAAAGAAGCACTGGGAAGATTGGAAGCCATTTCGACCACCGAGGCACGAAGCCGGTGGTTTCCCGTAGATTCAAGGGTGAAATAGGGAGGGAACGGGGGGGGAGTGAGATACCAGCAGGCTCGCTTTGTACGATCGGCGCCGACGCGACAGGAGTTTCTGGATGATGGTCGACCGGAAGTGGCGTTTGTCGGACGATCCAACGTCGGCAAGTCGAGTCTCCTGAATCGACTTCTAGGCCGTAAGAGCCTGGCGAGAATCAGCACCAGCCCGGGAAAGACCCGCACCGTCAACTACTTTCTGATCGAGTCGCGGTTCTATTTCGTGGATTTGCCGGGTTTCGGCTATGCCAAGGTGGGCAGGAAAGAGCGCCAGGGTTGGGCAAAGCTGATGGAGGACTATTTTCAGCACGTGCAGAATCGAGCACACGTTATTCAGCTGGTGGACGGTAAGGTGGGCGCCACCGAGTTGGATATTCAGGCAAGTGAGTATCTGTCGAATCTGAGATGTGGGCGAACGGTGGTAGCCACCAAGATGGACCGCCTTCGCAGCAACGAGAGGGCCCGTAGTTTGGCGGGAATCCGCGACCAATTAGCACTTCAAGAAGAGCCGTTGATCGCCTTCTCCGCCCGATCCGGTGAAGGCGTCAAGGAGCTCTGGAGGGAGATCAACCACTTCCTCCAACGGCTTGGAGGCGAGGTGAACTGAGTGAGGACGAACATGGCCAAGTCAAATCAAGACCCAGCAACTCCAGACGCTCGGGTTGACCAGACGAATCCTGTCGGCAAGGTTGACGAGAAGAGGTCCGCCGATCAGGTTGACGAGAAGAGGTCCGCCGATCAGGTTGATCAGGAAGCGTCTGCGAAACAGACCAGGCCTGAGGGCAGGCCGAGATCTGGCGACCGACCGAACCGGGACAGACAAAAAGAGAAGAAAGACACCCTGGACATTCGGATCCTCAAGGAGATGACGATCTCCGACATGATCGAGGTGTCGAAGGACCTGGGTGTCGAAGGGGCTTCTGCACTGCGCAAGCAGGAGCTCATCTTCAAGATTCTCCAGGCTCAGACCGAGAAGAGCGGTCTCATCTTCGCCGAGGGCGTGTTGGAGTGCCTGCCCGATGGCTTCGGCTTCTTGAGGGCGCCGGAGTACAACTATCTGCCAGGTCCCGATGATATCTATGTTTCACCAAGCCAGATTCGACGATTCGATCTGCGAACCGGCGACACGGTCTCCGGCCAGGTGCGTCAGCCGAAGGAAGGCGAGCGCTACTTCGCTCTCATCAAGGTCGAGGCTGTCAATTTCGAGCATCCAGAGGTGGTGCGGAACAAGATCTTCTTCGACAATCTGACGCCGCTGTACCCCCTGGAGCGGATCGAGCTCGAAAATCTCGGCGAGATGTCCTCCAGGGTTCTCGATCTCGTGACTCCAATGGGCAAGGGACAGAGGGCCCTGATCGTGGCGCCTCCCCGCACGGGTAAGACCATGCTGCTTCAGGCTCTGGCTCACTCGGTGGCCCAGAACCACCCGAACATCGTCCTCATTGTGCTGCTCATCGATGAGCGGCCGGAGGAGGTCACAGACATGCAGCGCTCCGTACAGGGTGAGGTCGTTTCCTCCACATTCGATGAGCCTGCCACTCGCCACGTACAGGTCGCGGAGATGGTCATCGAGAAGGCCAAGCGTCTGGTGGAGCACAAGAAGGATGTCGTCATCCTGCTGGACTCCATCACCCGTCTTGCCCGCGCCTACAACACCGTGCAGCCACCTTCCGGCAAGGTGCTCTCCGGTGGTATCGACGCCAATGCCCTGCATCGTCCGAAGCGCTTCTTCGGCGCCGCCAGAAACATCGAAGAGGGTGGCTCGTTGACCATCATCGCCACCGCCCTGGTCGACACCGGAAGCCGGATGGACGACGTCATTTTCGAGGAGTTCAAGGGCACCGGCAACAGCGAGATCCATCTCGACCGCAAGCTGGTGGACAAGCGCGTCTTTCCCGCCATCGATATCAACAAATCGGGCACGCGCAAAGAGGAGCTGCTCATGGGCGAGGACGAGCTGCGCCGGGTGTGGGTGCTGAGAAAGGTGTTGAATCCTCTTTCGACTGTGGAGAGCATGGAGTTGCTGCTCGACAAGCTGTCGAAGACCAAGACCAACCAGGACTTTCTCAGCGCGATGTCGAAGTAGCTCAAGGGCGTGCCAGTGCGGGTCGGCATCGTCGATTACCTCAACAGCAGACCCCTGGCGTGGGCCTTTCGGGAGGGCGCCGAGACCGGAGATTTCGAGCCCTGTCCCCTGCCTCCTGCACAAGTCGCCGAGCGACTGGCGACCGGCAGTCTCGACATCGGCCTGATCCCGTCCATCGAGGTGCAGCGCATCCCCGATCTGCGCCTGCTACCGGGGCTGTGCATCGCAGCTACCCATGAGGTTCGTAGTGTCCTTCTGGTGAGCCGCGTACCCCCCCGACGGATCCGCCGCCTGGCCCTCGATGAGAACAGCCGGACCTCTGTGGCGCTGGCCAAGATCGTCTTGAGTCGACTCTATGACGCCGAGCCAGAGTGCCTCCCCCAGCCGCCAAAGTTGGAAGAGATGATGAAGCAAGCCGATGCTGCGCTGGTCATCGGAGATCCAGCCCTGCGAGTGTCGGTTTCGGACTATCGGGTCCTCGATCTGGCGGCAGAGTGGCGGCGGCTGACGCGTCTACCTTTCGTTTTCGCCGTCTGGGCTGTGCGCGAGGGCATCGCCGGCGACGGGCTGGTTCGCTTTTTCAGTCGCAGTCTGGACCAGGGATTGGACAATCTGGAGGCGCTGATCGCGGAGGCCGTAGGAGAGCTCGAGCTGGACCCCAACGAGCTGCGTGAGTATCTGACCGTCAATCTGTCCTTCCGGCTCGGCGACGCCGAATTGGCTGGTCTGCGAGAGTTCTATCGCCTGGCGGCCGAAATGGAGCTCATCTCAGAGGTGCGGCCACTGCGGTTTGTCGACGCTTGCCCATCCCAGGGCGATTCCGTAGAGTAGCGATCACTATGCCTTTCGAGCCATCTGGCCGTCCCGTGGCGGAGATCCTGGACGATGTGCGGAAGGGGGGGAGGCTCACCGCTGGAGATGCCCACACCCTCCTCGAGGACGGAGATCTACTGGAGTTGGGTATTGCGGCCCACGAAGTACGGACCCGGATCAACGACGCCACCGTCGCCACCTACAACATCGACCGCAACATCAACTACACGAACATCTGCGTGTACAAATGCCGGTTTTGTGCCTTCTACCGACAGCCGGGTGACCCCGAAGGCTATGTGCTGCCCTTCGAGGAGATTGGCGACAAGATCGAAGAGACTCTGGCGCTCAACGGCACTGGAATCCTGCTGCAGGGAGGAGTGCATCCCGATCTGCCCCTGAGCTTTTACGAAGAGATGTTGGGTTATATCCGGGAGAACTATCCGGCCATCCATCTGCACGCCTTCTCACCTCCCGAAGTGAGATTCATCGCCAAGAAGGAGCGCCTGAGCTTCTTCGAGGTCATCGCCCGACTCAAGAAGGCCGGTCTCATGTCCATTCCCGGTGGCGGGGCGGAGCTTCTCTCGGACGGCGTGCGGAAGGAGATTCTCGCCTACACGAAGGTCTCGGCGGATGAGTGGATCGAGGTCATGCGGCAGGCTCACTTGAACGAGCTTCGCACCTCGGCGACGATGATGTACGGCATGGGCGAGCCGCTTCAAGCTCGAATCGAGCACTTGCAGCGCGTCCGGGACCTGCAGGATGAGACCGGCGGCTTCACGGCTTTTATCTCCTGGACCTTCCAGCGCCAGCACACCGACATGGAGGAAGTGCCGGAGACCTACGCTCATGAGTACCTCAAGACGCTGGCGGTGTCGCGCCTGTTCATCGACAATATCCAGCATCTCCAATCCAGTTGGGTGACTCAGGGCAAGAAGATCGGACAGCTCGGCTTGAGGTTCGGAGCCGACGACATGGGCTCGATCATGATCGAGGAGAACGTCGTCTCGGCTGCCGGCACCTCCTACCGGATGAGTCAGGACGAGATGGAGCACCTGATCACCTCCGCCGGCTTCTCGCCACACCAGCGCACGAACCTGTACGAGCGTCTGGTCACTCGCGAGGAGACCGTCGAGTTGGCCCAGCGCTATCGTCACGCCCTGACACCCCAGAACAGGGACCTGGCCTCCCCACTTCCCATCGTCGGTTGACAGCCGGCGGGGCCGCGACTGTGCCGGCAAGCCGAAATGCGCCCGAACTCCCGCCCCGCAGTTTCCACCGGCCAGAAGTCGAGGCAAGTGTTGGCTGGCCTGCTGACCGTTACCTCGCTACTGATTCTGGTCGGATTTCTTTGGGCAGGCTCCTCAAACTGGCTGGCGCAGGCGCTGCTGGTCTCCGCGATGCCTGTGCTGCTGATCCTCCTGAGCTGCGCGGCATCTCCTTTCCGCCTATTGCTGATTGGCATGACGGTTCTCTGGATCCTGCTCGGCAGTAGCTGGGCAGCCCTGATCTGGCTTGATGGAGTAGGGGTTCGCACCCTGGGTGGGGTGCCGCTGGTCCTCTGGATCCTGATTCTCGGCCTCGGCCTCCTTCCTCTGGTACTGGTGTCCTGGGTCTATGTCGCTACCTTCAGGTCGAGTGGCCCCGGCCCCATCAGATCCGAACAAACACCAAGCCCCGGAAGTCACTCTGAAAGCGGCGGCCCATGATGCCGCTGCTCCTCGAGCAGCCTTGGTTGACGGCGGTCTTGGCGCTATCGCTCGTCACGGTTCTCGCAATCGGATTGTGGAGCGGCGGCCGTACGCGGACCGCGAAGGACTTCTTCGTCGCCGGCCGCAGCGTCGGACTCTGGGTCATTGCCATGGCGACCATGACGGCGGCCTTCAGTGGCTTCGTGTTTCTGGGTGGCCCCGGACTCACCTACAGGATCGGAGTCGCCTCGCTGTTCATCATCGTGCCGGTAGGTTTCACATCGGGTCTCCTGTGCTGGATCCTGGCAAAGCGTTTGATGCTGCTGGCCGACCTGGAGGAGGTCTTTACCATTCCCGACGCCCTGAGCTGCCGATTCAACAGCAGGCTGACGACGGCCCTCGGCAGCCTGGCCATTCTGGTCGGGACCATCGGCTATCTCGGTGCTCAACTGCTAGCTCTGGGGATTCTCTTCGAATCCTTGCTCGGCACTCGTCACCTTTTTGGCGAATGGAGCCTTCTGGTATCCATGTCGATCGGCCTCGTTATCCTGCTCTTCTACAGCGTCATCGGCGGCATGGTAGCGGGCGTCTACACAGATCTGGTTCAGGGTGCGGTGATGCTGGTCGGATCCCTGCTGGTCTTCGGCCAGACCCTGAGAGTCGGCGGCGGGATCCAGGGCATGGCGAGCTCGATCATGGCCAGTGACGGCATGGCGGGCTTCTTCGAACCCTTCGGTCGCGTTCCTTTCTCGGTCGCCCTCGGCTTTTTCTTCGTCTTTGGCGTCGGGGTTCTCGGTCAACCCCAGATGATCCACAAGTTTCTCATGCTGAAGCGAGTCGATCAGTTGAAGTGGATGCCGCTTGTCCTGGGTGGATCCCAAGCCGTTTGCCTCCTCATCTGGGTCGGGATCGGCTTGGTGGTACCCGCTCTCGTGGCGGCGGGCCGAATGGCTCCGCTGGAAAATCCCGACGGGGCAACCCTACAGTTTCTCCTGGGCTTCGTCCCCGAGGCGCTGGCTGGCGTGGTGATCGCGGCAGCGTTGGCAGCCATCATGTCGACTGCCGACTCTTTTCTGAACATCGGCGCGGCCGTGCTGGTCCGAGATGTGCCTCGCCTCCTGGGCCGGCCGGTTCGACGGCAGCTGGCTGCTGGGCGAGTTGCGACAGTGATCCTCGCCCTGTTCGCCGCCTCCCTGGCTCTCGGCTATGGGGATCTCATCGCCCTGCTGGGGACCTTCGCCTTCGGCACCCTGGCCGCTGCCCTGGCTCCGGCTCTGGCCGTGGGGATGAGCTGGTCACGAGTCGGCCCCATGGCGGCCTCGGCGTCGATCGCCACCGGGCTGGTCGTGAACCTTGGATTGGAGATCTGGACACGTGTCCAAACCGTGCCGGAGGGCGCCTCAGGGGCTCTGCACGGATTCGCCATCCCATCGGCTGTGGCCCTGGCCGCCTCTTTCAGCGTCCTGGGCCTGGTGACCTGGTGGGGAGAGGAGAGGGCCGAAGCCCTCCCCGATGCAGTTCGGGAGATCGTGGAAGGCTGACGGCTGCTGCTGTGGACGTGGGGTGCCTGGTTTTGTAGAGTTTGTCGTGGACCGAGCTCCCACATCGAATCGACGATGATTCGCTTTCTCGTCAACCCATCCGCCGGCGGCGGCAAAGGCCTGACCGCGCTGCCGCAGATTCGACAGCTGGCCGCTGCCGCGGGTAGCGAGGTCTGGGTGAGTCGGGACGTGGAAGACTTGACACGCCTGGCGAAGAAGGCGGTGGAGGAGGGCGCCGCGCGGCTGGTGGTGGCGGGCGGCGACGGCACCTTCCACCATGTAGAGCAGGGATTGGCTGGCTCTGAGTGCGCCATGGGACTCGTCCCACTTGGCCGCGGCAATGATCTTCCCCGGACTCTCCGGGTACCCGATACCGTGGAAGAGGCCGTGGGGTTCGCCCTGACGGGGCCGATCCACAGCATCGATCTGGGGCGGGTGAGTTCCTACTGTTTCGCCGGCTACTGCGGCGTCGGATTCGACAGTGAGGTAGCAGGCTATGTGCACTCCGGAAGTCGAGTGCTCAAGGGGCCTCTGGCCTATGTCGTCGGCGTGTTGCGCAATGTCCTCTTCTATCGCAGTCCGATGGCTCGAGTAGAGCACGACGGCGGCGTTATCGAAGGCGCCGCTCTCTTCGCGACCGTGGTCAACTGTCGAAGCTTCGGCGGTGGCATGATCGTCGCCCCGGACGCCAGCATGACCGACGGTCTGCTGGATCTGGTGGTGGTGGACGATATCTCACGGTTGGAGCTGCTGCGGCTCTTTCCCAAGGTCTACAGCGGCAAGCATGTCGGTCATCCGGCGGTCGAGATCGTGCGCACCAAGAAGGTGCACATCTCGGTGGACCGACAGATGCGAATGTTCAGCGATGGCGAGCCGATGCTGGAGGTCGACCAGCAGGGAGTCACCATCGAGATCTGGCCCGCGGCGCTTCGCGTCGTCGGGCTGCCGAGCTAACCCGAGTCGAACCTACCCGACGTCGAACTCCACACCCTGTGCCAGGGGCAACTCGCGACCGTGGTTGATCGTACAGGTCTGGCGACGCATGTAGGCTTTCCAGGAATCGGAGCCGGCCTCGCGGCCGCCGCCGGTGTCCTTCTCGCCACCGAAAGCACCACCGATCTCCGCACCCGAGGTTCCGATGTTGACGTTGGCGATGCCGCAATCGCTGCCACCTGGCGACAGGAACTGTTCTGCCGACAGTAGATTCGTCGTGAAGATGGACGACGACAGACCCTGTGGAACGCTGTTGTGGGTGGCGATGGCCTCGTCGAGGTCTTCGAACTCGAAGAGGTAGAGGATCGGCGCGAAGGTCTCCTCGCACGTGATGGGCATCTCCCCGGTCGCCTCCACGAGGGTTGGCTCCACGAAGAAGCCCGGGCCTTCCAGCACGCCGCCGCCGTAGATGATCTTGGCCCCCTGCTGTTGGGCGGTCTCGAGAGCCGCCACCATGTCATCGACCGCCTGCTGATCGACCAGGGGACCCATGAGGATAGCTGGGTCCATGGGATCACCGATGGTGATCGATTGGTAGGCCTGCACCAGACGCTGCTTCATCTCCGCTGCGATTCCCTTCTGCAGGAAGAGCCGACGGTTGGAGGTGCAGCGCTGGCCTGCAGTACCGACGGCTGCAAAGAGGACGGCCCTCAGCGCCATGTCCAGATCGGCATCGTCGGTGACGATGATGCCGTTGTTGCCGCCGAGCTCGAGAAGGCTACGGCCCAGGCGCTGCGCCACTACCTGCCCGACGTTGCGCCCCATGCTCACTGAACCGGTGGCGGAGATCAGGGTTACCCGTGGGTCGGCCACCAGGTGCTGACCGACCTGCTTGCGGTCGCCGATCAGCAGATTGAAGATGGGCGGCGCGTCGTTGGCTTCCAGCACCTCCTGTGCGATGTTGGAGATCGCCAGCCCACACAGGGGAGCCTTGGACGAGGGCTTCCAGATCATGGAATCGCCGCACACTGCCGCAACAGTTGCATTCCAGGCCCAGACCGCGACAGGGAAGTTGAAGGCCGTGATGATTCCGATCGGCCCCAGAGGGTGCCACTGCTCGTACATCCGATGCTCGGGGCGCTCAGAGTGCATCGTCAGACCGTAGAGCTGTCGGGACATGCCCACCGCCAGATCGACCATGTCGATCATCTCCTGGACCTCTCCGAGCCCCTCGCTCAGGATCTTGCCCATCTCCAGAGTGACCAGGCGGCCGAGGGCTTCCTTCTTTTGGCGCAGGGCGTTGCCGAGTTGGCGCACGACCTCGCCCCGCATGGGTGCCGGCCACGTACGCCACTGGTGAAAGGCCTCGGTAGTGACGGCGGCTACCGTTTCATAGTCCTCGGCGGTGGCTGATCGGATGGAGGCCAGAACCTTTCCGCTCGTCGGGTCGATGGACTCGATCGGCTCGCCCTGGGTGTCCAACCACCGACCACAGAAGGCGCCGGAGTTGTCTTTCTTGATTCCCAGATCTGCCAGGAGCTGTGAGACGGAGATGTCTGTCGCTGCGGTCATCGTGATTCTCCTTTGCTCGACGCCACGACTTCTCCACAGGAACTGTGGATATCCCGGCGGAAAAGAATGGCTGCTCGAGCCCTGGGTTGTGTAGGTACAAGACGTTGAACCATTTTGCACAGTTCCTTGTGCAATTTCATAAGCTCTTTGTTATCTGATAGTTACGGGTTGTGGCGATGGGCTTTCAAGTGGCTCATGGCGCTGTATCTCATTGATTTTCCGCAGCTTACGACCTTCGTCCTGTTGCCGCCGGAATCCGACCTCCACGGGCAGCGGATCCGCGGGTGGGGTCAGGCTGAGGAAAGATCCCCCCACAAGAAGAGAATGTAGCACCCGTTTGTCGGAGGGGTCAATCGAAACGACTGGGGTCTTGGGAGGTGCGCTGCACGAGCTCGGCCGAGACTGCTGTTCGGTTGCGTCCGGTCTCCTTGGCGACATACATCGCAGAGTCGGACAGACGCAGGAGGGTGCTCTTGCATCGATCGGTGGATTGCTCCGAGCTGGCATGTCGCTTCAGCGAGGCAACGCCGATGGAGCAGGTCTGGCCGGTCAGTCGTAGGACGTCTGGCTGCACTTCTCCCGGCTTTTCGCAGAACGTCGTACTGACCACCGCTTGACGCATCTCCTCGGCCAGATCGATCGCCTGTTCGAGTCCCAGGCCGGGTGCGGCGATGACGAACTCGTCGCCGCCGTAGCGCGCCGCCAGAGCGCCAACTCGTTGGCTCAGCCCCTGCAGCAGTTGGCCCACTTCGCGCAGGACCTGACTTCCAGCCAGGTGACCGTGGCTGTCGTTGACGCGTTTGAAGTAGTCCAGGTCGAGGAAGAGCAGCGACAGGTCGATGTCCTTCTGTCGACAGTCTTCGATGGCCCGGCTGAGAGCGATGTGAAGGTAGCGGTCGTTGTAGAGACCGGTGAGATTGTCTCGCTTGGCGATCTCCTGCGCCAGTCGGCCGTCGAGGACGTTCTGGATGGAGACCGAGATGTAGCCTGCAAAAATCTCCAGCAGATTGACGTCCTGCTGGCTGTAGTCGCCGGTTCCGCGGCGGTTGATGAGCTCGAGGACTCCGCAGACCTCCTGCTCGATGCGAATGGGTATGGCCACCAGCGAGGTCGGCCGATAATCGTGAGCATCGGCGAAGTCTCGATTGAAGAACTGATCCTCCTGCAGGTCGCCGCTACGGTACGACTGGCCGGTGATATAGACGTGACCCCCGACTCCCTGCTCTGCAGATACGGTTTGACCGACCAGTCGGTCGGCCTTCTCACCGAAGGTGGTGATGAAGGTGAGATTGTTTCGATGCCGGTCCCGCAGCTTCTTCTTGGGATTGTCGAGCAGGATGGAGCCGGCTTCTGAAGGGACGAACTCGTTCGCCTTGCGCAGGATCTCGACGAGGACCTCGGAGAGGTTCAACTCGAGAAAGGTCGGACTGGCCCGTCGGCGCTCGAGGAAGCGTTCCAATCTGGGCAGCTCGAGACAGTGGATTTCGGTCATTCGCCTGTCCTCACAACCAGGACCCAGAAACCATAGCAGAAGGCCGGCCGGCCGAGAATCGAGAACTCCACAATGCTCGAGTGGCAAAACCTGGAGTGCCATGTACTCGAGTGCCAGTCATGCTGTGACAGCTGGAGGCTCCGACAGCGGTCGGTCCGTATGGCAAGATGGGGGGCAATCCTGCTGTCGAGCCCGAAAGACAATCCCATGCCGCGACCACAGCTGAAGAGACGACTGGGACAGCATCATCTCCGGCAGGGATCGCTTTGCCAGCCGCTTATCGAGTTCCTCGAGCCCGACGGCTCCGAGGTGGTCGAGATCGGCCCCGGGGGTGGCGTGCTGACAGCCGAGTTGCTGAAGGCAGGAGCTGCGGTAGTGGCTTGGGAGCTCGATCACGAATGGGCTTTCTCCCTTCGGCTGCAGCCTGGGCTCGATGGCCTGGCGGTGGTGGTCGGTGACGCCCTGGCCATTCCCTGGCAGCGCTTACCTCCAGGAACCCTGGTGGCCGGTAATCTGCCCTACCAGATCGGTACTGCCCTGATCGGACGCTTGCTGCCTCACTGGCAGGTCGTTCCCAAAGCCTGTTTCCTGGTGCAATGGGAGGTAGCGGAGCGTCTCAGAGCCACTCCCGGAAGCCGGGCCTACGGCGCCTTGAGCATCCTCACGGCGGCGCGCGCGGAGGTCACGGTGTTGTCGCGGGTGGTACGTGGAGCGTTCCATCCACCGCCGAAAGTGGACGGCGCGTTTGTCGGCCTGACTCTCCAGGAACCGCCCCTCCCGGAGGTCGAAATGGAGGCTTTCGCGGACACCGTGCGGGTGGCCTTCGCGCAACGGCGGAAGATGCTCCGCAATTGCCTGGCCGCGGTATGGGGGCGCACGGTGGCCGCTCGAGCCATGGAGGCCCTGGGTATCGATCCGAAGTGCCGGGCCGAGAACCTCTCCCTGCCCGACTTCCTGGCCTTGCACGTAGCGCTTCGGGCCGCTTCGGAACGTGTCAGTCCCGGTGGAGGCTGAAAACTGGCGGTGCTAGACTTATCAGCGCTCTGGAGGAAACCCAGCTGACCAAATCCAAGAAGAAGGTGGAATCGGGCGGCCGACTGACGCCCGAGAAGCGGTCCGAGCTATTCGGGATCTCACTGGTGGTGGTGGCCCTGCTTCTGGGGGTCAGCCTCGGCACCTATCATCCCACCGATCCGAGCTTCTTTCATCAGACTCCGCAGGAAGACACGGTGCAGAACCTGGCCGGCCGGGTCGGCGCCGAAGTGGCCGCCTTTGTCTTCGAGATCTTCGGTTTCACCGCTCTGCTGGTGCCGTTGCTGCTTCTGTTGACCGGTTGGAGGAGATTCTGGAATCGACCAGGGCAACGAGTGGTTGGCAGGGGTATCGGAGCGGTAGTCGTCATGGTGACACTGCCTGCCCTTTTGCAGTCCCTCCTGGGAAGCGTCAACTGGCGCGGCGTCGAGATGGAAGCGGGCGGCCTGGTAGGGAGACTGGTCGGCGAATCGCTGGAGCGCTACCTGAACCCCGCCGGCACGATGGTGCTGCTGGGCGGTGGCGTTCTGATCGGTTTCACGATGCTGATCCAGTCGACGCTGGGCGAATTTCTGATCGCCTGGCGCCGGCGTCTGCAAACCTGGTGGGATCGGCTCTCCCTGGCCTGGGCCAGGCACCGGGAGCGGCGGACGAAGGAGCGATCCAGGCGTCGGGTGATGTCCAAACATCTGGAACGGGCAGCCGAGCAGAAGAGTCAGCAGGCGACCCCTGCGAAGGTCACGAAGTGGCCCTCGGCAGGCAGCTCCAAGGCGGATCTGCCTCTCCGCGTCGAGGAGAAGAAGGGTGCGGGCAGGTTCTCGGTCCGCAAGGTGAAGGTCGAGCAGCCCAAGACGGAGAGGCGCCAGGAGTCGCAGTCGAAGCAAAAGCGGATCGCCTTCGAGGACAAGGTGCCGCCGATCGCTGCGGCGCTACCTCCCTTGAATCTGCTGCAATTGGATGCCGTCGAGATTAGCGTCGACGAAAACGAGCTCGTTCGGCTGGGGGAGGTAATCCGAGCTCGTTGTGCGGAATTCGGTGTCGAGGGAACCGTCGCTGGCATCAGTCCAGGTCCGGTAGTCACCATTTTCGAGTTTCAGCCGGCGCCTGGCGTCAAGGTGAGCCAGATCGTCAATCTCCAGGACGACCTCGCCCTGGCCTTGAAGGCCGAATCGATTCGCATCAAGCGACTGCC
>JAUVRX010000262.1 GCA_030597375.1 Acidobacteriota bacterium
ACGACAGCGACTTCAACGGCGTCGTTGGCCAGAGCCAGGCCGGCATTGACTTCACCGGCATTTTCGACGACAACCCGATTCCGACGCTGGTTCTCGAAGGCAAGTACGACCTGACCTGGAACGAGACGAAGGCCGGGATTCTCGCTGGCAATCATCCCAACGGCCGGCTGGTGCTCTTCGAGAATGCCGGCCACGGCGTCTACGACGAAGAGCCCGACCGGTTCTTCGAAGTCCTCGAGGAGTTCGTGATGACGCTGCCGGAGGTCGATCCGGATGCTCTGGAATCCTACGCGGGCACGCTTGCGGTCTGGCGGGCGGACCTCGAGGAGATGCGGGAGTCCTCGCCCACATATGCCCTGGAGACCTCGGGATGGGGCTGGAGCTCGAGCCGCGATCTGGCCGCGCGGTACAGCCGGGACTGGCTCGATCAGGTCGACGAAACGCGCAGCTTCATGAGGATTGGCTTCGCCTTCTACGACGTTGAAGACTACGAAGAGGGGTTGTTCGTCTTTGAACAGATGCAGGAGATGGCCGCCCGGGCTCATGAGGAGGATGCCGGCGAGGAGGTCGGCGAGGAGTCCGTGGCTCCCTCACCCTACGAGGCTCTCGCGCTGATCTGGCAGGGGCACATGCTCGACCTGATGGGCCGGCGCGAAGAGGCCGTTGAGCGCTACCGCAAAGCGGCCGAGATGAACCTCGAAGACACCTGGCAGCACGGCCAGTACGGAATGCGCTACGCGCTCAGTCCCTACGCCGCGCAGAGGATGGAGACACCCTTCGAACGCGTCACCAACTCCGACCCGAGCTAGCAGACCCATCACACATTCACCACGGCCTGCTAGAGGACGTCCAGAGGGTCGACTCCAACCTCGTCGGGGTCGGCGAGAGCGGCTATCTGTGTTTCCGGGCCACTCTGCGACAAATCCAGACGCTCCGGCGGATCGACCAAGCTGCCAGAGGCAGACTTCACCAGCAGGACATGGGGTTTTCGGGGATCGTCCAGGTTGGATGCGTACGCGATCGCCATGGCACCGTCCTCGAGTTGCACCAACGTGCCCGGCGGATAGTAGCCCATCATCTTGAAAAAACCCTCGAACAAGTCGGGATCGAACAACCGGCCGACATCCTCCTCCATGATCTTCATGGATTTTTCGGGCGGCAGTCCCTCACGGTATGGGCGCTCGGATCGCAAAGCGTCATAGACATCGGCGATGCAGACGATCTCCGAGGCGAGGTGGGGGCTCCAGTCAGGGTCGGCACGAAGGTCGTCGTGGTATGCGAGGTGATGCTCATAGGAGACGACTGGGGGTAGATCTCCGATCCCATCCGTGGCTGCGAGCATCCTGGCGCCATCTCTGCCATGACGGTTGACGATCACCCACTCCTCCTCGTCGAGTTTCCCGGGCTTGTTCAGAACCTCGAGGGGGATGAGCTCCTTGCCGACATCGTGAAGCAGCGCCGCCACGCCGATCTCGTGGAGATGGTCAGGGGGGAAATCGAGGCTCGTGGCGATAGCCACCGTAAGCATCGCGACGTTGACGGAGTGGGTGTATGAATAGTCGTCGTGGGTCTTGAGAGCCTGTACGGCGAGCAGTGGCTGCGTTTCCCTGACCGCCAGCTCGACAAGCTCCCGGGCAAACTCCTTCGCCTTGTCGACATTCGTGATTGTGCCATCGGCCCGCACCCGGCCACGGATCGACTGCACCAGTCGAAGGCCGGTGCTGTAGGCCTCCCAGGTGCGGAACAAACTCTCGGGATCGGTTGTGCCCGCCGTGCCCGCGGTACCGATCTTGATCGTGCTGACGACTACGTGAGTGATGCCCTCCGAGGCAATCGCCTCGGCCAGGCCGCCCAACGCCCAGAGCTGGTCGGGAGACGCTATCAGTAAGTCGAGAAACTTGCGCGTCTCCCACTCTTCCAGTCCCGCGAAGAACTCGAGCTTCTGCACGCCGGCAGCGTGAAGGAGCTTCGCCATCTCCTCGAGCAGCTCACCATCCAGAGGAATCTGGATGCTGCCGAACAGAAATTCAGTCGGGGTAACGGCCAGCCGGATTGCCCCCCTGAGCTCCAGCTGTTTCGAGAGCTGTTCGAAGAGGTCTTTGATCCCCTGCTCGACGTGGGGGTGGCGAGGTGGGTAGAGCTGCTGGAACTGAACCGCAGCCAAGAGCTTTGACGCGAAGGCATGAAACTCCCCACGAGTGCCCTGCGACCTGCTTTTCGATGCGTCCTGACCGCTCATTCCTGTCTCCGCAAGAAGCTCGTCCGTTTTTCATCTAGACCACGGAGTAGTGGCAACCTGGGCGGTGGGCCTGCATCCGCGCCCTCGAGCTTCGCGACTGCCCACGCTGCCGCCTTGCGGGAACCTTTGCGACGCTTCCTGAACAGCCATGGTTTCCTACCCACGATTGCCTTGAGGGGAGCAAGGGAACTCGGGTCTCCGAGCTGTCCCAAGGCGATGGCGGCTGTTCGAATCACGTCGGTGTTCTGCCCTCGCCAGTTCGACAGGCGCAGCAGATCCTCCAGCCTCGTCCTGCCCTTGCTCCTCTCGGGAGATCCGAGCAAATGGGTAGCGACCAGACGGACCTCGAGGTCGGAGTCGTAGGTCGCTGTGATGAACAGGTTCGCAACCCCCTCGTCCTGCATGTTCATGAGGGCCAGAAGTGTCTCGGATCGCACCCGTGGATCCTCGTGCGCGAGGGTTGCCTTCAAATGGGGAATGAAGCGTGGATCACTGACCTCCCCAATGATGAGCACGAGGTTGCGAACGAAGTACCATCGCTCATCAGCGAGATGCTCCATAACGTCCTCGAGGATATCTCCACCCATCTCGGCCAGCATCTGCACCAAGCGCTGCCTGACTCGTCGGTCTTCTTCTCTCGCCAGGGTCTCGAGCAGTCCGGAGACAATCCCTCTCCCGCCTAGCTTCAACAGGCGTTGAATAGCCTCGGCATCCTCCTCGGCAAGGTCTAAGGAGTCACGCACGAGGTTGCGGACTGTCTGCTGTTCGTAGAACTGAGTAAAGATCTCCTCGGCTTTCTCCCGTTGCTCCTCGCTCTTGCCGCCCTCCTCAGTGGAATGATCCTTGAAGATCCGCAGTACCCTCTCCGCCATGACGAACTGCTGCTGACTCAACAGTTCGGGGAGCACTCCGGCCAGGCTGTCGGACACCGTGCTGTAGCACTTGTCGTCGTCCTCCTCGTCCAGCATCGCCAGCAGCACCTGGCACTTCCGCATAAAAACCTCGAGGGCGCTCAACTGAGACATCCGAGGACTGATCCGCTCGAGGGGCCAAGCATCTGCCGGAACCGAATGGACACTCACATGCTCCAGGGTCGCGCGATAGACGTTCGAAAGGAACCGCCGTGGCGCGTCGCCCCGCAACGCATCCGTGAGCCTCGGCCACTCGTCGAGCCAGCCTCCGCTGCTGCCGAAGCTGGCTACCTCCTGGTCAAGAAACTCACGCACCTGATCGGCGAGCTCATCACGATCATCCCGGCCTCTCAAGAGACGGTCGAACAGACCATAGAGGCGCGGCGTCGCCCGATCGTTGGTCGTTAGGGTATGCAGAACCAGGCTCTGGACCTGTTCCGGTGTCAGTCCCCGGGAGATCCTGCCCGTGACGTCGATTTGTTCAGTGGGATGGGGATCGGAGGGCGCCTCCTCCAGGTCCTCCGCTGCGAATCCATCAACTCCACCGCCACCTGCCACCGCCCCTTCGGCGTTCCCGTCAGCCCCCTCGGTTCTCCTGCCATCCCTCACCTTCGGGGGGCCAATGTTGACCTCTCGGGGCATCGGCTCGGCGAGGAGCTCGACGAGAGCCTCGGGCTCGATTTTGTCGAACAGATCGCGAACCGCCAAAACCAGCAAGTTGACGCGGTCGCCACCCAGAGACCCAGCGATCATCGCGACCTTCTCGCAGACGTAGCGGAGGATGTCGGCCTGCCAGTATCCCGACAGAGCACCCGTCGTGCCTGCAGCTGAGAGGAGCCATTCGACAAACTGCTTCAACTTGTCGACATTGGCCGAGAGCTCGCCCCAGTCGATTTCCCCGGTGCCCTCGGACTCTTGATATACCTCCAGAAGAGACGCCCAAAGATCTTCTGGCTCCGCGGAGCCATCTGCGTCGAATACTCGCTCGATCTGCAACACATCAATCCGCAAGCCCTTCA
>JAUVRX010000290.1 GCA_030597375.1 Acidobacteriota bacterium
ATACCTCGCCTGCATCTGTGCGCCACAGGAGATACTCTCGGATACCCTCCTCCAGGGGGACGAACTCCTGGGAGTAGCCGCCTCCACGCAGCTGCGTGAGGTCTGCTTCGGTGAAGCTCTGGTAGTGACCGCGAAGCGATTCGGGGAACGGAATGTACTCGATCTCTCCGCGACCCCGGGTCCTGATGACCTGGCTGGCGACTTCGTTGAAGCTCCCGCTCCGACCCGTGCCGCAGTTGAAGATGCCTGATTTGTCCGGCTGCGAAGAGAACCAGAGCGCCACTCGCACGACATCCTTGACGTAGACGAAATCCCGTCGTTGCTCTCCGGCCTCGTAGCCTCGAGTTGGACCGAAGAGCCGAACCTTGTCACCACGACCCAACTGGTCGTCGAGCTGTAGCACGATGCTGGCCATGGCACCTTTGTGGGCTTCGCGAGGGCCGTAGACGTTGAAGTACCTGAGCCCTACCACCTGGCTTCCGGCACCAGGCAGCAACCGCCAGACGAGGGAATCGAACAGGGCCTTCGAGTAGCCGTAGACGTTGAGTGGCCGTTCGGTACCCGGCTCTTCCCTGAAGGGGCTGCCGGCGCCGTAGACCGCGGCGGAAGAGGCGTAGATGAAGGGGATCTTCCGGTCGAGGCAGAAATCGAGTAGATCCTTCGAGTACTGATAGTTGTTGCGCAGCATGTATCTGCCGTCGGACTCTGTGGTCGACGAACAGGCTCCCTGATGGAACACGACCTCGATCCGATCCAACCATGTGCCGGAGCCGCTTAGCGCCTTGGCGAAGTCCTCCTTGTCCACATAGTCGGTGATTCGAGCCGCCACCAGATTGCGGAACTTCTCGGCCTCGGTGAGGTTGTCCACCACCAGGATGTCGTTGGACCCGGTCGCATTGAGCTCATGGACCAGGTTACTGCCAATGAAACCCGCACCACCTGTGACGACAATCACTCAACTCTCCTCTCGGAATGAAACCGACACCCGGATCTCGGTCGACCTGCCGAAATAGCGGCCCCGAATGGCTCCCTGCCGAGGCGCTCTCGCGCCTCCATTCCGGTCGCATCGCCGGCCGAGGTGTGATCGAATAGGCCTCCGACGGGAGGGGCGAATTCGATGGAAGTCACAACCATGCGTCACGTGGATCGTTGGCTGGGTACACCAGCCTGCGCCATCTTGACCCTGGTTCGCAAGCTGACCGATCCTTTTCGGCGAGCCCCAGTCGACAAGCCGCGTCGCATCCTGATCGTCAAACTCGCCGAGCAGGGTGCGACGGTACTGGCCTATTCCGCCCTGCGTCGGGCCGTCGAGGCGGTTGGGCGCGAAAACGTCTTCGTCGCTGTCTTCGCGGAGAACCGGTTCATTCTCGATCTGCTTCATGTCATACCGCCTGAAAACGTCATCACCCTCCGCACGACTGGGCTGTTTCGAGTCATTTTGGATGCCCTTGGCGCGATTCGGCGCCTCCATCGCGAGGGCATAGACTCGGCGATCGACTTCGAGTTCTTCGCCCACGCCTCGGTGATCCTAGCCTATCTCAGCGGCGCTTCCCGCCGCGTCGGCTTCCACTCCTTCGCCGGCGAGGGAGCCTACCGCGGCGATCTCCTGACCCACCGTCTGGTCTACAACGCCCAACTTCACGCCACGGAGGTCTTCAGGATCCTCGTCGAGGCCCTGTTTCTGCCATCCAAGCGTCTTCCCGTCCTCGATCTCGGCCCCCTCGATGAGGAGCTCCCTCCCCAGCTGGAACCCACTGCCGAGGAGCTTCGTGAGGTCCAGGACATCGCCAAACAACTCTTGGGCCGACAGGAGATGCCGCCGCTGATCCTGCTGAACGCCAACACCGGCGATCTCTTGCCCCTCAGGCGCTGGCCGACCGAGAGATACGTCGAGCTGGCCCGACGACTCCTCGAACGCTATCCGGAGGTGGCCATCGGCCTGACAGGGTCACCGGACGAGGCCGCTGGAGCCCAGAGGGTTGCGGAGGCCGTTGACTCAGATCGATGCGTCAGCTTTGGCGGACATACCACCCTGCACCAACTACTGGTTCTGTACTGTCTCTCCGAGGTCATGATCACCAATGACAGCGGTCCGGCTCACTACTCCAATCTGACGCCGATCGACGTGGTGACCCTCTTCGGGCCCGAAACGCCCGCCGCCTTCGGCTCTCGCTCTCCGCGCAGCCATATCTTCTGGGCAGGAATCGCCTGCAGCCCGTGCGTCAATGCCTTCAACGATCGTTGGTCCCCCTGCACCGACAACGTCTGTATGCAGAAAATCTCCGTCGACGAGGTCTTCGAGGGGGTCTGCCAGGTCTACGAGAAGAGACAGGGCTCAGCTGTCGGGCAGGACTAAACGGTCGCCCAGCTCTCCGAGTGCCTGCAGATCCTCGGCACGGTAGAGGGAGGAGAAACGCAGGTAACCGTGGGGCGACTTGTCCCATGCGACGACCGCGAGATCGTACTCGTCCAACAGAACGTCAGCCGCCGCCTCTGCCGTCGGGGTAGCCACGCCTCCCACCGATGCCGGCGCCTTGCAGAGGAGGAACATACCTCCTGGAGTGGGATATGGCTGGAAACCGACCTCCACCAGCGTCTTCCGCAGGCGCTCCAGTCGCTCCTGGAAATACTCCCGAACCTCTTCTATGGAATCAGAGTCCTGGAAGCACTGCATCGTCGCCCGCATCTGCAGCGAGCTCAGTGGTGACCAGGCGAAGTCGGTGTAGTGCCGAATTCCCTGGATGAGGGGTTCGGACCCGGCAAGGAACGAGATCCCCAGGGGGCCCAGCGGGAAGAGCTTGGACAGGGAGTGGAGCTCGATCGCATCGAACTGCCGAATCCCCGAGAGGTCACGGCTCAGTATCGAGCGGGCTCCCCCCTCGTGCGTCAACGGCCCGTAGATAGCGTCGTTGAAGAGGACCGTGCTCGGACCGAATCGCCCCTCCAGTGCAGCAGCCACCTTCCCTGAGATCACGGCGCCCGTGGGATTGTTCGGGTAGTTCAGGGCGACCAGACGAACCGAATCGGCATCGTCCTGGGAGATCTCTTCGAGTCGTGGCGCGAACTCCCTCTCCGGATCGAGCGGAGCGACCAGAATCCTGGCATGGTGATGGGTGGCCAGACGGGCGAAGACCGGGTAGCCCGGCTCCGTTACGAGGACGCCATTGCCCGGCTCCAGGACACAGGAGGCCAGCGCAGTCATCGCGGCACGCCCACCGGGGACCGGCAGGATCTGCTCTGGCGTGATGGCAACACCGTACTGCCGATCCAGATACTCCACCGCCACCGCGGAGAACTCGGCGAGCTCGGCCGTCGAATGTCGCCTGAGCATTAGCGACGAGTCTTCTCGAATCTGCCCCGAGAGGGCAGCAGGGAGACTGCGATCGAACTCGCCGAGCGCGAAGTCGACGATCGGACCCTCGTGTCGGCTCAGACGCTCGCGGAGCACCGAGAACGAATAGCGCTGCTTTTCTGGATCACCCATACCGAGATTGCCTTCTCATTCCGCGGTCGAAGGATCACTGAGCCTCTGCGACTCGAGCTTCGCTGGGCGACGCTCGGCGCTGTTCCCTGGCCATGCGTCGCACGGCCCCGAGGGCCACCCAACCGATCGGGATCCAGATCCAGAAAGTGATCAG
>JAUVRX010000130.1 GCA_030597375.1 Acidobacteriota bacterium
AACGGTTCCCTCACGAATTCTCGGGCGGGCAGCGACAGCGCATCGGTATCGCACGGGCTTTAGCCCCCGAACCCAGCTTCATCGTTGCTGACGAACCGGTAGCGGCACTGGATGTCTCGGTGAGGTCACAGATCCTGAACCTCCTGGTCCATCTCCAGGACCGTTTCGGTCTGACTCTGCTCTTCATCGCTCACGATCTGGCTGTGGTCGAGCAGATCGCCGACAGGGTGGCCGTCCTCTATCTCGGTAGGCTGGTGGAGTTGGCTCCGACTGCAGAGCTCCTTTCAGCCCCGCTGCACCCCTACGCCGTCAGCCTATTGGCCGCTGTACCTGTGGCCGATCCGTCGGTAGAGTACCGGCGTGCTGCGTATCCGGGAGAGCCAGCCAGTCCCATCAATCCCCCCGCGGGATGTGCCTTCCATCCTCGATGTCCAGTCGCCACTGAGCTCTGTAGGAAGGAGAGGCCCGCGCTGTTGGAGGTGGAGGCAGGGCATGAAGTGGCCTGCCATCATCCTGGAGAGTTGAAAATAGAGAGCGTCGTAGCGGTGGGGAATGGAACTTTCTGAGGTTTCAGACGTAGGACAGAGGAATAGCGGTCGATTTGCCTAGCGGTTACTTTCAAGACCAATCATCGGACTAGTGGTGAGGAACGGGTTCATGAACGAAACTTCTGCACAGGGTACACCTGAATCAGCGGCGGCCGATGGACGCTTGACGAGCCACAGGCCGCGGATCTTCCTGACCTGTTTGCTCTGTCTCGGCTTGCTAGCAGCACAGGTGGCGGCCCAGTCCATCCTGGTCAGTCCAGAGCAGCCGGACCTGTCCGTGCCAGCACCCCTGCGGATCGAGGATGGCGCGCTCATGCTCAGTCTCGAGGATGCAGTTGCCAATGCCCTCGAGCGCAATTTGGGGCTGGTGGTCGAGCGGTTCGCCCAGGAGGAGGCCGAGCTGATGATCCAGCAGAACAGGGGGATCTACGATCTGTTCACGACGGCCGATTTCCAGAAGCTGTCGGACACCTCCCCGGCGGCCACCGGCCTCGATGGCGCCCTGGTACAGGAGTTCGAGCTCATGGATCTCGACCTCGGCCTCGAGCAGCTGGTCTCCACAGGCGGCAGGGTACGGCTCGACTGGGACAACCGCGAGCAGGAGACGAACTCCCTGTTCGCCCTTCTCAACCCCAGTTATCGGATCGACATGGACCTGACCTTCATTCAGCCCCTGCTGAGGAATCGCGGCAAGCTGGCAACCAACAGAAACCTGCTGATCGCCCAGACCAACCGCAGCATCAGCCGCGAGACCTTCGAGCTGCAGGTCACCGGAGTGATCCTGAATGTGGAGGCGGCCTATTGGAACCTGGCGGAATCCATCGCCCAGCTCGAGGTTGCCGAGGAGAGTCTCGATCTGGCGGTGCAGCTCCATGAGCAGAACATCATCCGGGTCGAGGTCGGCACACTGGCGCCTTTGGAGCTCATCCAGAGCGAAGCCGGTATTGCCAGCCGTGAAGTGGAGATCATCCGAGCCCGGGCCGCGATCGGAGATCGCTCCGACGTGCTGAGGCAGCTCATGAACCTGGAACGCAATGGGGACCGGTGGGACCTTCCCATCATCCCGACCTCGGATCCCTTCGAGCAGCCCGAGACCGTGGGGCTCGACGAGGCGATCGAGATCGCCCTGGAAAAGCGGCCGGAGATTCGACAGCAGCGGCTGGCTCTGGACAACCGGCAGGTCGACGTGGACTACTTCAAGAATCAGCGCCAAGCCCGCCTGGATTTCGCCGGTACCTACGGCCTCAACGGTGTCGGTGGAGATATCACGGACCCCGACTTCCCTTCGGATGGGGACTACCTGGACGCCATGGACCAGATCCTCAACGCCGACTTCGACGGCTGGCGGGTAGCCCTGAATTTCGCCTTTCCCATCCAGAACCGCACCGCCAAGGCCAACAGCGCCATCGCCGAAGTCAACTACGATAGGAGCCTGGCCGTGCAGAAAGACGTGGAGCTGGGGGTCGTTACCGAGGTGCGCCGTGTGGCCCGCGCTTTGGAGGCTTCGCTCGAAGCGGTGGAATCGGCCGAAGTCGCTCGGCGCCTCCAGGAGAGGAACTACGAAGCGGAGCAGAAGCGCTACGACAATGGCATGTCCACGAGCTTCCAGGTGCTTCGGATCCAGGAGGACGTGACGCAGGCTCGTAGCCAATACGTCGATGCCGTGGCTGCCTATAGGAGAGCCTTGGCACTGCACTATCAGTCTATCGGCACGCTGATCGAAGAATCCGGGGTCGAGATCGTCGACTAGTGGAGCAGGTCGGGGCGAGGGTCGGCCCGGTCAGATGGCGATGGAGGAGGGTCCTTCCTCGAGAATCTCGGTCGCTGGCTCGTTTCTCACCTCAGCCAGCAGCACTTCGATCACCCGGGGATCGAACTGGGTCCCGGAGTGCTCCACGAGGTAGCTGACCACGACATCATGGCTCAAGGCAGCTCGATAGGGCCGGTCCGACTTGAGCGCATCGTAGCAGTCCACGGCCGCCAGGATTCTCGCTTCGAGGCAGATCTCGCCCGCAGCCAATCCAGCCGGGTACCCCGAGCCATCGAACCACTCGTGGTGCTGAGCGACCACTGGCAGGACATCCGTGAGGGCTGGTACCGGCCGCAGGATCTGGACGCCAATCCGGACATGACGGCGCACCGTTTCCATCTCGTCGGCAGTCAGGCTCCCTGCTTTGTCCAGGATCTCGGTAGGAACTCCGATCTTGCCGACGTCGTGCAGCAGACTGCCTCTGAGCAGCGAGTGGAGGCTGCCCTCCGACAGGCCCATCTTCCTGCCGATGCGTTGGGCCATATCCATGACCCTCTCCGAATGTCCCATCGTCCAGGGGGAGCGAACGTCGATCGTACGAGCTAGAGCTGTCAGGGTGCCCCAGCTCAGAGCATCCAGGTCCTCGACCAGTTTGGCGTTCGACAGAGCGACGGCGACCTGATCGGCTACTTGACGGAGGGAGGCGACGTCGAGGTCCTCGGCGTTCGTGGCGCTGCTGAGGCCTGCAGCAACGATGGCCGCCAGTTCGTCCTGCAGGTAGATCGGCAGCGCCAGAATCTGTGAGGTTGTCGGGTCTCCGCCGCAAAGAAAATAGGAAGGGCAGGTCGCGCCCCGCGGCAACAGGAGGTGCTGCCGATGGGAGTCCAAACTGGCCAGGTCTGCATCGGCAAGTGGCTGAACGAGTGGCCCCTCCTTCTGCTCGGATCGGGAGTCTTTCCGGTACAAGTGACCCACCGACCTGGATTCTTGCTCGATCAGGGTTACCACGACGCGATCGGATTCCAGAAGGCCGTGGAATTCGGTCAGGACGGTGTCGACGATCCGATCCGTGTTCAGGGAGGAGAGGATGGCCTGAACCAGCTCGTTCGAGGTGGTGAGGGTCTTGAATTGCCGCTCCAGATCACCGGCCATGGAGTTGAAGGACGATGCGAGCTCGGCCAGCTCGTCGCCGGTGTCGACCGAGACCCGGGCATCGAACCGTCCCTCGGCGATCTGTTGAGTTCCCTTACGGAGCACCTCCAGGGGTGCGAGATGCCTTCGAATCTGACTGATGGTGAGGAGCAGAACGATCCATAGCGAGAGCAGCACAATGCCGATCAGATTTCGCTTGAACGCGAGGAAGGGCTGCAGGGAGAGGTTCTTTGCCTCACTCAACACGACTGTCAGCGAAGGAAGCCCGAAGACGGGTCGGGTATTCGCGGATCGATAATGGGCTCGATAGGTACCCTCGCTGTTCTGCCACTCCAGGTCACCCATCGACCGATTCGGCAGCACCTGGGAAAGATCGCGAAGGAGATCTGGAGGCGCTTCGACGGTTGACAGCACGGGCTTCTGGAGGTCGGAGGCGAAAATGTGCAGATGAGTCTGTGCTGGAAGGGTATTGTCGAGCGGCGGACCCCACCAGAGATAGGTGGGCTCGAGTTGACCCCAGAGAACCGTGCTGAAGGTGCTACCGGTCGGTCGGACCAGCCGCGCCAGGAGAACCTCGACCTCTCCGTAGGGATCCTGACGCACGGAAAGCAGAGGCTTTTCAGCTGCAAGGTGAGCGTATTGTGCCTCGGTGAGGCTCGGGGGATCGAATCCAGGCCCCGCGATGACCTTGACCTCTCCTGATGGGCTCTCGAGGACAGCTCCGGTGATTCTTCCCGGATCTACCGCGATCTCTCTCGTGCTCGAGGTGGTTGTGTGGTCGCCAGGTGCCGAAGGTGCATTCAGGGAGTATTCGACCAGCTGGAGCTCTACATCCAGAAGGTTCAAGCGATCCCAGACGGCCATGAGCGTCGATTTGCCGAGCCCCTGGAGTCGCTGCTCCGCCTGTGCCTCGAGCTCCGAGGAGACAGACCGATAGGAGATCAGCAGGAGAAGGCTGATGGGCACCAGGGCGCAGGCCACGAAGAGAACGAAAAGGCGCTGGCCGAACTTGCTGCGCAGAAACGTTCCGTCGAATCGCCACACCGCTTCGAGCCCTATCCAGTCGACCTCTAGAATTTCGCAGCCGGCCCGATGTACCGGCCATCATCGGCACGAACGATGTCGTCGCGACTCACCTCGGAGGTCAAGGGTGAGACGCTTTCACCGTCAGGACCCATGCTGTAGAGGTCGTAGTCAGAGTTGAGCGGCACCAGGAAGCGGTCCTTGCGGGCCTTGCCGATCCAGTCTTTCGAAGTGGAGGGCAGATACTGGTAGGGGCTCCCATACCGATCGACATGCGACCCGCTCTCGAGCTCGCTGAGGTCGATCGGGTACCTTCCCTGGAGCTTCTCGAAGGCGGTGATCTCGAAGTCCAGCCTGTTGATGTCCATGATTACCCGCTGCACGACCGTGCGCTGTAGATACTGAAGCAGGGCCGGGACCACGAGTGCCGAGATGGTTCCGATGATGGCCAGGATCACCAGGAGCTCGATCAGTGTCCACCCACGAGACCTCATGGGCTTCGCTGTACCGAGAGGGCGCCGTTGGATGAGCTTCATGTGTCGTTCCCGCGGCTCGCCCCAGAGTGCTCCCTCAGCCTCCAAACGACCTTGTCGCGATTGGCCAGACGCAGCTCGCCTGAACTGGGGGAGAACTGCACCGGCAGGGTGAATTCGGCGCCGTCCAAGGATTGATACTCGATCGAGTACAGAGTGTGGCCAGCGGCCTCCTCCCAGCGAACCCTCACGCTGGTGAGGGGCTCGGGTGCCTCGGTGCCGCCTGTCCCGAAGTAGATGCGATTCGCCTGAATCTCGAGTGTCCGATCGGCGTAGAGCGGATCGTCGGAGGCCCAGGTGCCTACCAGTTCCCGGGGAGCACTCTTCGCGGAGCGGCTGTCGCAAGCCGGGAGAGTGAGGAGAATGCCTGCGACCAGTAGGGACAGGACCGCTGCTGCTGGTCTTCTTGCCTGAGCATGAAACATCAATGGAACCCATCCATCGCGAGGCGAGGCTCACCTTCGATTCATGGCGATCCTCAGCGGCGCGGCATAAGCCCTTTGTTTCTGGCAGTTACATTCTAGAGGTAAAGCCTCTTCTTGAAAGTTAGGTGCTGCACAGGGCCGTAAAGAGGGCCGATCGGCCCACATTGGTGCTTGCAGGCAGAACTGGAGTCCTGGAAGAAGCTCATCTCCGATATGCTTGAAATCCTCGACAAGGGAGGGACCCCCGATGAAACCCATTCGATGGCTCCAGATTCGATGTGGAGTTGCCACCCTGGTGGTGCTTGTCCTGGCGGCCGTTCCGGCAGGAGGCGAGGAGACGGAAGAGACCGATCCTTATCGGCACCTCGAGTTCCGGCAGATCGGCCCGGCTGCAGGAGGTCGGGTCTCGCGCGTGACGGGCGTCGAGGGGGATCCCTCGACCTACTATGCCGCCACCGCCTCGGGAGGGGTGTGGAAATCGGTCAACGGCGGGCTGAAGTGGGAACCTGTGTTCGATGAACAGGCGATCTCATCCACCGGTTCGGTCGCTGTGGCCCCTTCCGATTCCAATGTCGTCTATGTCGGCACGGGTGAGGCCAATATCCGCGGCAACGTGGGCGAGGGCAATGGCATCTACCGGTCCACCGATGCCGGCAAGACCTGGAGCCATGTCTGGGCCAACGAAGGCCAGATCGGGTCCATCGCCGTGCATCCCGACAACCCCGACATCGCACTCGCGGCGGTGCTGGGGAGCCCATTCGGGCCAGGAGAGAATCGGGGTGTCTATCGCACGACCGACGGTGGCGCCAGTTGGACCAGGGTCCTCTTCCGCGATGTCGACACCGGGGCCTCGGATGTGACCTTCAATCCGGGAAATCCGAGGATTCTCTTTGCTGGACTCTGGCAGACCAGGCGCTATCCCTGGGGCATGACGAGCGGTGGCGAAGGCAGTGGCCTCTACAAATCCGGCGACATGGGTGAGACCTGGGAGCGACTCGAGGGCGACGGTCTGCCCGAGGGTATCTGGGGGAGGGTAGGAGTGCGGGTCGCACCCAGTGATCCCGATCGGGTCTATGCCCTCATCGAAGCCGAGGAAGGCGGCCTGTTTCGCTCTGACGACGGCGGCTCGAGCTGGAAGCTCATCAACCCGAGTCGGGGACTGCGCCAGCGCGCCTGGTACTACACGACCCTCACCATCGACCCCACCAACGCCGACGTTGTCTGGTTCCCGCAGGTTCCGATGCTCAAGACCGCGGATGGAGGCAAGACCATCCAGAACGTCAAAGGTGGGGGATGGGACTACCATGATGTGTGGATCGACCCCGCGAACCCGAAACGGATGATCGTCGGCAGCGACGCCGGGCCGTCACTCTCCTGGGACGGTGGAGAGACCTGGTTTCGTCCACCGCTGCCGATCGCTCAGTTCTATCACCTCTCAGTGGACACGCAGACCCCCTACCGGGTCATGGGCTCGTTGCAGGACTACGGCACAGTTTCGGGTCCCAGCAACAGTCTGCATGGCGGAGGGATCTATCTGTCCGACTGGCACAATGTTGGTGGGGGCGAGGCCGGACATGTAGTGGCCGACCCCTCGGATCCCGACATTGTCTGGGCTGGGGAGTATCTCGGCATCATCTCCCGGTTCGACGGCCGGACAGGGCAGGCACCCCATGTCGGGATCTATCCCGAGAACCCCTCGGGGAGCGGTGCGGGCGATCTTCGATACAGGTTCCAGTGGACCTCACCCATCCTGATCTCACCGCACGACCCCAAGGCGGTCTATCACGCCGGCAACATCTTGTTCCGGACCCGTGATGGTGGGCAGCACTGGGAGGCGATCAGCCCCGACCTGACCCGCAACGACAAGGAGAAGCAGCAGTGGGCGGGTGGCCCCATTACCGGCGACAACACCGGAGTGGAGTTCTACAGCACGATCTTCGCCGTGGCCGAGTCGCCGCTGGAGAAGGGCCTGATCTGGGCCGGGAGCGACGACGGCCTGGTCCACGTCACCCGGGATGATGGTGCCAACTGGGAGAATGTCACCCCCCCCGGCGTGCCGGAATGGGGCACGGTCTCTGGGATCGAGGCCTCTCGGTGGGACGCGGGGACCGCCTATGTGGTGGTGGACGCGCACCGGTTGGACGATGAGACGCCCTATCTGTGGAAGACCACCGACTTTGGCGGCAGCTGGAGCAGTCTCGATGGAGGACTGGATCGTGAGATCTACCTGCATGTGATTCGGGAAGACTCCCAGAAGAAGGGGATGCTTTACCTGGGGACAGAGCGCGGGGTTCAGGTTACTCTCGATGACGGTGCCACCTGGAAGCCCCTGAAG
>JAUVRX010000067.1 GCA_030597375.1 Acidobacteriota bacterium
CGATCTACAAAATGGCGGTAGATGTGAAACCAGTCACCGCGCCGTTGGACGACCGAGTAGTTGCCGAGCGCTTCGACCGTTGCCAGCACCTCGCTGTCGGGATATGGAGAGATCTGCACCCGCTTACCGGCTTCTACCCACACCTGAGGCCGGGCGCTCACCCGATCTGGGTCCACCGGCTCGACCAGGAGAGCGCCCTTCCCGAGCTCTCCTCCGGCCTCGTCTCGCCCTCCGAGCGCCTCGGCGGTTCGCAGCGGCGGCGAATAGAAGGCCCTGAAGCCGGAGGCCAACGAGCCGATCACAGGCCACTGCTCGGCTCGACGCACCAGCTCTGAATCGGGGTGCCGGGTCAGCCAGGCGAAAGCACCGAAGACCGTCAACCCCAGCAGCAGCAGCAGCCTCGGATCGGCAGAGTAGAAACGGCGCATCCCTGAAGTTTGCGGAACGAGACTCGCGACACCGGGTCAGGGCAGCGCCGACCGCACGAACTCGTCCAGATCCTCCTTCAACTGCTTCAGAGAGGGCAGATGAATGTACATCATGTGGCCGGCTTCGTAGAAGTCCATGGAGATATTGTGCCGCAGCGACTCATCCAGGCCCAGATGGTCGAAAGTGTACTGCGTCGCAAAATAGGGCGTCGCCAGGTCGTAGTAGCCGTTGGCCACAAAGACCTTCAGGCTCGGGTTCTTGGTCATGGCCTCCCGAAGGGTCTCCGCGACGTTGACATACCGGTTCTCGTAGTCACCGTAGTTCCAGGGGCGCACCCGACCCAAGCATCGACATCCCGAGTGCCACGAGCACACCTGCCGTTGTCCTATCCACGGGTTTCCCTCCTCCGGAGGCCGAGCCTCGCGAGATTCATGGCTACCTCAGTACAGAGGTACCGACGGATCGACCCTCTTGCTCCAGGCATCGATCCCTCCTGCCAAGTTGAAAGTGTTGGCGAAACCCATCCGCCGCAGGAAATCCACGGCGTGAGCCGAACGGTGGCCGTGATGGCAATAGACGACGATCTCGGCATCTCGGTCCAGCTCTTCGAAACGGCGCGGCAGAACCTGCACGGGTATCAGCACCGAATCGTCGAGACGGCAGGTCTGATGCTCGGCCAGGGTTCGAACGTCCAGCAGCTGGAGCTCCCGGCCTTCCTGCAGCCATGATTCGAGCTTCTCGGGGGTCACGTTGACCGTATCGGTCTGAGGAGACTCCGGGGCCAGGCCACAGAACCGCTCGTAGTCGATGAGCTCGGTCAGGGTCGGATTCTCGGAACATACGGGACACTCCGGGCTCTTCTCGAGCTTCACCTCACGAAACTTGACCTGTAGAGCGTCGAAGAGGACCAGGCGGCCGATCAGCGGCTCTCCTACTTCGAGAATCAACTTGACGACCTCGTTCGCCTGCAGACTGCCGATGATCGCCGGCAGAATCCCCAGAACCCCTCCCTCGGCGCACGAGGGCACGAGACCTGGCGGGGGCGGCGCGGGGAACAGGCAGCGATAGCAGGGACCGCGGGCTCCCCAGAAGACCGAGGACTGGCCCTCGAAGCGGAAGATCGAGCCGTAGACATCGGGCTTGCCGGCCAGGACGCAGGCATCGTTGACCAGATACCGGGTCGGAAAATTGTCGCTGCCGTCCACTACGATGTCGTAGCCCTCCAGCAATGCCATGGCGTTCGAGGAATCGATCCTCTCGGCATGCGGCACCAGCTCGATCAGGGGATTGATTTCCCGCAGACGGCCGAGGGCGACATCCAGTTTCGGCTTGCCGATATCCGACTCACCGTAGAGGATCTGGCGCTGCAGATTGGATTCGTCCACCTCGTCGAACTCCACCAGGCCCAGCTTCCCCACTCCAACCGCTGCCAGATACATCGACACGGGCGAACCCAGACCACCAGCTCCCACGACCAGCACCCTGGCCTTCTTCAGCCGGTTCTGGCCACGGACTCCGACTTCGGGAATGATGAGATGGCGGTCGTAGCGACGGATCTCCCGCTCGGTCAGCCTGTCGGGGGAATTCGAGTCGACCATCCTCGTGCTTACCTATCGCTTGATGGTTCCTGAAGGTGGATCCACAGGGCATCAAGAATATCCGAAGTCCACCTCCTCGAAGGCCCCACCGTCCCTCCGCAGGCGCCAGCACCTCACCTCGGTCACCCGCTCTCCATCCACAGCCAGGATGACATAGCAGACATCGGGCCACGCTTCTTCGAGGTCGAACCGACCAGGGCTCGCACCGTGATCTGGATGCGAGTGATAGTAGCCCACTACATCCAGGTCTCGCTCACGAGCCCTCTTCTGAACCTGTAGCAAGAGCTCGGGATCGATGACATAGCGCTCCTGGCGGCGATCGGTGGCGCTGTTCTGCGCCACAACCACTTCGTGGACCATCCCAACAGACGGCTCCTCGGTTCCCATGCAACCCACAAGAACGCCACAGCACTCTTCAGGATAGGCTTCCAGCGTCTCCTCCTTCAGGAGCTCCAGCACTGCGGTCGGGATCTGAAGACGACTGTTTTCTGACACCAATGGGGCCTCACGCCTGGACTGGGCCACCCCCTACCAGCAACGATGTCGGCCCTCAACCGAGAAGTGCAAGGCCCTTCAAGACCGAGAAGAGAACCGCTAGCAGCGACAATCCCAACCCGATGACGGCCGCCATGAGGTGCTCTACCCGCTCGGGCCGCCGGGGATCGAGCCAATGAGCGACGGCATAGCCCCCCAGGAAGCCGCCGAGATGGGCGAAGTTGTCGACCCCTGGCATGATGAAGCCGAAGACCCCGAGAAAGATCGCCCACATCCAGGCCTGCTGTCCGACTGCCGTGCTACCTCCCCTCCTCCCGTAGAGCACCAGCGCACCCAGGAGGCCGAAAATCGCCGCCGAGGCGCCGATCGTCAACTTGGCTCCCCGAAGAAAGGAGGGCAGAAAGTCCAGATAGGCCCCAGCGAAGCTACTGAGAAGGAATCCTGCAGCTCCCGCCACCAGATAGATGATCACCATGCGACCGGCGCCATAGATTCGACTGGTGGCCGGCGCCAACTGGCGTACCCACAGCATGTTGAACAGGATGTGCAGCAGGCCGCCATGCAGCCACGAGGCCGACAGTACCGTCCACCAGCGGTCATACGCGAAGACCGGAAGCGCACCGCTGGCACCGAACAGGAACAGACTCTCCATGCTCGGCGACAGCAACGAGAAGAGGCCCTTCATGGCACTCGTCGACGGCTTGACAACCAGTGTAAGAAGAAAGAGCACGACACAGGCGCCGATGATCAGGCGAACGAATCCGAAATCGTCTCCCAGACCCTGGAAGAACCTGGTGTAGCCCCAGAGGCCCGGATTGCCGCGCCCACAGTGGGGGCAGACATCCTGCTGAACCCCGACCAATCGGCCGCAGGAGGGGCAGACTACCGAGCCGCTGGTCTGTCGCTTCAGCACGGTTCAGACCCTTTCCGACGGTTCAAGATTCCTCCTCCTCGTCCGCTTCAGCCTCGGCCTCTTCCAAGGCCTGCACGATCTGGGTGACTTCCACCTCGGCTCGTCGTATCTTGCTTCGGCACAGCTCCAGCAGCTCGGCAGCGACTTTGAGCTGATCCGCCAACTCGTCGATATCGATCTCCTCGGCTTCGACCTGGCTCAGAATCCCCTCCAGTTCCTCGATTGCCTCGCCGAACCGGAGATCTTCCACCTTCTTTTTCGGACTCATGGTTCCTCCACATGGCTTACGAGAACACCTCCCGCGAGGTGACTCGTGATTCTCTCACCTGCAACCACCTGTCTCGGATTCCGCAGCAGGTTGCCTTTGGAGTCGCGGGTCACCGAAAAACCCCGCTCCAGGGTGCGTTCCGGCGACAGCTGCCGACAGAGGCGTTGCCAGCCCTCGACAACCGCCCTCTTCTCACGCAGGCTCGCCACGGTCTGCACAGTGATGCGCTCGGCGACGAGGTTTGCCTCGTGCCGAGCTTCTGCCAGGCTGCGGGGGCCCGCATCTGCCAGCCGTCGCATCAAAACCTGCAGCCTACGATCCTGCCCGTCAACGGTCCACTGGCCGACTCTCGGAAGAACCTCCGACAATTGTCCCAGTCGGGCCGCTGCTGCCGCCAACCGATGCCGAACAAGGCTCAGGCCTCTCTGCGCCCTGCCCAGCGATTCCCGCCCCCGCCGCAGCGGTTCCAGGGCATGCCGGGCTAGCGCTTGTCTCAGCTCGTTCAATCTCCGCTCTTCCGACGCCACCCGCTCGACCAGGAACTCCGCTACCTTGGTGGGCGTCTTGAAGGCGGTGTGGGCGACCAGGTCGGCAATGGCCTGGTCGATCTCGTGACCCAGACCGGTGAGCACCGGAACCGGGGTCAGGGCCACGGCTTCGGAGATCCCCTGGCTGTCGAACACGGCCAGATCGGCTCGAGACCCACCTCCACGAATCAAGACCGCACAGTCGATGGGTAGGGAAGGCAACATACCGAGAGCCGACACCACTTCCCTTTCAGCCTCCTTGCCCTGGACAGCGGCGTGGATGAAGAAGACTTCGAAGCCGAACCCGCTCTCCTCGAGAGAGCTCAGGAAATCGTGGTAGGCAGCGCTTCCATCGGACGTGATCAGCGCCACACGCAACGGCAGTTCGGACAGGACCGTCTGCCGATTCCGCTCGAGCAGACCCCTGGCCACCAGGCCTTCCAGGACCTCCTGCCGCCGCTGAGCCAGCAGCCCCGCCGTGAAGACCGGATCGACCTCTCTGACCACGAGCTGCAGACGGCCAAACGGCGGATAGAAATCCACCCCTCCGCGACAGCGAATGGTCTGTCCTTCGCTGATCTCGAGTCCCGCCTTGGCGAGCTGCTGGCGAATTCGTTGGTGATCCGAGCGCCAGGCGACGGCCTCCAGCTTGCCGACGATCTGGTCGTCGTCTCCCTTTTCGATGAGCTCGAAATAGAGATGCCCCCGCTGGCTGGCCCTCACCCGATTGACCTCTCCCGCCACCCAGACCTCGGAAAAGGCCTCCTGCAGAAAGTCCCGCAGGTCTGTACACAGTTGTGAGACCCTGTAGGTCTCCTCTTGAAATGGCAGGCTCAGGACGCAGTCTCTCCGTCGAGCAGCCGTGGCCCTGCCCTCATCAGTGGTAGCTCACGAGATCTTCTGAGGACTCGAGGGGAATCGCACGGGCCCAGGTGACAGCTTCCTTTTCGCCCAGGGTGAGCTTGCCGAGAAACTCTTCGGCCTCTTGGCGATCATGGAAGAGTCGCCAGATGAAGGTGTGGCCTGCAGGAGCCGTGAAGTACGTGTATCTCTCGGCACTCTCCGTGAGCTCGAATCCGAGATCGGTCTCGCCATTGACACCCACACAGGCGATGGCGATCGCCCGGTAGGCCAGGGCCAGGGCTTTGAGAGCGTCCTCGTAGTCCGCCAACTCCTCTCGTGACAATGGGGTATGGTAGATCGCGAGGCGAGTCGCATCTTCTTTGGCCAGGAGGTTGTAGGGTACGTCGGTGCGATCCATGGCTTCGCGGGTCTCTTCGGTGGTCACGAAGACATCTTCCGAACCGCTGACCTTGTAGGTAATGGCAAAGACATCGTCATCGATCTCCGCGAAAGCCTCTGCCAGCATACTTTCGTCTTCGATCGTGAAATAGTAGAGACTGTTGCTCAGCCGTCGAGTCGTCATTTGGATTCGATCTCCTCCGAAAGCACCGGGCGAGTGGTTGGCCACCGCCTCTTCAAGGAGTGCCTGAACACCGGTAGAGTTAGCTAGACGTGTCGAATCGGCCCCGAAAGACCGACCTCTCACTATACCAGAGCCTGCTCTGGGAAGTTACTCGTCGTCGATTCAGTCCCTCGCAACCCAGCCCGAGGGCAATGTCATCGAAGGCCGCAGAGGTGTCGTCGACATGAGCTCCGCCAAGTCCAGCCAAGAGCAGCCCTTCGATCTGCGCCTGCCTGGCGCAGTGCTCAGGATCTGGCCCGAGCGGCGGTCTTCAGCCACTTCCGAGCCTCTGCCCGGACTCGAAGACTTGCTGCCCGACCTGCCAGGTCTTCACCGACTCGACTCGGGCATCTTCGTCATCACACCCGAGGCTCCCGATCCCGCGCCAGTGGATACCGCAGTTCACCTCGGCCTGACCCTGGTCGAAGGTCTGCAGAGAAGACACTCCACTACCGGGGCTTCGGGTCCCAGAATACTCGTCTCACCCGGCGAGGTCCTCTTCCGGCAGGGCTTGCCGTCGCTGGCAGTCGATGCAGTGGGAGAACATGTCGAGGCCTGGTCCGGGAACCTCCAACCTGGCCGAGTACACATCACGGGTTGGGCCGCCAGCACGCTCGAGGAGCCTCGTGAGCTTTCACCGAGCTCTGTCACCGCCGAGTTGCTGGGTGGCTCCATCCCGGTATTCGAAGTGGGGGCTCCGATATGGGTGGAAGCTCCCTGGCGTAACCCCGAATTGCTCAACCGTCGTCTCAAACCGCTGCCCCGACGGGCTCTCTTCAACTCGGTCAAGGACCATTTGACCACCCCGGCATGGCGGATCGAAGGAGCTCTGGGATGCGGCAAGAGCCATCTGGCCTTCCAGGTGCTGCTGTGCACGAGTACACCAGCCTTGTGGCTGCGGGCTCAACCCAGCCGGCGGCGAGGCCGGTCTCTGGTACGTCAAATCGTCGAGCAACTGCTGGCTCCGCCTGCACCCTCGTCATCGCTGCCTCTCCTTCCCAGGATCCGCGACGTCCAGCTACAGGATGAGATTCGATCCCTACTTGCTTCGAAAGATGTCGAAGACGAACCGGCCTTGAACCAACAGCTGCCCGCGATCCTGGCGCGCATCTCCAAGGGTCTCTCGAGCCCTCTCTACCTGGTCATCGACGATATCGACCAGATCGATAGCCGGGACTCGGAATTCGTCAACCAGCTTCTGGATGATGCCGAGCTGGGAAGGGGCTTCCATCTGCTGCTCGTGGGCAGAGGCGGCGCTGCCCTGCCGCCTGCGATACATAGGCTACCGACCCTGCCAGTCCATCCCTTCAATCAGTCCGAGATGGAGCGTCTCGCGAAGCAGCTCTTCGCCGGCCTGTCGCTTCCAGCCACCGTCGAAGGCCGCCTACTGGAGGCAACGCTGGGCTATCCGTTCGCCCTGGAAGAAGGCATGGTGGCCCTGATCCGCGAGAAGAACCTGCGACAGGTCTACGGCAGCTTCTTTTTCGCTGGGGCCGAATCGACCGACTTCCAGCCCTCTCCGCGTCTGATCTGCCATCTCGTTGCCGAGGCCGCGAGGCTCGAGGCTTTGCTGCCACTCCAACTCCTGGCGGCGGTGGGTGGAGCAGTACCCCCAGCCAGCCTCGAATCGGCCGCCATGGGCCTCGGTACCTCCCCTTCCCTGAACTGGGAGTCCCCACCGTTGGCCGCGGGCCTACTTCACTCGGTCACTTCACCCTGGGGACCAGGAGTCGAGCTCACCTCACAAGCCTACGCCGCGGCGTTGCGACGAAGCCTGGCTCCAGAAAACTCCCAACAGGCTCGTCAGCTCATGGGTCGGTCGTTGGCCGATAGCAGTCGAACGGGAGAGGCGTACTGGCACTCCTATCTTCTCCTGAAAGGCACGGTCGAGGGGCTCGATTCGCTGATCCAAACGGTCAAGACGCCCTATGCGGCCAGCGTACCTGCAGTACAGATGCTGGATACCCTGGACGGCGAGCTGAGGTCGCTGAGGAAACGGCAAGAGAACGCCGATGCCGAGCTCGAGATCCTTTGGCGGCTCCTGCCGCTCGCCCGCAAGCACGGCCGCCTTCACAAGTACGAGGTCGAGTTGGACCGAGCGGTCGAGCTGGCCTCAGGCCATCCCAGTCGTCTGCTCGCGTTGGCCGGACTCAAGGGGGAGATGGATCGAGAAGCCGGTCGCTACCAGGCGGCCGAGTCGACGATTCGACTGGCGCTCTCAGCTGCTCAAGATGCTGACGAGCGGCGACAGGCCCTGCTGCTGATTCAGCTGGGACGCCTGCATCTGGACCAGGAACGCTTCGTGGAAGCCAAGCAGCTCTTCGAGAAACTCAACGCCACACTGGAACGTCTGGGCGCCACCGCCCTGTGTGCCGCCTGCAAGTATCACCTCGGGAACATCGCCGTGCGTGAGAACCGACTCCAAGAGGCCCTGGGTCTGCACGAGGAGGCGCTGGAAGAGAGGCGCAAACAGGGAATCCTGAGGGCCACGGGCAACTCGCTGACCGCTCTGGGTGCCGTCTACCTGGCTCTAGGCAACTACCCCTCGGCACTGGAGAGCTATCGCGAAGCTCAGGAGCTCCTTGAAGAGCACGGTGCCGAGGACGACGTCGGGTTTCCGCTGCTTGGCCTGGGCAAGGTCTTCAACAGGTTGGGCGACTACACGGCCGCCTCCAAGCCCCTGAAGTTGGCCCTCTCGCTCAGAGTGGGCAAGGACGAAGTCGCCGGTGAGGCGGTCGCTCGCCTGGCGGTCGCCGAGAATCATCTCTTCTTGGGCCAGCTCGACAAGGCGCTCGAGGAAGCCACCCAGGCTCACTTCCAGCTCAATGTCATCTCGCGAAAATCCCTGCTGGCCAACGCCGAGCTGCTGCTGGCAAGAATCGGGCTGAAGCAGCGCAAATTCGCCTCGGTTCGCGAACACCTCTCCGCCGCTCTCGAAAGCCATCGGCAGGGGGGCAACGACGAAGCCGTCGGATTCGATTTGACCATGCTGATCCGCCTGGCCATCAACACCGAAGAGGTCGCGGAAACCCAACGGTGGTCCGAACAGCTGCTGCTGCATCTTCGAGAGCTGCCCAGGGCCGAGCTCCTGGAGGAGCTCCAGTTCGGCCTCTACCAGGGATTGACGTGGCTTCGCGACCGTGGCGAGGAGGCCGCAGACTCCCTGCCCCATCTGAAGGCCGCCTACCGGGAGATCCTGCGCAAGGCTTCCCACCTGGAGCCCCGACTGCGCCATCACTTTCTCTTCCAGATCGCCGAGCACAGGGAGATCGCCGAGGCGGCAACCCGTGCAGGTATACCTCTCGACCAGGACGCCGGCTGACCCGACCCTCAGTTTCGATCCAGGTAGCCGTCGACCTGCTCTCTCTCGAAGGTGGTGAACTTCGACTCTTCGATGAAGTAGGTCTCGCCCGATTCCGGCATGGGCAAGTGGAGCACGGAGAGCATCCGATCGAGCCCTTCGCATTCGGCGCCACCGCCAGGGGCCAACAGCGCCAGCCCTCGACAGACCGTGACCATCTGCCCTGCGAGCCGACTCTTGACCCGGAACTCGATGAAGCGTGGCAGCTCCTCGGCGACGATTCGATAGCCGCCCTCCTCCCGCGTGATCTTGAACTGTCCCTCGATGGCAGTCTCCTGTTCGGGCAACTCGACCAGGTCGGTGATCTGAGCTGGCAGGCCGGCGATCTCGACGTCTGCCTGAAGCCTCGCCTCACCCTGGAATCGGGCCGTCAGTCGGGCCCTGTGAGAGCCACCCTCCACTGGCCAGAGGAGCAGCTGGTGGCTTGCCACCTCCAGAACCGGATCCGTTGCGTGAAGCTGAATGATGATGAGGCCCTGCTCGATCGGAGCGATATCGACCGGCAAATCCCTGTGGATTCCGTCGACGCGATCCGATTTGAGAACTTCGGATCCCTCGGGCACACCCTCGTCCGCCACCACCATCGGCAGCCACAGAAGCAGTGACAACATCATCCACACCACGACTAACGGCCGATACCGTGCCCGCCGCCCGTGGGCAAAACTCTCAACGGATTTCTGTTCCATTTTTCGATCGACGACCTCCCCTTGCCAGAATCTGGCTCAAGGATAGTAGCCCCGGAGGGTCCTGGCCTTCAACTTCCCACGCTGGACGTCGACCTCGACTTCGCGAAACTGGCCATCAGGCTCGGGGTTGTCCGAGGCGTAGGCCACCAGGTATTGGCTTCTCAGCTCCTCTTCGATCTCGCGGTAGACGTCGATCAACTCCCGCGCCCTGGAGATGAAGAACACTCGGCCGCCGGTCTCTTCGGCCAGGTTGGTCAGCTTGTTGCGAACGCCTCTCTGCAGGGCTCCAACATCGAGGCCAATCGAGTAGATGGTCACACCGCTGCGGCGCGCGAATTCGAGGGAATCTCGAAAGGGCATGGCGCTGGCTGTGTCATCTCCGTCCGAGAGCAGAATCAAAGCACGTCGGCCCCGCACTGCCCTGAAGTAGTAGAGGCTGGTCACCACGGCATCGTGCAGGGTCGTCCAACCCAACGACTGGAGGTCTTCGAGCGAGTCCTGAACAGCACCGACGTCGTCGGTCGGAGCGATGAGCAACCTGGGCTGGTCGCTGAAGCCGACCGCGAAGACCTTGTCACGCAAGGTGATGATGTTCTCCAGGAAGCCGATGGCCGCTGCCTTGGCTTCAGGCAGGGACTCGGTCATGGAGCCCGAGGTGTCGATGACGATGCCGAGAGTCAGGGGAAGATCTTCCACCAGCTCGAACTTGGTGATCTTCTGGGGCCGCCCATCCTCCTTGACCAGGAAGTCCTCCTGCGCGAGGCCCTTGACCGGCCTGCCACTCCGGTCGGTGACGGTGGTAAAGAGCTCCACCAGCTTGACTTCGACCTCCTCCAGGAACTGGGGGGCATTGAGGAAGCGCACTTCCTCCGCACGGCTCTTGTCGTCGAGATACGCCGCGACAGTCAGGTAGGTCATGCCACCGCCCACCGGTGGGATTTCGATCTCCGCCTCCCAGGGAGGGTTCTGAAGCTCGGCCACCGTCTCCTCGTTGATCTTGAATTCCACCTTCTCGACTCGGCGGTCTTCAGGCACCACGACCTCGGCTCGGGCGACCATGCGACCGCTCACCACGGCTCCCCGGGCCGGATCGATGATGCGCACCCGCAGGGCGCCTCGCGGCTGGTTGATCACGACTTCATCGGTGGCCACGATCTCACCGGAGGCATCGAGACCCTCTGCCCTGATGACCTGCTCGACCGGAAACTTGGCCAAACGCAGCTCGGCCGTGAAGGGACGGCCCGAACGGGTCATCTGCGGCTTGCCATCGACGAGGAAACGCACCTTGGCAATACTGCTACCGGTGACCAGGGCCTCGGCCCGCCAGAGCCCCAGCACGACGTCCGTCGGCGGTGGTACCAGCAGGAGACTGTCCCGACCCTGAATCTCCAAACGGGCCAGGTCCTGGCCCATGGCCAGGATGGTCCCTTCAGGCACCGGCGGTAGCTCCATGACC
>JAUVRX010000092.1 GCA_030597375.1 Acidobacteriota bacterium
ACCCCTAGCCGTCGCGCTGCCGGAGACGACAGACCAGGTCGCAGCCATTCTGGGACTTGCTGCGCGATCCGGCTTTGCCGTCCCGCCGAGGGGCGGAGGCACGGGCCTGCCCGGTGGCGCACTGCCCGGCTTCGGAGGCCTCACCCCCTCCCTGGAACGACTGAACCGCGTCCGGTTTCTGGATGAGACCAATCTGACGATCGAGGTGGAAGCAGGTCTGATCACGGGTGATCTGAAACGGATCGTCGAGGAGCGGGGACTCTTCTACCCACCCTACCCTGCCAGCCATGATAGCTGCCAGATCGGCGGCAACATCGCCGAGGACGCTGCGGGGCCCCGGTCCTGCAAATACGGCACTACCCGAAACTGGGTGCTCGGCCTCGAAGCCGTCTTGCCGGATGGGCAGGTAATCCGGACCGGCGGTGCCACCAGAAAGAACGTCGCCGGATACAACTTGACGCAACTCCTGGTGGGATCGGAAGGGACTCTGGCTGTCGTCACCGCGGCATTGCTGAAGCTCACGAACCTGCCGCGATTCAGATTGACCCTGGCCGCGCCCTTCTCATCCCTGAAGGCGGCAGCTGATGCCGTCACCCGGATCTTCATAGCGGCCATCGACCCCAGCTCGTGCGAACTGATGGAGGCCCGGGCGCTCGAGCTCGTCTCGACCCTGCAGCCGATTCCCAAGCAGCTGGAGCGAGCCGCAGCCCTACTTCTTCTGGAGCTGGACGGCGACGACGAGGAGGCCCTGCTAGAGCGCGCCGCCAGGGCGTCGGAGACCTTCGAGGACCTGGAAGGCTCCGAGGTCATTGTCGCTCAGGAAGCCAGCGACCAGCGTCGGCTCTGGCAGATTCGCGAGACAATCGCCATCGCGGTTCGCGAGTACTCCGTGTACAAAGAAGCCGATACGGTCGTACCTCGGTCCGAGCTCGCCAACCTCATCGAGATGGCCAGGCAGGTGGCTGCAAAGCGGCAACTGGAGGCTGTCTGCTACGGACACGCAGGTGACGGCAACCTTCACATCAACCTGTTGCGCGGTAACCTCGATGAAGAGACCTGGATACGGCACCGGGATGCAGCGGAAGCCGAGTTGTTCGCGTGGGTGACCAGCGTTGGAGGCTCGGTCACTGGAGAGCATGGTATCGGCTGGAGCCAGCGCCGCTATCTGCCTCTGGCCGCACAGCCGCGGGCCATCGAAGCGATGCGTGGTTTGAAGGCGGCCTTCGATCCTCAAGGCATTCTCAATCCAGGCAAGATTTTTCTCGATCGCTGAATCTGTTTCTGTCTGCCTCTGCGATAGGATTCGAATCTCTATGATTTCTGACCTGACTCGCCGGAAACTGGCGGAGCTCTCCGAATACGTCGACAAGGGAACCAGCTCCGGCAGGTGGCTCGTGCTGATGCACGACAACCCGGATCCCGACTCCATCGCTGCTGCCGCAGGCCTCAGCAAGCTGCTCCGCAAGGTCTACAGACGGCGGGTAACGACGGCCTATGGTGGAATCATAGGGCGAGCCGAAAATCAAGAGATGGTCAGTGTGTTGGGCATCCGCGTGAGCCATCTCCGCTATCTCAACTGGAAACACTACCGACACTTCGCCCTGATCGACACTCAACCCAGGACCGGCAACAATCAGCTTCCCGAGGAGCTGACTCCCGACCTGGTCTTCGACCACCATCCACCGCGCCGCGCGACCCTCCTAAGCCCTTTCGTAGATGTCCGCCCCCAGTACGGGGCAACCGCCACCATCCTCGCCGAATACCTCCTGGCGGCCGACGTCGACATCGACAAGCGAGACGCAACCGCCTTCGTCTATGCGATTCGCACCGAGACCCAGGATTTCGGACGCCGATACGATCGAGCCGACAAGGAGGTGTACGACGACCTTCACCCCGCTGCCGACATCCGCGCGCTGGCCAGGATTCAGTCTCCACCGCTACCGGAGAGCTACTACCGAACGCTTCACGAGGCGCTCGAGCATGTCGAGTCGGTCGAGACCCTGGTCGTGAGTCACGTCGGAGACGTGACGCAGCCGGACATCGTGCCCGAGATCGCCGACCTCCTTCTCCGCCTGCGGGGCAAGACGTGGTCCTTCTCGACCGGCGCCTTCGAAGATCGGCTCTACCTCTCCATCCGGACGACCAATCCACGTGCAGACGCCGGCAGACTGATGCGTCGCCTACTGGGAAGACGGGGAAAAGGCGGCGGTCACGGAATGATGGCTGGAGGCTGGATGCCGCTTCCCAAGAACGACACGGAGAGCCGGAATCGGCTGCAGGCATTGCTGACATCCCGGTTGGCGAAGTACCTCAAGAAGAACCCCGAACGTCTGGCGCCCTTGATTCTGGACGAAAGCTGAGCAGGAGACCGGGCTTCCGGGGTCTACCTGCTGCGACGGCTCCGCCTCGCCAGGCGAACCAACTGGCGACGATCGAGGTACAGCTTGGCGACCGGCTTGCCGTCCCGCAGGAGCACCGGTATCACCTCACCGAATCGATTCTTCCAGTCCAGGCTACTGTCGACATCATGAACAGTCACTTCCAGCCCCATCTCAGGCAGCACCTCTCGCAAGAGATCCTCCATCTCGTGACAGAGATGACAGCGCGGCCTGGAGAGCAGCTGAAACCGCGGCCTCACTCCCATTCGATGGTGCCTGGGGGTTTGCTGGTGATGTCATAGACCACCCGGTTGACGCCAGAGATCTCGTTGACAACCCGGCTCGCGACCCGTCCCAGCAGCTCGTAGGGTAGGGGGCTCCAGTCCGCAGTCATGAAATCCTGCGTGTCTACGGAGCGGATCGCGACAACATTCTCGTAGGTCCGGTAGTCGCCCATCACTCCGACACTCTTGACTGGCAAGAGAACGGCAAAGGCCTGGCTCACCTTGTCGTAGAACCCGCCTTCGCGAAGCTCCTGGAGAAAGATTGCATCGGCCTCCTGAAGGAGCTCCACCCTTTCTGGCGTCACCTCTCCCAGAATGCGGACAGCCAACCCCGGGCCGGGGAATGGATGGCGACCCACAAACTCCTCCGGCAGTCCGAGCTCTCGGCCGAGCTGTCGTACTTCATCCTTGAACAGCAGTCGCAAAGGCTCGATGAGCTCGAAATCGAGATGCTCGGGCAATCCACCTACGTTGTGGTGCGTCTTGATAACCGCCGAGGGTCCCTTCACCGATACCGATTCGATGACATCCGGATAGAGGGTTCCCTGGGCCAGATAACGGATGTCGCCGTGCTTCGCGGCTTCGTCCTCGAAGACCTCGATGAATACGCGACCAATGATCCGACGCTTCTCCTCGGGATCCTCGATGCCCTGGAGTGCTACCAAGAAACGATCGCCGGCGTCGATACCGATAACCCGCAATCCGAGATCTTCCCGAAGGCTGTGCAGCACTTGCAACGCTTCGTCCTTGCGCAACACCCCATTGTCGACAAAGACCGCAACCATCTGTTCTCCCAGGGCTCTGTGAAGCAGCATTGCAACCACCGAGGAGTCGACACCCCCCGAAATGGCGCACAGCACCCTGCCTTCCGTAGCCCGGGCCCGAATCGCCTCCACCGTTTCCTCGAGAAAGGAGGCCATGCCCCAATCCCCTGCCGCTCCACAGGCACCGTAGAGGAAGTTCCGCAAGATCTCCCCTCCCGAAACCGTGTGCGACACTTCGGGGTGAAACTGAATTCCGAAGAGCTTGCGAGCCGAATTCTCGAAGGCAACCGTCGGAGCATTGGCGGTCGAGGCGCAGACAGAAAAGCCCTCCGGCAGATGTCGAATTCGATCGCCGTGGCTCATCCACACGGTCTGACGCTCCCCGAGGCCCTCGAACAGCAGGCCGGGGTCGAGTACATCGACCTCGGCCCTGCCGTATTCACGGTGATCCGCTCCCTCTACCACGCCCCCTAGCAGGTGCACCATCACATGCATTCCATAGCAGATACCCAGCGTCGGAATACCCAGGTCGAACAGAGCCGGATCGGGCCGGACCGCGCCTGGAGCGTAGACGCTCTGTGGCCCGCCAGACAGAATCAGACCCATGGGAGACCGGCGGCGGATCTCGTCGATCGGCGTGTCGTACGGCAGGATCTCGCAGTAGACCCTGTTCTCTCGGACCCGCCGTGCAATCAGCTGCGTGTACTGGCTCCCAAAGTCGAGTACGAGAACCGTCTGATGCCCACCCACCCTGGCAGGGGACGAGTCGGACCCGTGTGTGTCGCTCATGGTTCCCCTTTCGCTCTCAGAGCTCGGCTTCGGCTTTGAGCTCGCGTGTCATCAGGTCTTCGAGAGCCTGCCGTGGCGTCTTTCCTTCGTACATCACTTGCATCATCTGCTCGGTGATAGGCATCTCGATACCGGTCTTGCGCGCCAGTCGGGTCATCGACAGCGAGTTGCGAATGCCTTCCGCCACCATCGAGGTCTCTTTCTGGATCTGTTCCAGTGTTTTCCCAGCTGCCAGTTGGATTCCCGTCTGCCGATTGCGCGACAGCCCCCCTGTGCATGTCAGCACCAGATCTCCCATTCCGGCCAGTCCTGAGAAAGTCCGACGCTGGCCGCCGCAAGCCACCCCAAGGCGAGTCAGCTCATGCAGTCCCCGAGTCATCAGAGCAGCCAGGGTGTTGTGACCCAGGCCCAGACCGCTCACCACCCCCGCCGCGATGGCGATGACATTCTTCCCAGCACCGCCCAGCTCGACGCCGACAACATCATCGGTCGAGTAGAGGCGAAACAGCGGTGTAGCCAACAGCTCCCCCAGTTCGATTGCCAGATCAGGGGAGGCCGACGCCACGACCCCGGCACTGGGCTGGCCGACGGCAAGCTCCGCCGCAAAGGTAGGTCCGGCCAGGGTTGCGAAACACAGGTCCCGGCCTTTCGCATCGGCCTCTTCTCGAGCTACCTGGCTCATTCGTGCCGTGGTCTCGGTTTCGATTCCCTTGGTGGCGGAAACCAGCTGAATCTCATGCCGCCCCGGCAGGACCTCCAGAAGGCTGCGAACAGCGGCCCGGAACCCGTGCGAAGGCACGACAACCATGAAGACCTTGCAGTCCGCCAGATCCCGCATGTCAGCCGTGGGCTCGATGCTGGGTGCGAGCTTTGCATTCGGCAGGTAGGTGCGATTACATCGACTCTCCGCCAGTTCCTCGGCCAATTCCGGGCGCCGCGCCCACAGCCGCACCTCGCAGCCAGCCGATGCTGCATGGACCGCAAGGGCCGTGCCCCACGATCCCGCCCCCAAGACTCCTATTCGCGTCACTGTGAATCTCCTTGCAGGCGCTCACCCAGCCGAAGCTCCTTGCCAACTGCCAAACGGCGCACATTCTCGGTATGTCGAATCAAGATGAGGCCCGCTGCCACGGTGGTCCCGACCAACAGGACCTTCGGCATCGGCTCCATCCAACCGAACCTGCCGAAAACATAGGCGAAGATCGGGAAAGCCGCCACGGCCAGCATCGAGCCCAGGGACACAAAGCGCTTCCAAGCAACGACCACTCCGAAGACCAGAGCTGCTGCGAGCATGGGCGCTGGGCTCAGCGCGCCGATCGCCCCGGCGGAGGTGGCAACGCCCTTGCCGCCACGAAAGCCGAGAAACACAGGAAATACGTGCCCCAGAACCGCCGCCATGGCACAGGCCCCCAAGACCGCCGGAGGAGCTCCCAAAGCTCGACCGATCAGCACCGGGACCGCTCCTTTGGCGATATCCAGCGCCAGCACGGCTGCCGCTGCCGGGGTGCCTGTTACCCGAAGGACGTTGGTCGCGCCCACATTGCCACTACCTACTGTTCTGATATCCACCGCAGTTCGCCACTGCACAACGAGATAGGCGAAGGGCACGGAACCAAGCAGATAGGCCACGACTACCAAGCCGATCCAGATCACTGGGATGCCTTCATCGGATAGGTCTCGATCACCTGGTAACTGGAGCCATCTCGCCCAGGCTCGCTGCTGAACAAAGCACCCTGGCGAGCTTCGAAGGGATCCCCTACCTTCCCCGAACAGGCTCGACTCCAGACCACGGTACAACGTCGGGTCCAAGCCCTCGGGCACCGAGCCACGGTCAAATGAGGGTGGAAGGGTCGCCAGTAGGCCTCGATATCGACAACCTGGGTCAAGCTCCTCCAGACTGATCTCTGGAGCCCCTCCAGCACCTCCCCGTTCTTCACTCCGACCCAGAGTACCCGAGCGGGGCGGTCTGGCGGAAACGACCCCGCACAGGCGAGTTGGATTTCGAACCTCTCCTGAGACGCAAAGGCCACCGACAGCGCAGCTCCGACGGTCCTGCGATGGGCCTCGTCGGTCTCACCGAGATAGCCCAGGAAAAGGTGATAGTTGGCACAGGAGACCCAACTGGCAGCAGGCAGGGAACGCCTTAGAGGTTCGGTCCGCTCCTCCACGGCAGCTCGAACCTGGCTGGGGATCTCGAGACCGACGAAGAGCTTCACTCGCACTCCCCGCCAGACTCGACCTGGCCTCTTCCCGAAAGGTCTTCCGACCGCAGCAGCTGACGACGCAGCAGATCGAGGGCCCACTGGCTCGCCAGCCAGCGTACCCGCTCACGGTCTCCAGGCAAACGCAACTCCTTGACCTTCGGATCACCCTCGCCCACGACGCCCACGTAAACCAAACCTCTAGGTTTGGTGGGCGTCCCTCCCCCCGGTCCGGCGATCCCGCTCACCGCCACGGCGTAGTCTGCTGCGAAAATTCGTCGTGCCCCGCGAGCCATCTCGCTGACGACCTCCGGACTGACCGCGCCGTACCGGTCGAGCGTCTCTGAAGCAACCTCCAACACCTTGCGTTTCACGTTGTCGGCATAAGTCACCGCCGCACCGAGAAAGTAGGCACTGCTTCCAGGTACCGCTGTCAGCCGCTGGGCGATGAGTCCACCGGTGCACGACTCGGCCGTCACCACCGTCTTGCCCTGGCTCGCCAGAAGACCTCCAACCACCTCCTCGAGCGACGACTCCTGTCCCTCTGCGTAGACACTGTCGCCAATCAACTCGCGTAGTCGTCGGGTCATCGACTCCAGCACAGGGGTCCGGTCATGGACTCGACCACTTGCAGTCAATCTCACCTGGATCTCACCCGCCGAGGCCAGGACCGAGATCGCCTCTCTGCCGAATTCTCCGTAGGCCGGCAGGATTCGTTCTTCCAGTGTCGACTCCCCGACACAGGCCACCTTGATCACCCGGGTCTCCACCACCTCTCCGTCGGTTCTACCGCTCAACCAGGGTTCGAGCTCCGACCGGATCAGGCCAGCCAGCTCCCCGGGTACTCCTGGAAACAGGAAAATCGCCTTTCCGCCGACCTCCACCAATTGACCGGGTGCTGAACCTCGAGAGTTGGCCAGCACTGTCGCGCCCTCGATCACGTCTGCCTGTTTGATGTTCGTCTCGGCCATCCGCATCCCGAAGCGGGCGAACTTGGCCCTCAGCTCTTCGAGTTGCTCAGGGTCCTCGATGAGCCTGCGCCCCAAGGCTGTCGCTACCGCCTCGCGAGTCACATCATCGGCTGTCGGTCCGAGGCCTCCACTCACCAACACCAGGTCGGCGTCGCCGAGTAACGACGTCAACTCTCGACCGATATCGCCTACGACATCGCCTACGATCGACTTGCGGACGAGATCCACACCATAGCGACGCAGAGTCTGGGTCAGCAGCAGGGAGTTTGACTCGAGTCGATCTGGACCCAACAGCTCTGAGCCCACAGCCAGGATCACTGCTCTCATGGGCTGCATGATAGGCGCGACAGAGGTTCCCGGCAAGCCGGTCCCGCTTCCATCCTCGTCGATTGACACGGATCAGAAGGCCGCTTAGGATCTGCCCTGTCATGCTGCGTCGATGGTTATTCCTGGGCTCGCTCCTAGCTTTCTCCAGCACTTCCCTGTGGGCAGTCGAGGGCACCGAGCTCCTGCAACCGGCCAACAACCGCCAGGGCCTCGTCCTTGTCTCCGAGCAGGGCCGGGCCACCGTCGAACAGCCCGGCGGGCGAAGAAAGCAGATCCGACTGCGTTCCCAGGAGCGGCTGACACACTTTGCCGAAACCCGTTCGGGCTGGGCTGCGACCGGTACTCGGACCCGTGCTGGCGGCCGTGACATCCTCGTGGTAGAGCAGGGTGCAGCGGGGCTCGAGCGCTTGCCAGAACCGGGCTCCCAGACGGAGCCACTGCGGCTTCACCCGCATTTGATGGTCGCAGGAAACGAACTAGGTGGACTCGTCTGGCTGGAAGGCAGAGAGCCCGGCTCCATGTCGGTCCGCGCCGCCAACTGGACCGGCACCGAATGGCAGCCAGTCGAGATCGTCTCTCCACCACTCAAGGGCAGTCAGACAGGCCTGTCCGGCGCGGTCCTGGCCGACGGGTCATGGCTCCTCGTCTGGGCCGCCTTCGACGGCCACGACGATGAGATCTACTGGAGCCAGAAGAAGAACCGCTCGTGGAGTCCACCCCGGCGGCTGGCGTCCAACAATTCCTGGCCAGATATCACCCCCACCGTGGTCGCCACACAGGCAGGGGCGCTGGTCGCCTGGAGCCGGTACGACGGCAATGACTATCGTCTGACGCTGTCACGGTTCGATGGCTCGGGCTGGCAGGCTCCCCAGACTGTGGGCGGCAAGGGCTCGGTCGATCCCCAGCTCACAACCTTGGACCGTAAGCTCTTTCTGATCTTCAACTCAGCCTCGACTGCCGCCTGGTCGGTTCTCGAGCTGCACGCCACCGGCCGCGTACTGCGCCAGACTTCGGCAGCAGGGCCAGGCGACGAAAGGCCGATCCTGGCCTGGACGAGCTCCCACCTTGTCGGCCTCCGTTCTCCTTCGGTCCGTGAGGCGACCGGTCAATGGGGGGAAAGGAGATGAGGCTCTCCGTCGGGGCCGCGCTCCTGCTGCTGTTCGGGGCACTGGGAATGGCCCCAGTTACCGTCGCTCAGGAGGTCATCGCCTTCGGTGACAGCATCACCCAAGGCGACGAACCCTTCGATGAGGAGGGCCTCGGAGGATATCCGGGCCGCCTGCAGTCTCTGCTACGAGAGGCCGGAAGGACGGACGCGATCGTTCACAACCATGGCAAGTCCGGCGAAACGACATCCCAGGGACTTACCCGCCTGGATTCGGTCCTGGCCGAGGAGGGCACAGCCGATACTGTGATCTTGATGGAGGGCACCAACGACATCCACAGGGTCATCAACGGTGAGTACTCCCTGCAGAGCGTCATCAGCGACATCGAACAGATGGGCAGGAAGGTCATGGGCAAGGGCCTGGCGCTGATCAACGCCACCGTCATTCCGCGGCCACCCTGGGCCACGAGCGACTCGGACAACCGGGTCAC
>JAUVRX010000023.1 GCA_030597375.1 Acidobacteriota bacterium
AGACAGTCGCCATCCCAGGCGACCTGACGTCGGCCAATCTGGCTTTGCAGCTCTGGCAGCCAGAGCTGGACACGACGGTCGTGGCATTCGATCAGATCCTGGACGCGGTGCTCCGAGGGGACACGGTTGCAGGCGTGGTCATCCACGAAGGCCAGCTGACCTATTCGGATCTGGGCCTCGAGTCGGTGGTAGACCTGGGGTCGTGGTGGAAGGATGAAACCGGAGGCCCCTTGCCTCTCGGTGGAAACGGGATTCGCAAGGACCTGCCAGCCGATCTGATTCGGCGACTCTCTGGACTCGTCACCGAGAGCATCAACTACGCACTCGATCATCGAGCCGAGGCGATGGAGTTCGCTTCGAGATACGCGCGAGGTCTCGAGGATGACCCGGAGCGCTCGGATCGGTTCGTCTCGATGTACGTCAACGATTGGACCCGCAGCTATGGAGAGGCAGGAAGACGGGCTGTCCAGTTGCTACTCGATAGGGGTTACGAGGCGGGCATTCTACCGGCGGCGGTGAAGGCGGAATTCGTCGATTCCGACTAGCCCGGCAGGTCGAAGGGATGTGGCAGGAAGTCGCCGAGTCGGAACTCCAGCCTCTCACCTTCCAGATTGACCAAGAGGATGGGCAGTTGGGCATCCCCGAATTCTGCCAGGACCTGCAGGCAGAGCCCGCAAGGAGGGGAAGGGGGGCTGGTGTCCGTGACGACGACGACGCCCTCTATTCCTGTGGCTCCAGAGGAGATCGCAGAGCCCACAGCAATCCGCTCTGCACAGATCGTGGCGCCATAGCTCCGGTTCTCGACGTTGCAGCCCTGGTGGATGGGTCCGTCCTGGGTCTTCAAGGCCGCTCCTACCTTGAAGCCACTGTACGGGGCGTGAGCGTTGTTCCTGGCTGCCACAGCAGCGTCGATTAGGGGACCCCAATTCATGGCGCGAATCTACCATGGCTAGCCTGGGAGCCTGTGCTAAGCTACACCTTCGCTCGTCGCCCGGCGTGCGACCCAAGTTGTGACTCTGAATCGATAGGAGAATCCCCGGCGTGAGCATTAGCTTTCGAAAGGTATCGCCGCCCTCTGATGGGCAGGAAATCGAATGGCAGGATGACAAGCTCGTAGTCCCCGACCGCCCCATTGTTCCCTTCATCGAAGGCGACGGCATCGGGCCTGACATCTGGCGGGCCACACGGCTCGTCCTGGACAGCGCGGTCGAGAAGACCTACAGCGGCTCCAAGTCCATCGCATGGATGGAGATCTATGCCGGTGAGAAGGCCAAGGAGCACTACGATGAGTGGCTGCCACAGGAGACGGTCGAGGCAGTTCGCCAATTTCGGGGAGCGATCAAGGGCCCCTTGACGACACCGGTCGGCGGGGGATTTCGAAGCCTCAACGTGACCCTTCGCCAGACGCTGGATCTCTATGCCTGCGTACGGCCGGTTCGCTATTTCGAGGGTGTTCCGTCACCGGTCCGAGAGCCCGAAAAGGTGGACATGGTGATCTTTCGCGAGAACACGGAAGACGTCTATTCCGGAATCGAATGGGAGGAGGGTTCCGGGGGAGCCCTCGAGCTCATCGCTTTCCTGCGCGACAAGCTCGGCAAGCGCGTTCGTGAGGACAGCGGTGTGGGGATCAAGCCGGTATCGATCACCGGCAGCAAGCGGCTGGTTCGCAAGGCTCTCGAGTACGCGGTACGTGAAGGCAAAACCGATCTGACTCTGGTTCACAAAGGCAACATCATGAAGTACACCGAGGGGGCCTTCAAAGAGTGGGGCTATCAGGTCGCCCGAGACGAGTTCGGAGAGCAGACCATCACCGAGCAGGACTTGTGGGACGAGTTCGACGGCCAGTTGCCCGAGGGCAAGATCCTGGTGAAGGACCGAATCGCCGACGCGATGTTCCAGCAGATACTGCTTCGGCCGGCCGAGTACCAGATCCTCGCCACCACCAACCTGAATGGCGATTACCTGTCCGATGCTCTGGCGGCACAGGTAGGTGGACTCGGAATGGCCCCGGGAAGCAATGAAGGCGACGGTCTGGCTCTGTTCGAGGCGACCCACGGGACGGCTCCGAAATATGCCAATCTGGACAAGGTCAATCCTGGCTCCCTGATTCTCTCGGGCGTCATGCTGCTGCAGTGGTTGGGGTGGCAGGAGCCGGCTACCCGTGTGGTGGCGGCCCTGCAAGAGACGATCGGCCAGAAGCGGGTGACCTACGATCTGGAAAGGCAGATGGACGGCGCGACTCTTCTCAAGACCTCCGAGTTCGGCCAGGCGATCGTCGACAATCTCTAGGGATTCAACCGGTTGCTCGAGGGGCAGCGACGGCCGCACCAGAGCTCGTCGTTCTGCAACTTTCGAGGCGGGCTTCCGTAGGGAGCCCTTATGAGGCTCGATGGGCCTCGCGGGAAGATCTGTCATCGACGGAGAGAGTTTGAAGAAAGCAACCTCAGTGCTTGCCTGGATCGCTACCGGCGTCATCGCAGCGCTGGTGGTGACGTGGGCTTTTCCCCGCGCCTACCCGCTGTTTCCGAGAGATTGGGAGATCTCGAAGCGTGAAGCCCAGGCCATCGCTCTCGAGAGATTGCGAGACCTTGGCGAGCGGCCAGCCAATCCGTACGTCGTCACTCATCAAGAGGAAGCTCCGGCATTGGAGCATCGCCTCCAGCTGGCACTCCTTTCCGGCCAGATCGACGACCTCGAGGGCAGCCACCTTACCCGGGGACTGAGGACCTGGCTAGTCACAGTCTACGAACCTGGAGCGACTCCGTTCGAGTGGAGCTATCGGGCCCGGGTTACGCCGGGAGGCGAGGTCACCGAGCTGATGCTGCGAGTGCCGCCCGATGAGGAAGGTGGAGAGATCGACGAGGCGACAGCCCGAGCTGAGTCGGATGTCTTCCTGCAGGAACAGGGCTTCGATCTGGAGATGTTCCTGGAACCAGAGATTCGGAAACGCCAGCTACAGGCCCGAGCTGACCTGACGTTGCGATATCGAGACAAGGAAGCTCTTCTGGGTGACGACTACCCGTACGGCGTCGAGGTTACCTTCGCCGGCGATCGGTTGGCAGGTTACTCGGGGTTCTTCGATGATCCGGAGCTGGCGAGTATCCGGAGCAGCTTCCAGACCATCCAGCTTCTCGGGCAGCTGAAGGTCTTCCTCCCTTTGCTGCTCTTGCCGCTCGTGGCAATTCCGTTTGTTCGCCGGTACCACGCGGGGGAGATCGGTGTGCGGCGAGGCCTTCAAATCTCTCTCGTGGTCGTCGCGGCCGGAGTTGTCACTCTGCTGTTTTGTGGAGGAGCGGCCTCTGCCGGTTGGTCCATGGGAGTACTCACCCGTCGCCAGACCACCTGGGTTGTCAGCTTCCAGATGCTGCTTCTGTTCTTCTTCCCCATGGGGTTGATGTCTTTCCTGAGCTGGTCGGTGGGCGAATCCCTCTGCCGAGAACGGTGGGGGAAGAAATTGGCCGCCTTCGATGCCCTGTTCAAAGGCGATTGGAGGAACGCCACCTTCGCCCGAGCCTCGCTACGGGGAATCGTTTCGGGTCTCGTCATCGCGGCTGCTGAGTGGGCTCTCATGGTTCTGTTTCGGCAGTACGGAATCTGGGCCTACGCATCGTTCTCGATCGGTCCCTGGTGGGAGAGTGCTGGCTGGTTCAGCATTCCGCTTCTGGCATTTGGCTTGGCCTATGCTCTCTACGCAGGCCTCTTCGGACGACTGTTCCTGGTCTCCTTCGGCACTCGACTGCTGAGCCGGTGGCTGGGTATCGCCGTTGCGGTGATTGCAGCAGCGATTCTGTTCTTTTCGGGCACCTACGTGTACCCGTTCCATTGGAACTATCTACTCTGGTTGCTGCCGCCGGCTGCGTTCGTGTTTCTGTTCCTGAGATTCGGGATCTTCACATCGATCCTCGCCTACATGACGCTTTTTGTGGTCAGCGGAGCAGTTCCGTTTCTAGGCGCCAACGACGCTTCGGTACAGCTTCATGCCTCCCTGGCCTTGTTGGGTGTGGCCGTGCCTCTGATGGCCAGTGCCCGGTACCTGCTGAGCGATCGAGAGTTCACCTATCTTTACGAGGACATTCCTCCCCATGTGAGGCGAATCGCCGATCGGGAGCGCCAGCGAGTCGAGCTCGAGACTGCTCGCGGCATCCAGGCTTCCATCCTTCCCGACCTGCCACCTCAGATCAACGGCGTCAAGTTGAGCCACAAGTACCTGCCCGCCACCGAGGTCGGCGGTGACTTCTACGATGTGCTGGCTCTGGAGGATGGAAGGTTGGCGGTGGCGGTGGGCGACGTGGCAGGCCATGGAGTCTCGAGTGGGCTGGTGATGTCGATGGCCAAGTCGGCTCTGGCCGTTCAGGTTACCTTCGATCCCGACGTCGAGAAAGTCTTCGGCACTCTCAATCGCATGGTTTTTCAAAGTGCTCGAAAGAGACTCCTGGCGACGCTCTGCTACGCGCTCATCGATCCCGTGCGCCGCGAGATGTTCTATGCGAGTGCCGGTCACTTGTTCCCCTATCAGATCACTCGACAGGGCGAGGTGCACGCTCTCGAATCCGTCTCCTACCCCCTGGGAGTGCGCGGAGAGCTCGAGGTGCGGGTGCGATCGGCTCGACTCGACTCTGGTGATGCTCTCTTCCTGTTCAGCGATGGCGTCGTCGAAGCGCGCGCCGAGGGTAGCGAAGACTTGTTCGGCTTCGAGCGCCTGGAGACGTGCCTCAGCCAACTGGCTGGGCAGAGTGTCGAGGCGATCCGTGACGGAGTCTTGAGTGAACTGGAGAAGTTCACACGAAACGCGCCGCGCGAAGACGACCTGACCGTGTTGGTGCTCGAGATTCCCTGATCTCGGCCCATCGTCAAGCTGCAGAATCTCGAGGGAATTCCCACGCCGGCCCGATCCGGACTATACTGTCTTTCCCGAGTTCTTCGGGAATGGACAACACCAAACAGGGAGATTTGTTTTGAAGATCCACGAATTCCAGGCCAAGGAGATCTTGCGTCGCTATGGGGTCGTTACGCCCAAGGGGCAGGTGGTCGATGCTGCAGCCGAAGCAGCGGAAATCTGTCGAGAGGTGGGTGGGCGCTGTGTCGTCAAGGCCCAGATTCATGCTGGTGGGCGTGGAAAAGGGGGCGGAGTGAAGCTGGCTGGCTCGCCGGAGGAGGCCGAGGCGGCCGCGGCAGCGATCCTTGGCATGCAACTGGTGACTCCGCAAACCGGCCCTGAGGGCCAACTGGTGCGCAAAGTGCTCATCGAGGAGGCCCTGGATATCGCCACGGAGCTCTATCTGAGTGTGACCTTGGATCGAGCCCGCGGCAAACCCGCGCTGATGGCTTCTGCCTCGGGCGGCATGGACATCGAAGAAGTCGCGGCCCGGGACCCCGATGCCATCATTCGCGAGTCGATCGATCCACAACTGGGCATCCAGCCCTTTCAGGCGAGGTCGGTGGCGAAAAAGTTGGGCCTCGAGGGATCCACCGCACGCCAGGCGACCAAGCTGATTTCTTCGTTGGTTACCGCGTACCTCGATACCGACGCATCCCTGGTGGAAATCAATCCCCTTCTCATCACGGGCGACGGAGATGTCGTCGCCCTGGATGCGAAGATGAACTTCGATGACAACGCCCTGTTTCGCCATCCGGACATCCAGGCGATGCGCGATCTGGAAGAAGAAAACCCCTTGGAGGTCGAAGCGGCAAAGTACGACCTCAACTACATCAAGCTGGACGGCGAGATCGGCTGCATGGTCAACGGTGCTGGACTGGCCATGGCGACGATGGACATCATCAAGCTCTTCGGCAGCGAGCCGGCGAACTTCCTGGATGTGGGTGGCTCGGCGAGTGAGGAGGAAGTGCAGAACGCCTTCCGAATCCTGATATCCGATGACAGTGTAAAGGCGGTTCTCATCAACATCTTCGGAGGCATTGCGCGGACGGATCGAATCGCTAACGGAGTCGTCGCTGCCCTCGAGGAGTCGCCGGACGTGAAGTTGCCGGTCGTGGTCCGATTGGAGGGTACCAACGTGAAGCAGGGACGGGAGATCCTGCAGCAGGCCGACTATCACTTCATCGTCGCAGACGACATGGCCGATGCGGCTCAGAAGGTCGTGGCCGCAGTGAAAGGAGGGGCCTGATGGCGATCTGGGTCGACAACGACACCCGCTTGGTGGTTCAGGGCATCACCGGCACAGAGGGCCGGTTTCACGCCCTCGGCTGCAGGGACTACGGCACCAACGTCGTAGCTGGTGTGACGCCTGGCAAAGGAGGGCAATCGGTAGAGGGAATCCCGGTCTTCGATTCGGTGGCTGAGGCGAGGGAGTCGACTGCCTGCAATGCCTCGATGATCTTCGTGCCACCTCCATTCGCGGCCGACGCCATCATGGAGGCGGCTGCAGCTGGGGTAGAGCTTGTGGTCTGCATTACTGAGGGCATTCCGGTGGCGGACATGCTGAAGGTTCGTGCTTTCCTCGAGGATCATCCTACTCGCCTTATCGGACCGAACTGTCCGGGTATCATCTCGCCCGGAATGGCCAAGATCGGCATCATGCCCGGGCACATCCACGAGCCGGGCAAGGTCGGCGTGGTCAGTCGTTCCGGAACCCTCACCTATGAGGCGGTCTGGCAGGTGACGAATCTCGGGCTGGGCCAGTCCACCTGTATCGGCATCGGAGGCGACCCTCTTCCCGGTACCAACTTCATCGACACGCTGGCGGCCTTCGCCGAGGATCCGGCGACTGAAGGCGTGATCCTGATTGGTGAGATCGGCGGCAGTGCCGAAGAGGAGGCGGCGACCTGGGTGCAGGAGAATCTCGACAAACCGGTGGTGGGCTTCATTGCCGGCAGGACCGCGCCTCCGGGACGCAGGATGGGCCACGCTGGCGCCATCATCTCCGGCGGCAAGGGAACGGCACAGGCCAAGACCGAAGCCTTGAAGGCGGCCGGAATTGCCGTCGTGGAGTCGCCGGCAGAGATTGGCGTCACGATGGCTCGTGCCCTGGAGAAGTAGATGCTGGGTCCGATCCGAAGAGTTGGCGATCAGGGCTGGCTGGTGCTTCTGGGGGGAGGAGAATTCTCCTTTGGAGAGACCCTCGCAGCTGACGAGAAGTGGGTCTCGAAGCTCGGAGAGGGTCCGATTGGATTCCTGCCGACCGCCAGTGGCTCCGTTGATTATGGTGCCGATCTCTCGCTCTATCTGAAAGAGGGCCTCGGCCGAGAATTGGCTACCATCCCGATATACCGATCACGGGATGCGCGGCGGCAGAAGAACGTGGAGCGAATCGAACAGGCTGCTGCGATCTATGTCGGCGGCGGAGTCGCCGATCAACTCGTCGAGGCTCTCGAAGGTTCGCCGGCCCTCGAGGCCCTGGGTCGCAAGTTGGCCTCGGGGGGAGTCGTCGTAGCGATCGCTGGAGCGGCGCAGGCGTTCGGGAAACGAGTGCGGAGCCTGCTCGGCCGCAACATCCTGCCTGGATTCGACTGGCTCCCCGGTGGTGTGGTCGAGCCCAATTTCGATCCCGGTCATGACCGGCGACTTCGACAACTGATGGAGCAAGAAGGCGTCCAATGGGGCCTGGGTCTGCCTGCAGACTCGGCGGTCTTTCTCGGTCCGGGAGAGCAGCAAGAGGTTCTGGGTCCTATCTTCGTCCTCGAAGATCCCGATGGCGACTTCGAAATCCTGGAATGACAATCCGTCGAGGAGGGCTGATGAGGATCGCCCTGCTTCGACAGCAAGAGGTAGACGAACATGGATCAGACTCTGACCATTATCAAGCCCGACAGCATGGAAGCCAAGAATGCAGGAAACATCCTCGCTCATCTAGAGGGCGAGGGGTTCCAGATCCAGGCTCTGAAACGGATGCGATTGAGCCAGGCGCAGGCGCAGAGCTTCTACGAGGTGCATCGGGAGCGCCCGTTCTACGACAGTCTGGTTGCCTATATGACGAGCGGGCCGATCATCGCCGTGGCCCTGGCTCGCGAAGACGCAGTTGCCCACCTGAGAAAAGTCATGGGTGCCACGGATCCTGCGAATGCCGAAGCGGGGACCATCCGAGCGCTTTACGGCACCTCGATCGAGCGCAATGCCATCCACGGTAGTGATTCTCCTGAGAACGCGCACAAGGAGTCGCTTTTCTTCTTTTCCCAGGCCGAGTTGATTGCTGCCGGGTGATCCTCGCGGGAGACCGCCGAGAGGACGCAAGAATGGCTCCGTATAATAGCTCCGTGAGTGCCTCGAGGTCAGAGCGGCCGCTCGTCCTGTCACGACCCGAGCATCCAGTCTCTCGCAGCAACATCGACAGCAACGCCATCAAGGTCCTCTACCGCCTGCACCATGGCGGTTTCAAGAGCTATCTGGTGGGTGGCGCCGTTCGGGATCTGATGCTCGGTCGGCGCCCCAAGGACTTCGACGCCAGTACGAACGCTCGCCCGCAGCAGATCCGTCGGCTGTTTCGAAATTCGCGCATCATCGGGCGTCGCTTCAGGCTGGCACATGTCTACTTTCATGACGGCATCGTCGAGGTCTCGACCTTTCGTCGTGACCCGGATCCCCAGTCGCAGGGCAATGGGCAGAGCGACCTCCTGATCACCGACGACAATGTGTTTGGCTCTCCGAAGGAGGACGCCTACCGAAGGGATTTCACGATCAACGCTCTGTTCTACGACATCAGCGATTTCTCGGTCATCGATTGGGTCGGAGGCGTCGAAGATCTCCACCTCAAGAAGATCAGGACCATCGGAGATGCGGAGGTTCGCTTCCAGGAAGACCCGGTTCGCATGCTGAGGGCCTGTGAGCTGGCGGGCCGGCTGGACTTCGATATCGAGGAGACGGCGCAGGTAGCGATCCGCACCCATCGCCGCGAGGTCGAGAAGGCGGCACCGGCCCGTCTGACGGAAGAAATCTGCGAGCTCCTGCGGTCTGGCAGCTCGAACCCCATTCTTCAGTGGATGATCCGCCTGGGCCTCCTCGAGGTCTTTCTGCCGGAGGCGTACCTCGTCATGTCGGCCGGTGAGCATGGTGCTGGGGAGTTCGAGAGGATCCCAACGGTCATCGACGAGATGGTCGAGAGTGGCAGAGAGATCTCGGATGCAGCGGTCTTCGGATCCCTTCTCCTGCCATCGGTGTTGCTGCGGCGGCGGGATGTGGAAGCGGTCAATCAGCGGCCTATTCGCCGTGCGGCGCTGCGCGAGCTGACGGGCGAGGTACTGGCACCTTTCGTTAGTCGGTTCGCTCTCTCCAGGCAGAGAACCGAGCAGCTCCATCAGGCTATCTGGGCGTTCCATCGGTTCGCAGATCGGTGGAAGAGTGCCGGTGACCGCATCCGCTTCGCTGGCTATCCGGGCTTTGACGACGCACTCACCCTGCTGGAGATCATGGTGGGTGCTACCGGCGAGGGCGAGGCCAAGCTGGACCTGTGGCGCAAGATCCAGGAGAAGAGACCCGAGCAGGCCCCCAGGGCGAAGGTGAGCAGGCCCCGTCGTCGTCGTCGACGACGACGTTGACCTGACCACGAGGCTCGAGCTGGATCTTCCTTCCTGGATTCCCCGAGTCAGCATAAAATGTGGCTCCGAACTGGAGCTTGGAAGAACCTGGCAGAGCGATGCGCCCTTCGAGGAAAGGGCTGGCTGTAATCGCTCATCTGTTGGTGAGAGGAGAGACGATGTCCGGCTTGTCGAACTTCTACCGTTCCGCCGTAGGGAAGAAGGCCCTGATGGCGGTCAGCGGTATCGTGCTGTTCGGCTTCGTGCTCGTGCACATGCTCGGCAACCTGAAGCTCTATCAGGGGCCCGAGAAGCTGAACGCCTACGCTGAGTGGTTGCGAGAAGTGGGGAGCCCTGTGCTACCTCACTCGGGCTTGCTGTGGATAGCTCGCTTCGTCTTGCTGGCGGCGGTTGGAATTCACATTCTGGCGGCGACTCAGCTGACGCTGAGGAATTGGCAGGCACGTCCTCAGAAGTACAAGCAAAGAGAGGTATTGGAGGCCACTTACGCTTCGCGAACCATGCGGTGGGGTGGGGTGATCATCGGCCTGTACGTGATCTACCACCTGGCTCACTTGACCTGGGGAAGACCCTGGGTCCATTCTGATTTCATCCCTGGGGACGTCTATCACAACGTCGTCTCCGGCTTCCAGATCTGGTGGGTCAGTGGAATCTACATCGTCGCCCAGGTGGCCCTGGGGTTTCACCTCTACCATGGCCTGTGGAGCATGTTTCAGTCGTTGGGCTGGTGGAACTCCTCGAATCCGCAGGATTGGCGCCGCCGCTTTGCCCAGGTTTTCGCCTGGATCATCACGCTCGGCAACCTGTCTTTTCCCCTGGCTGTACTGACCGGCCTGGTGAAGTAGGAGAGATGGCCATGATCTTGGACCCGAAAATACCGTCGGGACCCGTCGAAGGGAAATGGGACCGTCACCGTTTCGAAATGAAATTGGTCAACCCGGCCAACAAGCGAAGATTCGATGTCATTGTGGTCGGTTCGGGCCTTGCTGGCGGCTCCGCTGCTGCGACATTGGCGGAGCTGGGCTACCAGGTCCAGTGTTTCTGCTATCAGGACAGCGCTCGCCGAGCCCATTCCATCGCAGCCCAGGGCGGCATCAACGCGGCCAAGAACTACCAGAACGATGGCGATAGCATCTGGCGACTGTTCTACGACACCGTAAAGGGCGGGGATTTTCGGTCGCGCGAGGCCAATGTCCACCGATTGGCTCAGGTCAGCGTCAACATCATCGACCAGTGCGTCGCCCAGGGTGTACCTTTCGCCCGTGAGTACGGCGGCATGCTGGACAACCGCTCCTTCGGTGGCGCCCAGGTGTCGCGCACCTTCTATGCTCGGGGGCAGACGGGCCAACAGCTGATGCTCGGGACCTATCAGGCTCTTTCACGACAGGTGGCAGCCGGCAAGGTCCAGATGGTTCCCCGCACCGAAATGTTGGATCTGGTGGTCATCGGAGGGCGGGCCCGTGGCATCGTCACCCGGGACATGGTCTCGGGCGAGATTCGCTCATGGTCAGCGGACGCAGTGGTTCTGGCGACCGGCGGGTACAGCAACGTCTTCTTCCTCTCCACCAATGCCACGGGCTGCAACGCGACCGCCATCTGGAGGGCCCATCGGCGGGGTGCGCTCTTCGCCAATCCCTGCTACACACAGATTCATCCGACCTGCATCCCGCAGCACGGGGACTACCAGTCCAAGCTGACACTGATGAGCGAGTCGTTGAGGAACGATGGCCGCATCTGGGTGCCGATAAAGCAGGGTGATGCCCGGATTGCAACCGAGATCCCGGAAACGGAGCGAGACTACTATCTCGAACGCCGCTACCCGGCTTGCGGCAACCTGGTTCCCCGGGATATCGCTTCGAGAGCCGCCAAAATCGTCTGTGACGATGGCAAGGGCGTCGGTCATGGCGGAAGGGGCGTGTACCTGGACTTCTCCGACGCCATTCAGAGGTTGGGTAGACCTGCGATCGAGCAGAAGTATGGCAACTTGTTCGAGATGTACGAGCGCATTACGGGTGAGAACCCTTATGAGGTGCCGATGCGGATCTACCCCGCGCCCCACTACACGATGGGTGGCCTGTGGGTCGACTACAACCTCATGTCCACGATTGAAGGCCTCTACGTCATCGGCGAAGCGAACTTCTCCGACCACGGTGCCAATCGACTGGGAGCCAGCGCTTTGATGCAGGGGCTGGCCGATGGCTATTTCGTCTTGCCCTATACCATCGGTGACTACCTGGCCCGCCATATGGGAGAAGAGCGGATCGCAGCCGACCATGCCGGCTGTCGAGAGGTGGAGCAGGAGGTCTCCGAGCGGATTCAGAGGCTTCTATCCACCACCGGCAAGCGCACCGTGGACTCGCTGCACCGCGAGCTGGGGCATATCTGTTGGGAGCAGTGTGGGATGTCACGCAACGCCCATGGTCTGCAGGAGGCAATCGGCCAGATCCAGGCCCTCAGGGAGGAGTATTGGGACTCGGTCACGGTTCCAGGAAGTGGAGAGGAGCTCAATCAGTCCCTGGAGAAGGCGGGAAGAGTCGCGGACTATTTCGAGCTCGCCGAGTTGATGTGCCGCGATGCCTTGCACCGCGAAGAGTCGTGCGGCACCCACTTTCGAGAGGAGTATCAGACTCCTGAAGGCGAGGCGCTGCGGGACGATAAGCACTACTCCTACGTGGCGGCATGGGAGTTCGGCGGGTCAGGAGGTGAGCCTGTCCTGCACAAGGAGCCGCTCGAGTTCGACAACGTACCGCCGACCCAGAGGAGCTACAAGTGATGCGACTGACACTGCACGTCTGGCGCCAGAAGAATCACGACGCTCAGGGCCGCTTTGTCACCTATTCCATGGCGGACGCCAGCCCGGCCATGTCGTTCCTCGAGCTCTTGGACGTCCTCAACGAACAGCTCACCGAGAGGGGTGAAGAGCCGATCGCCTTCGAGCATGACTGTCGTGAGGGCATCTGCGGATCCTGTGGCGTCATGATCAATGGCAGGGCTCACGGTCCAGAGAAGGGGACTGCCACCTGTCAGCTGCACATGCGAAAGTTCAAGGATGGAGAGGTCATCCGGGTGGAGCCTTGGAGATCGAAGGCCTTCCCGGTCATCAAGGACCTGGTCGTGGACCGGGCTCCTTTCGACAAAATCGTCCAGGCCGGAGGCTTCATTTCGGTCAACGCCGGCGGTGCACCCGAGGCCAACCTGATCCCGATTCCGAAGCCCACGGCCGAAAAAGCCATGGATGCCGCCGAGTGCATCGGCTGCGGAGCCTGCGTGGCCCAGTGCCCGAACGGAGCCGCTCAGCTGTTCACAGCAGCCAAGGTCTCCCACCTGGCTCTACTGCCGCAAGGCCAGCCCGAGCGCACCAGGCGCGTCCAGAAGATGGTGGATGAAATGGAGTCCTACTTCGGCAGTTGTACCAACTTCCAGGAGTGCGAAGCCGTCTGCCCCAAGGGGATTTCCATCGAGTTCATCGCCCGAATGAACCGGGACTATCTAAGGGGATCGATCTAAGGTTCCAGGGGATCCTAGGAACTCAGGCGCCGGGTCAGAACGAAGGTCCGGTCGTCTGCGTAGGGCACTCCCTGGACAAAGTCGTCGAGACTCTGATCAATGGCCGCCGCCAGATCGTCCAGGCCGGCATCACGATTCTGCTTGCAGACCTCGGCGAGGCGCTCGATGCCGTACTCCTCGTCATCGGGGTTGGCAGCTTCTGTGATGCCATCGGTGTAGAGAACCAGAAGATCACCCGGTCCGAGCTCCACACTCTTCTGCGTGTAGTTCCCTTCCTCCAACAGTCCCACCGGCATTCCCGTGGGCCCCAACTCTTGATGCTCGCCGTTGGCGTGAACCACCAGTGCCGGATTGTGACCCGCATTGGTGTAGCGTAGCTCGCCTGTCTCTCTGTCGAGGATGGCGAGGATCATCGTGGCGTACTTTGCAGGGGGTGTGCGCTGGAAGAGGCGACGGCATACCTTCGTACAGATCTCAGCCGGGTCCTGGCCGACCTCGATGGGACCCGCCGCCAGGGCTTCGAGAGAGGCGGTCAACAGCGAGGCCGCGATGCCTTTGCCCGAGACGTCGGCGATGACGAGGACGCATTGCCGGCCATCCTCGCGCTGCTCGATCTTGTAGTAGTCGCCCGAGACACCACGGGAAGGGACATTGCCACCCCAGAGCTCGAAGCCTTCCACGTCGGGGATCTTGCTTGGCAGCAAGGCGACCTGGATCTGGCGAGCCAGTTTGAGCTCCTCTTCCAGCCGTCGTCGCTCCGCAGCCTCTTCAGCGAGTGCCACATTGCGGATGCGCAGAGCCGCCACTGAAGCCAACGAAACCAGAAGCTCCATGTCGTCTTCGTCGAACTGCCGCTTGTGATAGCGGGAGTTCAAGGCGATCATGCCCAGAGAGCCCTCGGCGTCGAGGAAGGGTGCCGCCACCAGACTGCGGATTCCAGAGCTCAGAATGCTCTGCGCATTGCCGAATCGCGAGTCGGTTTCGACGTCGAGAACGAGGGCCGCCATTCCCTTCTCGGCAACCTCCGTGATGAGTGTTTCGGAAAAGACGTAGTTGGTGTCGACTCCCGGGGCCGAGCGGCGCGCTGCCTTGCGGTATCCGCCCTCGCCATCCTTGAGGATGATGACGCCCTCTTCCGGCTCCAGCTGCTCGAAAGCTCGTAACAGGATCATCTCCAGTAGCTCATCCAGTTCGAGAGACTGCCCGAGAGCTCGATGGATGTCGTTGAGCAGGCGCAGGCGGTCGGTCTGCCTGCGAAGCGCCTCAGGAGTGGTAAGCCCAGCGGTGGCGTCCGAGGATTGACGACTGATGAGGTCCGAAGCGCGCCGAAAGACTGTCTGAGCGGTATCGTGCTTCACTGAGCTGGTGACCACCCGGTCGTCCTTCTTGTCTCTCGAGCGAACCATGATGACGCTGCCCGAGAGGCGAAGCTCGTCGTTCTCTTTGAGCTTCGTGGGCGCTTCGATCTTGGTGCCGTTGACAAGGGTGCCGTTGCGGGAACCGAGGTCCTCGACGAGCCAGGCGCCGTTCTCCTGAAAGAGGCGGGCGTGCTTTCGGGACAGGAACCGATCCGCGAGAACGAGCTCGGCGGCGGAGGACCGCCCGACGATCAAGGAGTCCCCTTCCAGGACCTGGTCGAACGGATCCCCATGTGCTGGAACGATGTGAAGCCGGAACATTCGAGCGAAGTCTATCGGAGGATACCCGCAGGAGTCGAACCGACATTCGCCTAGGAAGGGCGAGCTCTGAGGTCATTCGAGGGTGGCAAGCCCTGACTTTCGCCGATTTCTCAGGAGAGCAGCCGGAAGAAACCGGCGAAGATCTTCTTGACGGTGGGGGTCAGTTTCCCGCGCCTCCACGTATCAGCCGCCTTCTTCAGGATCTCGGCCTGCGTCGGATAGGCGTGAATGGTGCTGGAAATAGTATTCAGGCCTACCCCTGCTTTGACCGCAAGTGTCAGCTCCCCCAGGAGCTCCCCGGCATGATCCGCCACCAGGGTGGCCCCGAGAATTCGGTCCTTGCCTTTCTGGATGACGAGGCGAAGGAATCCCTCATCGGTACCGTCCAGGATGGCGCGGTCGACCTCGTCGAGTGGAATGGTAAGGAGATCAACCTGGACCCCTTTCGCCTTCGCCTCGTCCTGGCTCATTCCGACGCGGGCGATTTCCGGACTGGTATAGGTGCACCAGGGGATCACCAGGTCGCTGGCCTTGGCGCGGCCGAAGAAGAGTGAGTTCTGAATGGCGATTCGGGCCAGAGCGTCAGCTGCGTGGGTGAACTTGAAACGGGTGGCAACGTCGCCGACAGCGTAGATTCTCTTGTTGGTGGTTTGAAGCCGATCGTCGACCTTCACTCCCGAGGGTTCGAACTCGACGTTTGCAGCCTCGAGCCCGATACCTGCGACGTTGGCAGCGCGCCCGACCGCCAGCAGCAACTCATCGACCTCGACTCGAGATGGCTCTCCGTCCCTCTCGAAATGAACGACCTTGCCGCCCGCGGTGTTCTCGACCCTCTGAACTCTGACCCCGAGCTGCAGGTCGACCCCATCTCGGACCATGGACTCCTGGACGATCCCTGCCGCATCGGCGTCTTCCCGGATCAGCACATGGGGTGCCATATCGAACAGGGTGACCTGGCTACCGAATCTGGCGAATGTCTGGGCCAGCTCACACCCGATAGGCCCGCCGCCGATGACACCGAAGCGGCGAGGCAGCTCGGTCAACGTGAAGACCGTTTCGTTGGTCAGAAAGCAGCCTTCTTCGCACCCGGGAATGGGGGGGACGAAGGGTCGAGCTCCGGTCGCGATGATGGCTCGGCGAAAACGCAGGCGACTTCTGCCAACCTCGATGGCGTCCCCGGAGACGAAGCGTCCCTCACCGATGAACACGTCGATGCCCAGATCGCGAAAGCGACTGGCGCTGTCATGGCGGCTGATTCCGGCGCGCAGCCGTCGCATTCGCTCCATGACGGCTGCGAAGTCTCCCTCGCCAACCGCTTGCGGCCCGCCGAATCTCTCGGCGGCGGTTCGAGCCCCGTGCCATGCACGTGCGGCACTGATCATCGCCTTGGAGGGTACACAGCCATAGTTGAGGCAATCACCGCCCAGCAGTCGGCGTTCGATCAGGGCCACTCGCGCTCCGAGGCCGGCAGCACCCGCCGCCGAGACGAGTCCAGCAGTACCGGCGCCCAGTACGACCAGGTGATAACGATCGCGGGGCTCCGGATTGACCCACTTCGGCGGGTGGACATTCTCGAGGAGAGCCTGATTGTAGGTATCGAAGGGCTGCACCAATCTGAGCAGCTCGGGATCCATGCCATTGTGGGACTGTGGGTCATTCATTTTTCACCTCCAGGGCCAGGGATCGACTCGCAATGCGGGTCACAAGAGTGGTCACGACGAGCGTAGCGATCAGGCCAGCAGTCAGGATGACCCAGTATCCGGCTCCCTTTTCTACTTCGGCGCCGCCGGCAACCGCCGCCAGGCTACCGAGGGCCTTGCCATAGTAGACATAGAGGAAGGTCCCGGGAAGCATGCCGATAGAGGCGATCACATAATCGCGGAAGCCGACGTTGGTGAGGCCCAGGGCATAGTTGAGTAGGTTGAAAGGGAAGATCGGCGACAGGCGGAGGAGAAAGACGATCTTTCTGCCCTCCTTGGCAACGGCCTCGTCGATGGCGGCAAATCGAGGTCGGGCCGCCAAGCGGTGCTCGATGGAAGAGCGAGCCAGATACCTGGCTACCAGGAACGCCAGGGTCGACCCGAGGGTAGCGCCGATGAACACGGTGAGCGTGCCCTTGGCGAGCCCGAAGATGGCTCCAGCCGCGAGTGTGAGCAGTGAACCGGGGATGAAGGCCACGGTCGCCAGGGCGTAGCCGACCACATACACGAGTGGGCCCCAGAAACCGAGTGAGTCGACCCACTCGGCGAATCGCGGAATGTAGGCTCCAAGTTGCCTGCCGATGACGATGAGTATCGCCAGCGCGATGAAAGCCAGGACGGCCTTGGCCAGGAGAGACCACGAAATACGATGTCCCATGGGCGGGCGATCCATCTGGGTTCCGGACTCGGTATCTGTCATTCGAAGTTCCCTCATCGGGTGCCCCTGAACGAAGGGGACCCGTCTGCTCGAGAACCTTACGTGCTCCGGGAGCCCACCGGTTCTGTTCTAGGAGCCCGTACTCGCAAGATTGGACGCTACCACAGGGAACTACCGTTCGGGATTCGGGAGGTCGGGAGCCGAAGGTGGGATCGTAACTCTCTCCGAAAGAACCCTGAAGATGCATTTTGATCTAGTTGGGGATGTCAATACGAGCAATAGCTCTTGCATTCTTCGAGTTTATGGGTTAGTTTTCGCGCATTCGACAAAAAAGGAGGGGCGTTTTGCTCTCGAGAGCCGAAATTCTGAAGACCACCGACGAAGAGAATGTGCGTTTTCTCCGCCTCCAGTTCACCGACATCATGGGTGTCCTGAAGAACGTGGAGGTACCGCGGAGTCAGTTCGAGAAGGCCCTTGACGGGCAGATCATGTTCGATGGCTCGTCCATCGAGGGTTTCGTCCGGATCGAGGAGTCCGACATGCTCCTGGTGCCCGATCTCGACACCTTCCAGGTCAACCCCTGGGCCAGTCCGGACGGTTCTCGGGTCGGCCGGGTGATCTGCGACATCCACCGGCCCGATGGGTCCGAATTCGCAGGTTGTCCTCGTCTGGCCCTCAAGCGCCAGATCGCCGCGGCCGAGAAGATGGGGTACACGATGGTGGCCGGGCCAGAGGCCGAATTCTTCCTCTTTCAGAAAGACGGGGCAGGAAAGACGTTGGTGGAGACTCATGACGTCGGCGGGTATTTCGACCTGACGCCGGTGGACCGAGGTGAGGAGTGTCGCCGTGAGATCGTCGGCGTGCTGGAGTCCATGGGCTTCGAGGTAGAGGCCGCACACCATGAGGTGGCGCCAGGCCAGCACGAGATCGACTTCAAGTACTCTGCGGCCCTCGAGTGTGCCGACAACGTGGCGACATTTCGCTTCGTCGTCAAGAGAGTGGCGCTGGATCATGGCCTTCACGCCACTTTCATGCCGAAGCCGATCTTCGGGGTCAACGGCTCGGGCATGCACACCCATCAAAGCCTCTTTGACAAGAGCGGCAACAACGTGTTCTTCGATCCAGAGGCCGAATGGCAGTTGTCGAATGTGGCTCTGGGGTACATAGCGGGAATTCTCAAGCACGCCAAGGCGTTCGTGGCGGTCACCAATCCCCTGATCAACTCCTACAAACGGCTCGTGCCTGGCTATGAAGCCCCCACCGCCATCGCCTGGTCGGAAAAGAATCGCAGCCCGCTGGTGCGGGTGCCCGACCGTCGTGGCATGTCCACCCGGTGTGAGGTTCGAATGCCGGATCCGGCCTGTAATCCCTATCTCGCCCTGACGGTCATGCTGGCTTCTGGACTGGAAGGGATCCGCGACGACCTGGATCCGGGGCCGCCGGTGAACAAGAACATCTGGACCATGAGTCAGCGAGAGAAGCGGCGACTCAAGATCGACGCCCTGCCGGCGGATTTATCCGACGCCCTGGATCTTCTGGAGAAGGATTCGACCATCAAGGAGGCGCTTGGCGAGCACATCGCCGAGAACTTCGTGCGAGCCAAGCGGCAGGAGTGGCACGACTACATCTCCCACGTACACGACTGGGAGCGGGATCTGTACCTACATGCCTATTGAGTAGGACTAGCGACGCCGGTTGAGCTGAAGGCAGAGGTCGCCCTGGAAGCGCTTCGAGATGAAGTGACGATGACTGAGCTCACTGCTTGCTACGATACGAATCCAATCCTGATTGCGAACTGGAAGCGCAGCGCGCGCGAGCAGGTGTTGTCGAGCATGACTTGCAAGCCAGGGCGCCATGAGGCCTTCCGCGAAGCCGAGATCGAGGAGAGATCGAACTGAAGTTCCGTCTCTCACGACTGACAGAGATCCAAGGAACTTCGACGCAGTTCAATTGCTTCCGAAGAATCGTGGCCACGGCGACCTTTCGCTTCTACGAAGAGCTCAACGACTTTCTGCCGTCGACAAGGCGCAAGATCGCTTTCACGGTTGACTGCGCCGAGAGTGCCACGGTCAAGCAAGCCATCGAGGCCCTCGGGGTGCCCCATACCGAGATCGAGATCATCCTGGTGAATGGCGAGTCGGTGAACTTCTCGCGACGCGTCGAGGCGGGGGATCGGATCAGCGTCTACCCCGTGTTCGAGTCGCTCGACGTGCGGCCGATCCTTCGATTGCGAGAGGAGCCTCTGCGCGATCCCCGCTTTGTCGCCGACGCCCACCTCGGCAGACTCGCACGGTACCTGAGGATGCTGGGCTTTGACACTCTGTACGAGAACGCCCTGCCAGACCGCGAGTTGGTGCGAATCTCGTGCACCGAGCGACGTATCCTGCTGACTCGCGATCGCGAGCTGCTGATGCATCGCGAGCTAGCGCATGGTGTCTACGTGCGTGGAGAGCGACCGCGTGAGCAGATGAGCTATGTTCTTCGCCGGATGGACCTGCGTAGATCGTGTAGACCGTTCACGCGATGCATGAGCTGCAACGGGGAGCTGGAGCCAGCCGACCGTGAGGTCGTGGTGGACAGTGTTCCTCCCAGAGTGGCGGAGCGACACCGAGAGTTTCGCTACTGTCCGGGATGCGCTCGGGTTTACTGGCGCGGCTCGCACTACGATCGGATGATGAAGCTCATCGATCATGTCCTCGAGGACGGCTAAGAGCGACCAGGCCGAGCCGCGGTAACAGCTCGACGGGAATTCAAGAGGGCAGGTTCAACCTCCGCAATATATCGGTGTTGGTGCACGAATACTCCTTGACCTCGACCACGGCATGGGTCCAGGTTGTCGAGCGCCGACCGCACTCGTCACTCAACGATCGGACGCCCGATGAGGTCGATTCGTGCAACAACGCCTCGCCAGCGCGGTGAAAGAGGTATTCTTGGGGTTCAGGTCAGGAGGGGCCTCGAGGTCGACGCGGGGCCCTCCAGGTCCGCCTCGTCGGCAAGGAGCGCGTGAAATGCCTGTGTATGAGTATGTGTGCAAGAAGTGTGGCGAGTTTTTCGAGCGAGTCGAGACTCTGAGCGAGTACGACCCGGCGAAGGTGCGCTGCCCCGAGTGCAAGAGCAAGCGAGTGGAGCGGCGCTGGAGTCCGGTGTTCGCGGTGACCTCGAAGAAGAGCTGAGCGGCGACCCTGCTCGGCTCTTCACCCGATCTCTTCGCCCGATTGGCAGTCGGGAGACTCGCAGTGGAGAGCACTATGCGCCCATCCTCGGCAGACGACGTGCTAGACCTCATGGATGTGTCCTTCCACTCGGCGGCGCTGGGAGCGGCCCTGGAGCTCGGCTTGTTCTGGCTGCTGGATGAGCAACCCCTGGACGCGGAGCAGGTGTCACAGGAGCTCACGATCCCTCTCAAGCGATGTCACTACTGGCTCCAGCTTCTCGGTCAGATCGGGTTGATCGAGGAAGGTCCCAGCGGCTACCAGCTCTCCTCCACAGCGCGAGCTGGCATTCTCGAGGCCTACAGCAGGGAAACCTGGGGGCTTCTCGCCGAGGAGGCGAGAGATCGGCTGCCGGGTCTTCGCGACCTTTCAACCTGCCTTCGCGAGCCCGACTCGGCCTGGGAAACTCTGCGCCTGAAGCCCCGGATGTATCTCGCCGAGATGGAGAAGGATCCTGAGGTGGCGCGGCGGTTCGCCCGCATGCTCTATGAGATTCACCAGCCGCTGGCGGAGGAGCTGGCTGACTTCCTGGACTTGAGCGGGGTGGAACGCCTCATGGACCTGGGGGGCGGTTCCGGCGTCGTCTCGCTAGCCCTGCTACGGCGACATCCCGAGCTGAGCGCTACGGTCGTGGACCTCGCTAACGTCTGCAATGCCGGGCGTGAGATCGCGGCCGAGAGCTCGCTGGCCGAGCGAATTACCTATCACCCGGCCAATTTCCTGCAGGACCAGCTACCGACCGGATTCGATCTGGCTCTAGAGTGCGACGTCAACGTTTACAGCGAAGCTCTGTTCCGGCAGGTACGAAAATCGCTGCGTCGTGGGGGCCGCTTCGTGATCGTCGACGAGTTCGCGCCGGCGGATGAGATTGCGCCACCCTCACGTCTCCACTGGGCGTTCGAGGGTTCGATGATCGACCCTGATTTCTCCTTCCCGACCTCAGCCACGGTCAGAGCCTTCCTAGAGAAGGCTGGCTTCCAGATTTTGTCTGAGCGCTCCCTGCCACCCTTGGCTGCGGTGGCCGCGAGATTCGACCGCGACTTGACAGTCATTGATTCCCGCACCGACTAGCGGCCGGCCACTTCATCCCTCGAGGAATGGCGGAGGGGAAGGGATTCGAATCCTTGGACCGCGTGAACGGTCGCCGGTTTTCAAGACCTCTGATCTCCCACAAGTGACAACACACCACAACAACTGACAACGAAGCGA
>JAUVRX010000010.1 GCA_030597375.1 Acidobacteriota bacterium
CGCGCCTGAGCAGCCTCCTCGAAGTCATCCATCTCCACCGTTCGATCCCTGCTGATCGCCCTGTCCAGAAGCTCTAGCCCAGCCTCGAAAGGGTCCGGCCGAAGGCCCTCTTCGAGAGCCACCTCCGAGAAGACCGCGCGAATCCTCCGCATATCCAATGGGCCCTGTCGCGCCTCCTTCAGCCAGGCGAGATTCTCCCGTTGGAGAGGAACCGGAGGTATCAGTGAGGACACCGAGTCGTACCCGGTGAGAATGCCCTCCTGGACCAACTCTCGAGCACCGTCTGCGGCCTGGTTGGCCAGGGTGAGGACATCCTCCATCGAATCACCACGGACCACGAGCATCATCTGCTCGAAGCCGACACCGAATCTCTCCGCGACCTCGTCCCGCACAGCTGATCCCTGGTTTTCGACCGGACGCATTGCCTGGACACTATCGACGAACTCCAACTGCAACGCCAACCAGGCCGCCAGGGCCGTGACGACAAGACCGGCGAACAGGACGAGTCGAGGTCTTCTCAGGCTGGCTCGTATCAGTCCAGAGCTGCCGAGCCCGTGAAGATAGAGACGGGGCCGCTTGGCACGCCGCCGATGATGGTCTTCACTCCAGGACAGCATCGCCGGAAGAAGCCAGAGAACCGCCGCCATGCAGAACAGGATTCCGGTCCCTGTCAGCAGTCCCATCTGGACCAGGCCCGTAAATTCCGTGACACCAAAGGCGTAGAAAGTCGCCGCACTGGTGACCGCGCCAACCACGACAGCGCGACCTGACGAACCGCTCATCTTCGCCAGCCCCTCTTCCAGCGTCGCCCCATGCCGCCGTTCTTCGACGAATCTACCGTAGGAGACGATGACGAAATCAATGCCCAGCCCGATGAGAAGGGCCGCCACGCCACTCGTCGCGGCACTCAGCCTGCCGTAGGTCAAGCCTGCAAAACCGAAGGTCAGGGCCAAACCGCAGGTCAGGGGCAAGAAGGCGTAGATCAGCACCCCGAGACGTCGAAAGGCGATGAGAAACAGGATCAACACTCCGAGCATCGAGGTGACCACGTTGACAAGCACGTCGCGGCGAATCAGGGCGTCGTCCCCCAGAGCCATCACATAGCGTCCCCCCATGGAGACCTCGGGAGTGTCCAACTCCTTCGAACCCATCATTCGCGGCCATTCGCTGCCGAGCTCATCGATCACGCCCTGCACTTCCTCCAGAAGCTGGCGCGAGAAATCCACATCCTGGGGTGGCCGGTTGGGCTTGGCGAGAACCAGAAACATCTCATGGTCGCGAGACAGCAGGTAGCCGCTGGCCCAATCGATGGCCAGGCCCTCACCGGCACCGGTCACACGATCGAGAAAGATCTCGGCCAGCCCCAGGGGATCGAGCTGGATCAGGTTCTTGAGCGCCAGGGCTTGGGGCGTCTTGACCACGCGCCGAAGCTCCTGGACCCTGTCCCGCACCGCCTGATCGCTCAGCTTTGCCTCCAGGGCTCGCCTGCCGTTGTCGTCCAGAAACAGCAGTGCCTGCGGCATGAAGGTCGACACCATCTCCGGCATCGAGCCGATCTTGTACTCGACCTTGTCCAGCTTTTCGAGCTTCGAGAGCTCAGCCCCCAGTCGGTCCGTGTAACCCTCGTATGGAGCGAGCCCCGAACCTGGAGGCACACGCACGACCAGCACCAGGTAATCGACGCTGCCGAACTCTTCCAGGGCCTGCCTGAGAGCTTGAACCTGGGGCGCCTTCTGGGGCAGGAGATTCAGGATGTCCGTGTCGAACTCGAGCCGGCTGCCGGCGAGAATCGAGAGAACCAACAAGATGGCCGTCGTGATGAAGATCAGGCCATACCGACGTCGCGCCGTCACGGCCAGACGCTGAAGAGCCCTAACCCGCATTATTCTTGAGCCCCACGGCATCTAGCGGAGATCGCCCACCATCTCAGGCCGTCCTCGCTCATCGCTCCTCAACAACCCGCAAGGTTGCCTCCGGTGCTCCTCCCTGCGAGTGACCAGATATGACGGACGCTTTCCGCAATCTGCTCGCGGGGTCATGAATAATGCGGGCTAAGTGCCATGGTGAGAAGGTCGGCCGGCTGGTGGGGTGGTCATGGAGGCACAGAGCCTCCGACACCTCAGCCTTCGACGGAATTGTCCCGCTTCAACAGGCCTGGCGCGAACCGCACGAAGTATTCAGCCCCGGAATACAGACTGGCCAGCATCGCGACCCAGAGGGACAGCGGCGCTAGGCGCTCGAACTCACCCAGTTGGTTGAAGATGATCAGCAAGGAGATGGCCACGATCTGCATCACGGTCTTGAGCTTGGCCGATCGAATGGCGCCGAGCACGACATTCTCCGACGCAGCAAGACTGCGGAGAGAAGAAACTGCAAACTCCCTCGCAATGATGATGACAACCATCCAGGCGGGGGCCAGTCCCATCTCTACAAGAGAGATGAAGGCAGCCGAAATGAGGATCTTGTCGGCCGCCGGATCCAGGAGCTTGCCCAGTTGCGTGACCTGTTTCTTTCTCCTGGCGATGAATCCATCCAGAAAGTCCGTCAACGAGGCGAGCCAGAAGACCGCCAGCCCGACGAATTCCTTGCCCTCGAACTTCGTCAACAGCACCGCTACCAGCAACGGCACGAGGAGAATCCGAAACAGAGACAGCAGATTCGGCACGTTCAGGGCGTGGCGGTAGTCTGAGATCGGAATGGGTCAGCCCCTCGAGGAAAGACGCTTTCTGGTGTAGGCGGCGGCTCAGCGATCGCCCACCGGAGTCGTCGTCATTAAAAACCGGCCGTCCGAGCCGCGTGTCAAATAGGTCTTGCGCCCCACCCGCAGATTCGGTGAACCACTCAGCGTGAATGCAGGCTCGTCCCTGTAGATTCTCAGGACCTTCTCCACGTAGGAGCGGGTTTCCGGATACGGGGGAATTCCACCATACCGTTTCACCGCTTCTGGCCCCGCATTGTACCCCGACAGGGCGAGCTCCATATCGCCGTTGAAAAGATCGAGCATCCAGCTCAGGTACTGAGTCCCACCGCTCACATTCTGCTCGGCGTCGTAGGGATCATCCACCGCCAGCTGGCGTGCCGTTTCGGGCATGAGCTGCATGAGCCCCATCGCGCCCTTGTTGGAGAGAGCCAATGTCTGACCACCCGACTCCACCTGGATGACGGCCCGCACCAGGTCGGGGTCCAGTGAGCGTTTCGCCGAGTACGTGGCTATCCAATGCTCCAGCTCGCCGGAGGAGCTCGCAGCTGCGGTCTGTGGTGGTCCGTAGATGCGTCGGGTTCGACCCTCGTTGTACATGACCCTGGTCCCGTCTTCGAGGACCTTGATCTTCACATCCGCCGCCGCCGAGAGCGACAGCAAAGCGATCACCAACCAGAGGCTGCAAACTCTCATCCCATCAACCGACTCGAGTTGTTCCGGCTCCGAGTCTAGAAAGAAACCCAGAATCGCTCAATGTGAGGCTCCACATCTGACCGCTAACTAGCCGGTGGTCAGCTGGTTCCGCACCAGGCTCGCGACCTCTTCCAGAGCTTCTGGGAGCTTGTCCGGGGCCTTTCCACCGGCCTGTGCGAAGTCGCCCCTTCCACCGCCACTGCCCCCGACCATCGAGGCGATCGCCTTGGCCAGATTACCAGCATGTACCCGACCCTCGAGATCGCCCGTAACCGCAACGATCAGGGTCACCTTGGACTCTTCCCGGCTGCCCAGAACCACGACTCCAGAGCCCAGCTTCTGGCGTAGGACATCGGCCATGTTTCTCAGTTCACCAACCGGGGCCGGGGGCACTTCTTTCACCAGCACCTTGACCCCTTCCACCTCCTGCTCCTGGGCAGTGTCGCTGCCGGAAACCAACTGCATCCGGAGCCGAGCCAGGTCCTTCTCGAGCTCACGACGACGGAGCCTCCATTCGACAATCTCCCCACCTGCCTTCCCGGCTGGGACTCCAAGCTCCTTTTCCACGTCTTGCAGAAGGGACTGCTGTCGCCGCACAGAGTCCAGCGCACCCTCACCGGTCAAGGCCTCGATCCTGCGAACCCCCGAGGCTATACCGCGCTCGGCCGTGATCAAGAAAATACCGATCTCGCCGGTGTTGGCAACGTGACAGCCTCCGCAAAGCTCCAGGCTGTCCACCACCTCACCATCCTCCAGCTCCAAGCCGGGGACCTCGACCGTTCGGACAGTCTCGCCGTACTTCTCCCCGAAGAGCGCCATGGCGCCGGCGGTTAGAGCCTCCTGCCGAGGCCGATCCTGGAGGATCACCGTCGGCTCTGCCTGCAGAATCCATCGGTTGACAAGGTCCTCCACTCTCCGGACCTCCTCAGGTGTGGGAGCCCGGTCGAGGGTGAAATCGAATCGGAGTCGATCCGGGGCCACCAGCGACCCGGCCTGGTGGACGGTGTCGCCAAAAACCTGCCGCAGAGCCCGATGGAGAAGGTGCGTGGCGGTGTGATTGCGCTGAACAGGCAAGCGCCATGCCCTGTTGACCTCGGCCGTCACCACATCACCGCGCCCCAGGCGACCTGACGAGATCTCCACGAAATGAACAGAGACTCCAGCCGGGTCCTTTTGCGTGTCGACAACCAGCGCCTCGCCACCCTCCCATTGCAAGGTTCCGCGATCGCCGACCTCTCCCCCCGCCTCGGCGTAAAAAGGTGTGCGATCGACGATTACGACTCCCTCGTCGCCCTCCTCGAGGTGCTCCACCGGCAGGTAGCGCTTGTCGCTGGCACGCGCCAGACTGACGACAGTAGCCCTCTCGACCCACCGCCTGCCATAACCCAGAAACTCGGTCTTGGCCTGCTCTTCGGCATGCACGGCTTCTCGAACGGCCACCAGACGTTCCTGTCCTTCGCCCACAGCCTCTCGCGACCTGCGTCGTTGTCCCTCCAGCTCCTCCTGGAAACCTTCTTCATCGAGACTCAGTTGCTCCTCTTCCGCGATCTCCCGGATGAGCTCGAGGGGTAGACCGTAGGTGTCGTAGAAGCGAAACACCGCTTTGCCCGGGAGCACCGTCCCGCCCTCATGCCGAACGGAGTCAATGGCCTCCTGAACCTGTCTGGAGGCCGATGCGATCGTCGAGAGGAACTTCTCTTCTTCCGCCGAGATGGTGGCGGCCGAGGCCTGCTGGGCCCTGTCCAGCTCGGGATAGTGATGCGCCATGACCTCACCGACCAGCGGCAGAAGCCTGCCGAGGAAGGGCTCCTCGAAGCCCAGGATCATGCCGTGGCGAACAGCGCGCCGCAAGATCCTGCGGAGCACGTAGCCCCTCCCTTCATTGCCTGGGATGACTCCATCAGCCAGTAGAAAGGCAACGGCCCGGAGATGGTCGGCGATCACGCGGTAGGAGATGTCCGCTTCTGCCTCTCGCCCATAGGTACCTGCAGCCAGGCTGGCCGTCGCCTGTAGGATCGGCATGAAGAGGTCGGTGGCGTAGTTGGAATCAACCCCTTGGAGAACCGCAGCCACCCGTTCCAGGCCAGCACCGGTGTCGATGGAAGGTTTCGGCAGCGGCTCCATGACCCCAGATTCGTTACGCTCGAACTGCATGAAGACCAGATTCCAGATCTCCAGGTAGCGCCCACTGTCGCTACCCTCCTCCCAGCCCACCTGGGGCAGGTCCGGTCGGGTGTCGACGAAGATCTCGCTGCAGGGCCCACAAGGTCCGGTCTCACCCATGGCCCAGAAGTTGTCCTTCTTTCCACATCGACGAATGCGCTCGGCGGGTAGCCCCGAGATCTGCCTCCAGAGCTCCTCTGCTTCGTGGTCCTCCTCGTAGACTGTTGCAGTCAGACGCTCCGCAGGCAGCCCCCAGACACGGGTCACGAGGTCCCACCCGAACTCGATCGCCTCCGCCTTGAAATAGTCGCCAAAGGAGAAGTTGCCCAACATTTCGAAGAACGTATGGTGGCTCGGGCTCGGTCCGACGTTTTCCAGATCGTTGTGCTTGCCGGAGACCCGCATGCATTTCTGGACGCTCACGGCTCGCCGGTTGGCCGGCTTGTCGAGTCCCAGGAAAAAGTCCTTGAACGGAACCATCCCAGCATTGGTGAAGAGCAGGGTCGGATCACCATGCGGCACCAGCGGCGCGCTGGGATAGTGCTTGTGACCTCGCTCCTGGAAGAAATCGACGAAGCTCTGGCGGATTTGCTGGCTGTCCATGACCTCGAACGCTTACCCTTGATCGGACTTTGTCGGTTAGGAGATTGTAGCTGAGCGCCGCGTCTGTGCCCCGGCGCAAGGCACGATAACACGATTGAGGCCCGCCCTCCCCCCACCCTGAGGGTTGAGGCAGCCGGGCGTTCCTTCCGGCTGGTCTTTGAGGGCCTGGGGGTTGGGTTCTGAGGTCTTGGGGTCTTGAGGTCTTGAGGTCCTGCACACGGGTCTGGCCGCTTCAAGACTCCTGTGAGGGAGTCATCCCATAGGCCCTTACGCCCCTACGCCTTTATTGCCTTCAGCGGTGCCAGAGGTTCGTTCGGGTGGTTCGACAGGGGGGCTCTCGACAAGCGCAGCGCAAGAGCCCTCATAGTGCACTAAAGATCCAGCGCGCCGGAGAGCGCAGGTGGCGGCCCGCCCGTTGCAGTCTGAGTAGCCGACGCCGTCCCCCTGCGGACCACCCGGACGAGCCTCAACACGACAAACGGAGTCGATGAAATCACCAGCGGCCGCCAGGGGCGGCGGCCGCTTCAACCCTCAGGGTGGGGGGAGGGCGGGCGGGGGCTAGCCGTCCGAGTCGAATTCGATCTCGTCCAGGATTGTCAGAATGACTCCGGTCGAGAAGCCTCGTCGTTCGAGGAATCGTCCAGCCGCGGCTCGGTCGCCTGGTCCCTTGGAGCGCCGCTCGAGGGCTCGTCTGGCCGCGTCGAGCTCGTCCCCGACATTCTCATAGACCGCACTCACCGCAGCTTCAGCGATGTCACCATCGACTCCACGTCGCTCCAGCTCGGCTCTCATGCGGCGTGGCCCGTAACCCTTCCGCACCAACGGGCCCGTGGCCCACTCGATGGCGAACCGCCGATCGTCGAGCCAACCGCGCTCCTCGAGATGCTCCAGGGTCTGCTCGACATCCTGCTCATTGAAGCCCCGAGCCTCGAGCTTCTGCGCCAACTCGGCTTTGAAATGAGGGCGCAGCGCCAAGAGGCGCTGCGCCTTGTCATGGCACTTCTTGTCCAGGGCTACCACCTCGGAGACTGCGATGGCTGGTCGGATCAGTTCTGATCGATCTCGAACGGCGACTCCGAGGCCATCATTCCTGTGTCGTCCGTCATCTCCAGCGTCGATTCCATCTGCTCGCGAGCGACATCGGCAGTGAACTGAACTCCCTGAACCTTGAGCTTGAACTCGTCCGGGTTGGTGGATCGACGCAGCGCCTCGTCCAGAGTGATCAGGCCGGACTTGTAGAGTTGGTAGAGCGACTGGTCGAAGGTCTGCATGCCGTACTGGCTGGTGCCGAGCGAGATTTGCTCTCGAATGTACTTGGTGCGCTCTTTGTTCTCGATGCACTCCCGAATGTAGGGTGTGGCGATCATCACCTCGACTGCGGGCACTCGCCCCGCCCCATCGGCTCTCAGCACCAGACGCATGGAAACGGCGGCTCGAAGTACCTGTGCCAACTGGATCCGAATCTGCTTCTGCTGATGAGGTGGGAAGACCGAGATGATTCGGTTGATCGTCTCCGTGGCGTCGAGAGTATGGAGTGTCGAGAGCACGAGGTGACCTGTCTCGGCAGCCAACAGAGCCGTCTCGATGGTCCCGAAATCACGCATTTCACCGACCAGGATGACATCTGGATCCTGACGAAGAGCCACACGCATGGCCTGTGGGAATCCCAGGGTGTCTACCTCGACCTCACGCTGGTTGACGATCGATTTCTTGTCCCGATGCAGGAACTCGATGGGGTCCTCGATGGTGATGATGTGCTCGAGACGGTTGGCGTTGATGTGATCGATCATGGCCGCCAGGGTCGTCGACTTACCCGAACCCGTGGTTCCAGTGCACAGAATCAGCCCACGCCGCTCGAGACACAACTTTTCGAGCACTTTCGGTAGCAACAACTCCCGAATCGTGCGGATGCGGGCCGGGATGACACGCAGGACGATGCCTACCGATCCCCTCTGCTGGAAGACGTTGCTGCGGAATCGGCCCAGGCCAGGCACCGAGTAGGCGATATCGATCTCGAACTCTTCCTTGAAGCGCTGTTTCTGCCGCGCATTCATGATCGAAAAGGCCATCGCTACGGTGTCTTCCTGCATCAAGCGCTTGAACTCGGTCAAGGAATGCAGCTCACCATCCACTCGAACCACCGGGTGGGTGCCTACCTTCAGATGGAGGTCGGATGCATCACGCTCGATCGCGATCTTGAGCAGTTCATTGAGATTCATATCGTTGCTCCTCCAGGCCGCCTGGGGCCAAGTCGACCACTCCCAGAGCGGCTACCAGCCGAGACACCTTTGAGGAAGCCTAGCGACCGCCTCACAGGGTGTCAATTGAACAGATTACAGGCCTCGATGGGCTGCGGCGAGCAGCACAGCGCTGCCCACCAACGCAGCCGTTTCGATTCGTAGGATTCGAGGCCCCAGAGACAGCGACAGACACCCCATGGACTCCATGTCCTGGCGCTCCCTCTCCGCCCATCCACCCTCCGGCCCGACGAAAAGACAGGCAGGGCCAGAGGCCACGATCTCCGCACAGGGCGCCGCATTCGGGTCCAAGGCCCAGCAGGCCTCGGACTCGGAAGTCAGCACTGCCACTTCCTGCCAGTCGTGAACGCCGGAGATCTCTGGCAGCAGCGATCGATGCGACTGCATGACGGCAGCCGCCGCGACTCGTCGCAGGCGCTCCAAGGTGCTCGCTCCGCAGATTCGAGGGCCTCTGTGTGAGTGGATCAGACGAATGGCGCTGACACCGACTTCTGTGCTTTTCTCGACCAACCAGGTCAGCCGATGGGGCTTGGGGGGTACGACAAGAAGCTCGAGCCAGATCGCGGGTTCGTTCCGGGGGGCCTCCTCTGCCAGTTCCAGATAACCAGCGAGTCGGTCGACTCGGACCACCTGGGCCCATCGAGCATGGCCCCTCCCATCCACCACACGAATGCGATCGCCGACCTTCTGACGCCGGGCTCTGAAGAGATGTCGATACCGATCGCCATCGATCTTCACCTCGGATCTGTCCAGATCCTCAGTTGATAGAAGTAGGGAAACCGTCATCCTGCCTTTTCCATCAGACAACCCATCCACTCTCCAGATCGTCGTGATTGTTTCTCCATCAGTCCGAAGCCCGCGAGCTCTCGGAGGTACGGCTCACGCTGCTCGACAAGCAGGCCTGAGACGACCGCCCTGGCTCCCCGAGGCAGCAGCACCGAGATCGGCCCGAGGTCGTTGCGGATCCTATCCGGAAGCACGTTGATGAGTGCCAGGTCGAACCGCGGTGCCGCCCGAAGGCACTCCACCGTTCCGGCCACGAGGCGTGGCGACCATCGATTCAGTCTACAGTTCTCCAAAGCCAGCAGAACGGCTGCCGCGTCGATATCCAGGCCGACCACTTCACCCGCGCCGAGGGCCAGGGCAGCGAAAGCGAGGATGCCTGTCCCGGTACCCACGTCGAGTACCCTGAGACCCTCCATGGGGAGCCCTTCCATCAGCTCTACAGCCAGTTGAGTGGACTCGTGGCTGCCGGTGCCGAAAGCGGCGCGGGCAGGAATGCGTAGCAGGACCCGATCGGACGGATTCACCTCCAACGCCGCTTCCGGCTCGCGAGAATCGACCAGAAACCTACCGCCAACCTTCACCGGCCTGGCGCGTTGCCGAACCTCGGCCAGCCAGTCTGCAGCCGGCAGCGGCTCGACGCTGTCGAGCCGAGCATCCGGCCACTCGAGACGACTCTCGAGCCGGTCTCTGACATCAGGCTGCAGAGGTTCTTCGAAATAGGCCAGAATCTGCTGGCGGCCCCCATCGGCCGTCGACACCGATTCGAGTCCCAGAGTGCCGAGCGACCACAGCTCTGCTGTCAGTCGATCCTCCGAGTCGGAGGTCAGGGTGAATCGCAATCGAAGGTAGGTCGCCACTGCCACCGGCTCGCCCTATCCAGTCCGTTGTCGACCAGATCGCTTTCGGCAGTATCAGAAGGGTCGAAACGAGCCATCACGGGCTCTCCGCTTCAGCCGAACAGGTCCCGCACCCGCCCTATCACGCCCCGCTCGCTCTTCACTTCTTTGCCCTCGATCTCGGCGAGGCGACGCAGCAGCTCCAACTGCTCCTCGGAGAGCTCCCGTGGCTGTGGAACGACGACTCGGACTCGCACGAAATGGTCCCCCCGACCACGCCCGTCGAGTCGATCGATGCCCTTACCGGCGAGCCGGAACTCCTTGCCGTCCGGCGTTCCGGAAGGGACCTCCAGGGGGACTGGGTCATGCAATGTCTCGACTTCCACCGAAGTTCCCAGGACCGCCTGGGAGTAGGTCAGGTCGAGCCTGCTCCGGGTATGGGCTCCCTCCCTCTCGAAGTGAGCATGGGGCTCGACGAAAATGTCGACATAGAGATCCCCGGTCGGGCCACCGCGGCGACCGTGCTCTCCCTCCCCTGTGAGGCGCAAGCGCGTTCCCGTATCCACTCCGGCTGGGATCTTGACCTCGACCGAGCGCTGCTGCTCGACCCTGCCTTCGCCCCGACATTGGAGGCAGGGGTGGGTAATCACTCGGCCCTCTCCCCTGCACTGAGGACAGGTACGAGCGACGGTGAAAAAACCCTGACTGATCCGAACCTGCCCGTAGCCGCCACAGGTCGAGCAGGTCTGGGGCGACGAATCGGGGGCACTGCCACTGCCGGAGCACTCCGAACAACTCTCGAGGCGTGGGACCTTCAGCACCTGATCGGTGCCGAAAGCGGCCTCCTCGAGAGAGAGACTCAGCTGATAGCGCAGGTCCGCGCCTGGTTCGCCGCGGCTCTGTCGCCGTCCACCGCTGAAGAGGTCACCGAAATCCAGGCCGAAGAAATCACCCAGGATGTCCGCAAAGTCGCCGAAGGTCGTAGTGTCGAAGCCACCGAACCCCTGCCCGGTGACTCCCTGGTGGCCAAATCGATCGTACCGAGCCCTGTTGTTCGAGTCCGATAGGACCGAGTAGGCCTCTGCGGCCTCCTTGAACTTCTCTTCGGCCTCCTTGTCACCCGGATTCCGGTCAGGATGATAGCTGACGGCCAGCCTTCGATAGGCCGACTTGATCTCGGTCCCAGAGGCATTGCGACCGATCGCAAGGACCTCGTAGTAATCGCGCTTTGTCGCCATTTCCGGGGAAGAGCTACTTCGGCATGCCCAAGTCCGGCTCATCGACTTCTTGCAGCATGAGCTCGGAGAGCTGACGGGAGACACTGTTGAGATCGAACATGGCCGCCTCGAGATCGGCTCGGTCACCGCCGGTCAGGGCCATTCTGGACTTGAGCAGGATCTCGCGAATCTGCTGTCGCTCGTTCCCATCCACCATGTCCTTGAATTGCTCGATGACCTTCTCGTTGGTGTAGATCAGGCCCTCGAGTCGGTTCTTCAACCGCCGGATCTCGCGGCGCTCGCTGTCTTCTCGCGAGTAGACATCGGCCTCCTCGATGAGCCGATCGATCTCTTCCTTGGTCAGGCCACCGGCCGGGTTGATCTGGACGCTCTGCGACCGGTTCGTGGCCACATCTCGAGCGTCAACGCTGACAATGCCGTTGGAATCGATGGAGAATGTGACCTCGATCTGCGGAACACCACGGGGAGCAGGTGGTATCCCCACCAGGTCGAACTTGCCGAGAGACTTGTTCTCGGCAGCGATCTCTCGCTCACCTTGCAGCACGTGGATCTCGACCGTATCTTGATTGTCCACAACCGTGGTGAAGATCTGGGTGGCCTTGGTCGGAATGGTGGAGTTGCGCTCGATCAGCTTGGTGAAAAGGCCACCTCGGGTCTCGACACCGATCGACAGCGGCGTCACATCCAACAGGACGATGTCCTTGATATCACCGCGCAGGATGCCGCCCTGGACCGCGGCACCGATGGCTACGACTTCGTCTGGGTTGAGCTCCCGATTCGGTGGTCGTCCGAAGATCTGCTCCACGGCCTTGATCACTTTAGGGGTCCGTGTTTGACCTCCGACCAGCAGGACCTCGTCGATCTGATCAGGCCGGATTCCGGCTGCCTCCAGGGCTTCGAGAAAGGGACCTTCGGTGCGTTTCACCAGGTCATCGACCATCTCCTCGAAGGCCGACCTCTTCAGGGTTCTCACCAGGTGCTTGGGACCACTGTCGTCGGCCGAGATGAACGGCAGGTTGATCGGCACCTCCTCTGAGGTGGAGAGCTCACACTTGGCTCGCTCTGCCGCCTCTTTCAACCGTTGCAGGGCCATTCGGTCAGCCCTCAAATCGATGCCCGTTTCCGCCTGAAACTCCGAGATCAGCCAGTCCATGACCCGCTGATCGAAGTCCTCACCACCGAGAAAGGTGTCACCCGAGGTCGCCTTGACCTCGAAGACTCCGTGTGACAGCTCGAGAATGGAGATGTCAAAGGTTCCGCCACCCAGGTCGTAGACGGCTATGGTCTTGCTGCCAGGGTCCCTGTCCACGCCGTAGGCCAGGGCAGCTGCCGTTGGCTCGTTGATGATCCGCAAGACCTCGAGGCCGGCGATACGGCCGGCGTCCCGGGTCGCTTGACGCTGAGAATCGTTGAAATAGGCCGGCACCGTGATGATGGCCTCGGTGACCTCCTCGCCCAGAGCTTCCTCCGCAAAGGCCTTGATCTCCCTCAGAATGAAAGCCGAGATCTCTTCCGGGCTGTGTTGCTTCTCACGAGCCTCGATGGCGACGTCTCCATTGGTCGCCTCCACCAGCGGAAATGGCAGTGCGTCCCTGGATCTTTCGATCTCCGGATCCTTGAACTTGCGACCGATCAGTCGCTTGACGGAATAGACGGTGTTGCGAGGATTGATGATCGCTTGACGCTTGGCGATCTGACCTACGAGTCTCTCACCATCTTCCGTAAAGGCGACGATCGAGGCGGTCGTCCGGCTCCCCTCGCGATTACTGATCACCCTGGGGGAAGCTACGTCGACAACAGCCACACAGCTGTTCGTGGTTCCGAGATCGATTCCGAGAATCTTGCTCACGTCATACCTTCCCAGCAACTACCAGCGCACGTTGCGAGGTCCGATCGACCCCCATCGGCTCGGAGCAGCTATCGGTCCTTCCCAGCGGAATCGGCGGGCGCCTCGTCGTCGAGGACGGGCATGGCCACCTTGACAACCGCAGGCCGCAGAAGACGTCCATGCATCCTATAGCCAGACTGTAGCTCGTCACTGACGATCGGAGTATCCACGGACGGGTCCTCATGACGCGATACCGCTTCGTGAAACTGGGGATCGAAGACCTTCCCCATCGCCGGCACTCGCTCGACCCCAGAGTTGCGCAGCAGATCCTGTATCTGGCGCAGAACGAGGCCTACACCAACCTTCAGATCCTGCTCCGGCCCCTGCGCAGAAAGGGCCCGCTCCAGGTTGTCGATGACAGGAAGAAGCTGGCGGAAGACCTCGGCCGTGGCGTAACGTCGGTCTTCATCCCGCTCCTTGTCGGCCCGCTTCCGGAAGTTGTCGAAATCAGCCAGCGTTCTCGCCGTTTGGTCGCGGAGGTCTACGGCCTCGGCCCGAAGCTGATTCACTTCCAGGTCGATCTCCGGGATTTCCGAAGCTATCGAAGTGCCCGGGTCGACTTGTGTTGCCGAGCCGATCTCGTGCTTGTCCTGGCCTTCGGTGGACACACTTTCGACTGCTTTGAGTGCATCCTTCATGGCGGCCTCGATGTCATCCGACTCATCCGAGCCGATCTCGAACTCCTCGGATTCGAGCTCATCGGAGTCGTGCGGGCTCTTGGCTTCGATCATGCTGATCTCCTAGTCTTCCCGCACGTAGTCCTCAGACACCAGCAATGTCTGTCCGAGGGTTCTCCCCAGGAAGCTCACCAGCGGCACGACCTTCTGGTAGTCCATTCGGGATGGGCCGAAAATACCAAGACTCCCCAGCACATGCTCCCTGGAGCCATAGGTCGTGGCTACGAGGCTGAAATCCAGATCCGAGGTGAGGTCACTCTCCTCACCGATGATGACTCGAACTCCCTGGCCGGCGATCAACTGGTTGAGCATTCGAACCAGATCAGCCTTGTCGGTAAAGGTCTCGACCAATCGACGGACTCTCGGAATGTCCGACAACTCCGGTTGTCCCAAGACGACTTCGGTCCCTTCGATCAGGAGGCCCGGGCCGTCATCGGCGCCCAGAGCCTGCTGAGCCAGATCCACGGCGTCGGCCAGCATCTCGTCCAGTTCTGCCCTCTCCTCGGCCATCAAGCCGAGCAGTTTGTCTCGGATCTGCCTCAGGGTCAGACCGCCGCACTTCTCCGTCAGATAGTTGGAGATCCGCACCAACTCTTCTCGGGACATCTCGTGAAGGGTCTCGATCACCCTGTTGTCCACCAGACCACCCACCGAAACCATGACGCAGAGAGCGCGACGATCCGAATGCTTGATGAAGTCGATCGCCTTCAGCACCGTCTCCCCAACCGGTGGTGTGACGACGATCCCGATCTGGTTGGACAGGTGGGTCAGCAGGTGGGTCACGACTTCCATGAGCTTCTCGACGTCTGAGAGGACTCCCTGCAGCTCGCCCTCGATCAACCGTCGGTTGAGCGCCGAGATCTCCGCGCCAGGCATCAAGGAGTCGATATAGAAGTGATAGCCGGATGCCGTCGGCACTCTACCTGCCGATTTGTGGGGCTGCGCCAGCAAGCCCCGATCCTCGAGGTCGGCCATGACGTTGCGGATGCTCGCAGATGAAAGCCCGTGGTGTTCGAGCTTGGCGACAGTCCGGGAACTGACCGGCTCGCCACTCGAAATGAAGGTGTGGATCACATCCCGCAGAATCTCGCAGTCGCGCTCAGCGGCAGGTGTTCGTCGGCTGTGGGTTGCCATAATCGGGTAGAACGGAATCTCTAACAAGGTCACTCGTCGCCGTCACGTGCCGGAAAAATAGCCATGAACCGAGCCTCTGTCAAGCCAGTAGGCAGAGTGCTGGGCATCGGTCCGGGTGTCAACGGTACCCGCCGACCCCGGGCGCTCCGGAAAATCGAGCCATCCCCCACCCGGGCTTGCCTCGGCAACAGAGCATGGCTATTGTAGCGTAGCGATGTCAACGGCGAAGTCACTAGTTCCACTGCGGTTCTCACTCGTCGGACCGGGTCGCGTAGGTACCAGCCTGGCCCATTGGCTGGTGGCCCGGGGCGCCGAGATCGTCGACATTGGAGGTCGTAATCCCGAGCCAACCGCCAGTCTGGCACGACAGCTCGGGGCTTCGCCGGCCAAGATCGATCGTCTCCAAACCGGGGGTCAGGCTCTTCTGTTGCTGGCCGTTGCCGATCCAGCCCTCGAATCTGTGGCCACGCGTCTTGCCGACCGAACCCAGGCAGCGGTCGTCCTTCATACGGCTGGAGCTCTCGACGCTTCGGTGCTCGCGCCGCTGCGCGCTGCCGGCTCCAGCACAGGGTCGTTGCACCCTCTCATGGCCTTCCCGAGGATACTTACCGACCCACAGGAGGCTGCCGGCTCGGTCTTCGCCTTGGATGGCGACCCGGAAGCACAGGCCCTGGCCCACAGACTGGCACTGTCCTGGGATGGGATCCCTGTGCCGGTGCCAGCGGCAGCGAGACCTATCTACCACCTGGCGGCCTCGCTCGCTGCCGGAGGCGTCGTGACTCTGCTGGCAGCCGCTTCCGAGATGGCCCACCAGCAGGGACTTCCCGACGACATCATGAAGGGCTACTTCGCCCTCGCCCGCGGCGCCGTCGAGCAGGCCTCCCGCTCGAGCGACATCTCCAGTGCCATCACCGGTCCTGTGGCGAGAGGAGATCTCGACACCTTCCGGCGGCAAATTGCGATTCTCGAAAAACTCGATAAAAGCCTGGCACAGGCGGTCATCGGTCTGGCCAACCTGACCCTGCGCTTCAAGTCGGAGCAAGGCGACCCCGGAGACCGCCCGGAAGCCCCAACTGGGCGGTCTGGCCCATAGAGGAACCGATCACTTTCGCGGTTGAGACCTGATGGTAAGATCGACCTGCTTTTTTTGCGGCAGATCTACCTCTCGAGATGGCTACCTTCAACTTCAGCACCATGCAAATGACGGTCAAGGTCGTCTATTACGGCCCTGGTCTGTGCGGTAAGACCACGAATCTGCAGTTCATCTACGGCCACACAACGCCCAAGTCCCGGGGCGAGATGGTCTCCCTGGAGACCAAAGCAGATCGAACCCTGTTCTTCGATCTGCTACCCATCGAGGTAGGCACCATCGCCGGCTTCAAGACCAAGATCCAGCTCTACACGGTGCCTGGGCAGGTCTTCTACAACACCACCCGAAAGCTGGTGTTGAAGGGGGTCGACGGAATCGTCTTCGTGGCCGATTCTCAGCGCCCGATGCTGCAATCCAACGTCGAGTCGCTCAGCAATCTGAAGACCAACCTGGCGGAGCTCGGCATCGTCATCGACACGGTGCCCATGGTCTTCCAGTACAACAAGAGGGATCTTCAGGACGTCTGTACGGTGGGCGAGCTCGACGGCACACTCAACAGCCGAGAGGTCCCCAGAGTCGAGGCCGCTGCCCTGACCGGGATGGGCGTCTTCGAAACCTTGAGAGCGATCTCGAAACTCACTCTCGGAGCTCTCAAGAAGCAACTCGAGGAGGGCTCCCCGTCGGCGACGAGGGTACCCTTGCCGGCACAGCCCAACGTGCGTCAGGCGGCCGCGGCCAAAAGGGCCGCAGCGACGGCCCGGGCGGTAGGCCCATCCGATGCCAGGCCTGCGACGAGCATCCAAGCTCCTGTCGGACGAATCGTGGCCGCAGGAGCCTCGGCTGCAAGCCCCACAGGAACCGGAACCGCTGCAGTGAGATCCACCGATACAGAACCCTCACCCGTGGTAGCCCCGCCTCCTGCTCCACCAAGACCGCGGCCGGCCTCCCCGCCCGATAGGCGGGAACCGAGTAGGACGAGCCGTAACCTACTGCTTCGACTGGATAAGCCCGATCTCCAAAGGACTCATAGAGTCACCCTGAGTCTCAGACTCGAGGACGCCGAGCAGAGGCTGGTTCAAGAGGTGCGGAATGTGCAGTTGGACCTGGATCGAACCGGACAGTCCGACGAGCTGCAGCTGCAACTCAACATTCGCCTGCACGCCAAGTCCTAGTCTCGGAGCCCGCGGTAGACATTCCCCTGGAACCGAGATGGCATGAGATGCCCGTTCTGCACTGAAAACAAGGATCGGGTGGTGGACTCCCGAGAGAACCGCAGTGGCATGACCATTCGCAGGCGGCGGGAGTGCTTGGAATGCGGACGCCGGTTCACCTCGTACGAGCGCATCGAGGAGATCCCCCACATGGTGATCAAACGTGACGGCAGCAGGGTCGAGTTCGATCGGGCCAAGCTCCTGACCGGCCTCCACAAAGCCTGTGAAAAACGCCCCGTCCCAGCGCCGCGACTGGAAGAGATCGTCGACGCAGTCGAGCAGAAACTGCAGGACCGGGAAGACCACGAGATCACGACGCAGGAGATCGGCCAGTTCGTCATGGGCCAGTTGAGGGAACTGGACCAGGTCTCCTACGTTCGGTTCGCCTCTGTTTATCGCAGATTCGAAGACATCGACGCCTTCATGGCGGAGCTCAAGAATCTCCTTGATCAGCGCCCTTGACAGAAGTTCGAGAACCATGGCCACGACAACAAACATGAACGACGAAGCATTTGAAGGCAGCATGAAGCTGCCCGACGTCCTGCCGGTCCTGCCGCTCAAGGACACGGTCATCTTCCCCTACATCATCCTGCCTCTCTCCGTGGGGCGGGACAAAAGTGTTCTCGCCGTCGACCAGGCCCTGGCTGAGAACCGCATCATCATGCTGGTAACCCAGAAGGACGCCTCGGTGGAAGACCCGGGTGAAGACGACCTGCACGAGTTCGGCACGGCAGCCCTGATCATGCGAATGCTGAAGCTGCCGGACGGCCGCATCCGCATCCTCGTGCAGGGACTGAGCCGGGCCCGAATCGCGCACATCGGCCAGACCGAACCCCATCTGAAGGCCAAGATCGAGCAGCTGGACGAGCCGGTATTCGGCGAGCAGGATCTGGAGTTGGAGGCCCTCGTCCGCACGGTCAAAGAGGGTCTGGACACCGTGGTCAATCTCGGCAAGTCCATCTCACCCGAGGTGATGATCATCGCAGCCAACCTGGAGGACCCGGGTCGCCTGGCAGATCTGGCAGCGGGCAACCTCGACCTGAAGGTCGACGATGCCCAGGAGATCCTCAAGACTGTCTCGCCGCTGCAGCGACTCCGTAAGGTCAGTGACCTCCTCTTGAGAGAGGTCCAGCTCCTCAAGATGCAACAGGAGATCTCCCTGCAGGCCCGGGGAGAGATGGACAAGGGGCAGCGTGAGTATTTCTTGCGACAGCAGCTCAAGGCGATCCAGCAGGAGCTCGGCGAAGGTGACGAGTTGGACGAGGAAGTCTCCAACTTCCGTCGTCTAGGCCAGGAGAAGCAACTGCCCGAAGAGGCTCTCGAAGAGCTGGAACGTCAGATACAAAGGCTGGAGCGCGGCCATCCAGACAGCGCCGAGACCGCCATCACCCGGACCTACCTCGAGTGGTTGACAGGGCTGCCATGGGAGACACAAAGCAAGGATCTCCTGGATCTGGCGAGAGCTCGCAATGTCCTCGATGAAGACCATTACGATCTGGAGAAGGTCAAGGAACGAATCCTCGAATACCTGGCGGTTCGCAAGCTCAAAGACGACACCAAGGGCCCGATCCTCTGCTTCGTGGGCCCGCCGGGAGTCGGCAAGACCTCTCTCGGGCGCTCGATCGCCAGGGCGTTGGGACGAGAGTTCGTGCGCATTTCTCTCGGCGGCGTGCGAGACGAGGCCGAAATTCGCGGCCATCGGCGTACCTATGTCGGGTCGATGCCCGGCAGGATCATCCAGGGGATCAATCAAGCCGGAACCAGCAATCCTGTCTTCATGCTGGACGAGATCGACAAGGTAGGATCCGACTTCCGTGGCGACCCCTCGTCTGCCCTCTTGGAGGTCCTGGATCCGGAGCAGAATTTCAGCTTTCACGATCACTATCTGAATGTGGCCTACGATCTATCTCGGGTGATGTTCATCACCACCGCCAATCTCCTGGAGCCGATTCAACCTGCCTTTCTCGATCGCATGGAGGTCATCCGCCTCAGCGGCTACACCGGCCAGGAAAAGTTGCAGATCGCAAGACGCCACCTGATTCCGAAGCAGGTTGCAGAGCACGGCCTCAAGTCCAGTCAGATCTCCTTTTCCACAGCAGCCATCCGCAAGATCGTCAAGGACTACACCAAGGAAGCGGGTCTACGCAATCTCGAGCGCGAGCTAGCCGCAATCTGCCGCAAGGTGGCCGTCCAGGTGGCCCAGGGCCGGAAGGGCCGGACTTCCGTCTCCCTGACCCAGGTAGAAGATTTTCTGGGTCCCGCCAAGCACTTCAGCGAGGAGCTCCTGACGATCGACCGAGTCGGTGTGGCCACCGGTCTCGCGTGGACCGCAGCAGGCGGCGATCTCCTCTTCATCGAGGCCGTAGCCCTGCCAGGTAAGGGCCGGCTGCGCCTCACTGGCCAGCTCGGAGAGGTGATGAAGGAATCCGCCCAGGCCGCCCTCAGCTTCTCGAGGTCCTATTGTGCCGGGTCCGACCTTCCCAAAGATTTCTTCACCACGCACGACTTCCACATTCATGTGCCGGCGGGCTCCGTCCCCAAAGACGGTCCTTCGGCCGGAATCACCATTGCCGCAGCCATCGTTTCGGTCGTCCTGGGCAGGCCGATCAACCGTCGCGTCGCCATGACCGGCGAGATCACGCTGCGGGGTGACATCCTTCCCATCGGCGGACTGAAGGAGAAAGTCCTGGCCGCCAAGGCGGCGGGCGTCAAGAGGATCGTGCTGCCCCGACTCAACGAGAGGGACCTCCACGAAATCCAGCCGGAACTTCGCAAGGGTCTGACGTTCCACTTCGCCGAGGACATGCGCGACGTCTTGGACATCGCCCTTCTGAAAAAGGCGAGAGCTCGACGCAAGTCGAGCTGAAGCTCCCCAACCAGAGCGCCTGTCAGCCATGAGCCTCAGTCGAGAAGACCGCCTCCTGCAGTGGCTCCGAGAACAGTTGCACCGGGAAGGCAGCGACCGCATGGGCGACGATGCAGCACTGTTGCCGAAAGCGGAAACCGCGATCACGGTCGACCACCAGATTGCGGGCGTGCATTTCCCGGCCGATATCGACCCGAGAGTCGTTGCACAGCGCCTCTTGGCAGTCAATCTCTCCGATTTGGCCGCCATGGGAGCCGAACCGCGCTACGCGTTCCTCGCCCTGAGCTCCCCTCCCGACCACGACATCAAGAGCTTCCTCCGGGATCTCTTGAAGGCATGCAGAGAATCGGGTGTGGAGCTGGCAGGTGGCGACCTGGCACGTGGCCCCATCCTTTCGGCAACTCTTACGCTGGTGGGCGGCAAGGTTCCCGGAGGCAAGTGGCTTCGGCGAGGCGCCGGCCAGCCAGGAGATCGTCTCTGGCTCGGGAGTCCCGTAGGTCAGTCTGCCCTGGGCCGCCACCTGCTTGCAGGCGATGCTGATTTTCAGAAGTCTCGCATCCGACTGCCCCCCTCCCTGGCCTCCAATCCCAGGCTGGCTGCCGCAGCCAGAAGGGCGATTCGCAGTCATCTGTTCCCGAGTCCCCAGATCGATCTCGGGCGCTGGCTCGCCCGTCGCCGCAGGGCTGCGGCCATCGACGTTTCCGATGGATTGTCGTTGGACCTTCATCGTCTGTGCCGGGACAGTGGCGTCGGCGCCCGTCTCTACGCCGAGAAGCTCCCGGTTACGCCGGCCTTCCTGAACTTGTGCGCCCGGCTGCAATTGAAGCCGCTGGAGCTCATGCTGTCAGGCGGTGAGGACTACTGTCTCCTGTTCTCCCTGCCGGCCTCGCTCCACCCGCCAGAAAGTTTCGGCTGTACCCGCGTGGGAGAGCTCACCCGAAAGCGATCGATTCTGCTGGTAGACAACGGGCAGACCGGTCCCCTGGCTGCCCAGGGGTGGGATCATCTGCAGTCGTCCGACTAGCCCGGTCATGAACAAAGTCGACCTCTACCGAGATGCCGCGTCCCGTATCGCCGAGCTGGTCCGCGATCTCGAAGATCCAGTCGCCGCCATGGCGAGCACGGTGGCCATTCTCCACGACCTGCTCCCGACTGCCAGCTGGACCGGTTTCTACCGCGTCGTGGCTCCCGGCCTGCTGCGCGTAGGCCCCTATCAGGGGCCCGTGGGATGTCTCGAGATTTCTTTCGAACGGGGTGTTTGCGGCGCCGCAGCTCGGCTTCAACGGTCCCAGGTCGTGACCGATGTCCACAGCTTCGAGGGCCATATCGCCTGCGACTCACTCTCCCGCTCCGAGGTGGTGGTGCCCGTGTTCGACTCCAGCGAAAACCTGGTGGCGGTGCTCGACATCGATTCCCGTGAGCCCGCAGCCTTCGATGACGTCGACCGGGTCGAGCTCGAGAGAATTGTCGAACTGCTGCGCCCCTGCTTCGACAACGCCAACCCGCCCTGAGCCCAGCGTCAGATGATCGCCAGGCTACGGACCAGGTAGGAGAGGGCTTGTCGGCTCAGGCCGAGCATCCTGGCCGCTTCGGCGCGATTCCCGCTGCTGGCCTTCAGGGCCTCCCGTACCAGCTCACGGCGAAATTCTCGAACCTGTTCATGGTAGCCGGTAGCGGATCTGAAATCGGAATCCGGCAGCTCCAGGTGCTCAGGCCCGATGACGTAGTCGTCTGCCAGTGCCTTGGCGACTTCCAGCGTGTTTTGCAGCTCCCTCACATTGCCGGGCCAAGGGTAGGAGCGCAGTTGCCGCTGGGCGTCGGCGCTCAGGCTGTAGCCCTCGCGCACCAGGAAGTGCTCCCCCAGGAGCAGCACGTCCATCCCCCGGTCCCGGAGAGGAGGCAGTACGATGCATCCGACCTTGAGCCGATAGAAGAGATCTCGGCGGAAGTCTCCGTTGCTCACCATCTCGGCGAGGCTCTGGTGGGTAGCCGCGACGATTCGAACATCCACCTGGCGCGGCACACTCTCGCCCAACCTGCGGACTTCTCCCTCCTGCAACACTCGCAGCAACTTACCCTGCGCTGGCAGTGGCAGGTCTCCGATCTCGTCCAGAAACACGGTCCCACCGCGGCTAGCCTCGAAGATGCCGGCTCGATCACGATCGGCTCCCGTGAACGATCCCTTGACGTGTCCAAACAGATCCGAGATCAGCAGGGACTCCGGCAGCGCCGCACAATTGACCGCCAGAAACGGTAGTGAGGCCCTCGAACTGAGCCGGTGGATCCGTCGGGCAGCCAGCTCCTTGCCGGTTCCGGTCTCGCCCTCGATGAGAATCGCCAGGTCCGAAGGGGCCAGCAGTGCCAGGCGCTCGAGGGCCGACCTCAGCCTCGGACTCTCACCCAACATCTCTTCGAATCGGGGTCAGCGGCGTGATCGACGAGCTCTTCATGTTTCTATGAGCCCTTCGAGGTCACGCCAGAAAGAGGGGTAGGACTTTGCAACCACCTCGGGCTCCCGCACGACGACTCCAGGACGGCGAAGTCCGCAGATCGCCAGACTCATGGCGATGCGATGATCACCGTAGGTATCGACCTCGACTTCCCCCGAAGGAACCGGCTTGTCGACCCAGGTGCCGCGCACGACAAGACCGTCAGGCAGCTCATCGAGATCCGCGCCCAATCGTCGAAGCTCGGTCGACATCGCCGCCAGGCGGTCGCTCTCCTTGATCCTCAGGTGCGGAACATTGGCGATCGTCGTGGTACCCATTGCGTAGGGTGCCAGGGCAGCAAGGGTGGGCACCTGATCCGGCATATCAGAGAAGTCCACCTCCACAGAGCGCAGTACCTCGGCACCGGTGACCTGCAGCGTTCCCGAGAGCCACTCGACGCCAGCCCCCATGTCGGCCAGCACCTCCAGGAACCTGCGATCTCCCTGCCTTGATTCGAGTGAGACTCCCTCGATACGAACCCTGCCACCGGCCAGGGCCGCTGCCGCAGCGGGATAGGCGGCAGCCGAGAAATCGCCCTCCATCCTCCACGTTCCGCCCTCGAGAGGACCAGGAGACACCCGCCAGGTACCCGTACCCTCCTTCCCAAGTGCCTCGATCCCTGCCTGGAAGCGATAGAGGGTGTCTACAGTGAGGTCGACATAGGGAGCCGACCTCAGGGATCGGACTCGAAGATCCACCGCTTGCTTGGCGCCGGTCGCCGCCATCAGGATCGCCGAAGCGAACTGGCTCGATAGCCGAGCGTCGATTTCGGCTCGACCACCTTCCAGACTGCCGCCCGAGATTCGCAGTGGAGCGAACCCATGTCGCTCCAGATACTCGATCTGCCCTCCCAGACTTCCCAGAGCCTCGACCAGGGGGCCCAAGGGGCGCCGTCTCAGGCGGGCGCTGCCATCCAGGCGCCAAACTCCCGGAATGGCGGTGAGTGACGCCGTCAAGAAACGCAGCATGGTTCCGTTGTTGCCGCAAAACAGGTCGCCTCCTTCCGGAGTGGGTCCAGGTCGGATCTCCATGGCATCGTCGGTGAGCGAAACCGCGTAACCTGCCTGACTCAGGGCCGTCGCGAACAGCTCAATGTCCTCCGACTGAAGTGGGCCTTCGAGCACTACCGGTTGGCGCGCCAGCAAGGCGAGATTGAGGAATCGCTGGGTCAGGCTCTTGGAAGGCGGTACCCTCACGGTGCCTTCGATCGCGACTCCACCCGGAATCGGGCACCTGCCTCTACAGGAGGAAAGTGAAGGCGTCATGGACGGCTCCTCCCACTCTGGCGGCTCGACAACGAATCAAGCCTCGGATGACAGCCACTCCACTCGCCTGGTATTGAACCAGGCATCGAGCAGTCGCACTTCGCCGCCTTCGACATGCCAGGTCCGGGCCTCGTGGAAGTGACCCAACAACAGGGCATCGTGACCTTGGGCGAATCTTCGAACGGCATAACGTGAGATGACCTGACGTGGTATCCGGCTCTTGTGTTTGAAATTAGTCTTGGATAGCTGCCCTTCCGTTACGCGAATCAGCCTCTGGGCCACTGCGCCTGGCAGATGAAGCATGAAGAATCGACTGGGACCACTCTTCGAAAGCCAACGCCAGAACCGGTAGAGGCGGTCCTGATCGTTCAGTCCATCTCCGTGGACCGCCAGGTAGGACCGGCTCCCTGCCTGGAAGGAAATCTCGTCTGAGACGGTGTCGAAGACCTTCGCATACGGCCCTTCGGCGATGAAGAAGTCCCGATTGCCCTCGATGTAATCAACCCTCCAGCCAAGGCCTCGCAGGTCGGTCAGGGCCGCCATCACCTGACGGATCTCGGCAGTCTCGTAGCTGGGCTGACCGACCCAGACATGGAACAGATCTCCCAGGAGCAGCAGATAGCCCGGTGGCCCGGCCGCCAGAGCCTCGAGTTGCTCCACGAGTGGCCCGGCCGGACCTCCAGGGCCACCGATGTGAGCGTCGGCGATAACGGCTATTGGGGAAGTCTGTTGCTCCACCAAGGGGCTCCAGAGGTGGGCCGCAACTCAGAAAATCGACAGCTTGTGGGCCTGTCGTTTGCTGACTTCGACCACGACTGCGTCGGCGACGGACTTGAACGACTCGGCATGCTCACCTTCGGGCTGGGAGACGACGATGGGCTCGCCGGCGTCTCCACCCTCGACGATCGCGGGATCGAGAGGGATTCGGCCGAGGAACGCACACCCCAGGGCTTCAGCGGTGCGCTCACCCCCGCCGCGTTTGAAGATATCCGTGGCCTCTCCACAATGAGGACAGATGAAGGTAGACATATTCTCGATGATGCCAATGACCGGCACATTGACCTTCTGGAACATCGCCAGGCCCTTGCGGGCATCGATCAGGGAGATGTCCTGGGGCGTGGTGACGATCACAGCGCCCGACAACGGCACTTTCTGGCTGATCGTCAGCTGGGCGTCGCCGGTGCCTGGCGGCAGATCGACGATCAGATAGTCCAGCGGGCCCCACTCCACATCTGCCAGGAGCTGTTCGATCGCTCGCATCACCATCGGGCCCCGCCAGATCACCGGTGTGTCGTCGTCGAGAACGAAACCCAGAGACATCAGCCTGACACCGTACTTCTCGAATGGGATCAGCCGCTCCCGCTCGACAAGCGGCTGCTGATGAATCCCGAACATCATGGGCATCGAGGGCCCGTAGATATCTGCGTCCAGGAGTCCGACCCTGTAGCCAGCTTGCGCCAGGGCGATGGAAAGATTGGCCGCTACTGTCGACTTGCCGACCCCACCTTTGCCGCTCGCAACAGCGACTACATGCTGCACCTCGGGAATCAGGTCCGGATCCTGGGCGACAGCGTCCTGGGCAGCCGAATGAGGCGTCACCGCCTTCAGGGATACGACCACCTCGTCGGCCACCTCGGCCTTTCGCAGCGTCGCCTCGACCTCATCACGGACCTGATCGGCCAGCTGTCGGTGGTGTGTCGAAACTGCCAGATCCACTTCCAATCTGCCCGAATCCAGCTGTACCCGGTCGACAAACCCAAAAGAAACGATGTCGCGGCTCATTCCGGGAAAATTGATGTCCTTCAAGAGTTCCCAGACTCGATTCTCGATCTCCTTCGACATTTGAGCTCCTCGTGATGCAATGTGTCCTTGGATAAGCGATGTCCCTGTTGCGTCCTCGACGCGTGCCCGCCACAGATGAGGCTCCAGCAGGCTGGGTCAGGGCTCGAGACCAGCCAGGTCGGCCATCTGTTCACGAACCGCCTGCATCAGCTCCTGCTTGCCCTTGACTCCGAAATCCTCGACCTTCAGCGGCCGTCCGTACCGAATGGTGATTCTACCTGGCCGCACGACATAGCTTCCTCTCTGGCGAATCGCCATGCTGCCGATGACGCCCACCGGCACGATGGGCAAGCCGCTCTTGAGGGCAAGAAGGAAGCCTCCACGCTCGAAAGGCTGCAATTCACCGTCCACGGAGCGGGTTCCTTCAGGGAAGACCAGTGCCGAGCTGCCCTCCTGCAGCCGGGAAACCGCCGAATTGAAGCTCTGCCGCGCCTTGCTGCGGTTCTTGCGATCAATACTGATGAAGCCACCCGCCTTCATGGCCCACCCGAAGATCGGAATTCGGAACAGGCTCTGCTTGGCGAGCAGTCGGGTCTGCCCGGGTAGCGAGACGATCAAAGCCGGAATGTCGTAGACACTCTGGTGGTTCGACATGTAGATGCAGCGCTGATTCGAGGACAGGGGCACCGCGTAGTCCACATCCAGACGAACCCCACTGAAGAGCAGCAGACCATGGCTCCAAAGCCGAGCCATCTGGAAAACCCAGTTACCACGCGGCGGAAGCCAGGCGCCCAGTATGGAAAGGACACTGAAGAGAAGGCTCCCCAGGATCAGGTACGTATTCCCGGCAAGGGTGGCCAAGATCGACGCCACGGTTTCCCAGAGGGAACCCGATCTTCTCGATATCTCGTTCTCGACCATGAGCTTTATCTGCCGCCCCCCTTGCTACAATCTGCTCTCGATGTCTACGCGCGCTTACTTCGCATGGCGATTCCGGTGCCTCAAATGGCTGCGAGCAAGCCTGATCGGCGGCGCCACACTCAGCTTCTTGATGGCGATCTCGCTAGCCTGGGGACCTCGAACGACAGTTCAGCGACTCGGTCTCGGCTCGCCGAATGATCCATTCTACCTCTGGTTGTCCGCGGTGCTTTTCGCCTCCCTGGGCCTGCTCTACCTGGTTGCCAGTGGCGATGTCCGACGCTACAGCGCAATCATCGCTGTAGCCATCGGATCCCACCTCACTCTGGCGCTGGTGTTCTTCGCGGCAGCCCGAGGGGCGGGCGCTTCGAATCTCATCCGCCTCTCCGGAGCCGAGCTGCTGATCGGCCTGGCTCTCATCTTCTTCTGGTGGCCGATTCGATCATGAGCTCACGCTGGCCCCTGGCCCATACGTTGGAGGAGGCCGGTCGCATGGCCAATCTGGGGCTGCAGGCCCTGGTAGAGATGATGGCACCTCCCTTCGAGGTTCGTTCCTGGATCCGCGAGATGTACCAGATCGGGGTCCGCTCCCTCGGCGTGGCGGCCATCACGACCATCTTCACCGGCATGGTGTTGGCTCTCCAGACCGCCTACAGCCTGCCATCCATTGGGGTCAAGTACTACATCGGCACGGTGGTCTCGAAGTCCATCATTCGAGAGCTGGGTCCGGTTCTGATCGCCCTGGTCGTCGGCGGTCGGATCGCCTCCGGCATGACCGCCGAGCTCGGCACCATGAAAGTCACAGAGCAGATCGATGCGATGCGAGCCATGGCCGCCAATCCCGTCAAGAAACTGGTAGTCCCCAAGCTGGTCGCCGCACTGGTGATGCTGCCCATGTTGACGATCATCGGAGACCTTCTCGGGGTCATCGGCGGTCTGATCATCGGGGTGTACGAGCTCGGCCTCACACCAGGCTTCTACGTCAACGATGTGCTCTCCGATCTGACGCTCGAGGACATCTTCAGCGGCATCGGCAAGTCCTTCTTTTTCGCTTTCTGGATCACCATCGTCGGCTGCTACAATGGCCTCACCGCGCGGGGTGGCGCCGACGGTGTCGGCAGAGCGACAACAAATACCGTCGTCGTCGCCGCGATTCTGGTGTTGGTCACCGATTTCTTCTTGACCAAGCTCTTTCACCTTCTGGCTTGAGCCAAGAGCAGTGGGATTGTTGCATGACGACACCGATCTATACCGTGCGCGGGCTGGTCAAGGAGTACGACGGCAAGACAGTCCTTCGAGGCCTGGACTTCGAGGTCCAGCAGGGTGAATCGCTGGTCATTCTCGGTAGGTCGGGCTCTGGAAAGAGCGTCATGCTCCGGCAGTTGAACGGACTGGAAAAGCCCAACTCCGGAACTGTAATCTTCGATGGTATCGAGATCTCTTCCATGCGAGAAAAGGACCTCTACCCGATTCGCCGCCGGATCGGCATGCTCTTCCAGGGAGGGGCACTCTTCGACTCCATGACCGTCGAGGAGAACGTCTCGTTTCCACTCCGCGAGCACCTCGACATGAAGGAAGAGGAGATCCACGAACGAGTGCGCCTCAAGCTCTCCCTGGTCGGACTCGAGGATGTCGAGGATCTCATGCCCTCGGAGCTTTCCGGTGGCATGAAAAAACGGGTAGCACTGGCTCGCTCGCTGGCGATGGACCCCGAAGTGGTTCTCTTCGACGAGCCATCCACGGGCCTGGATCCCATGACCTCGGCCCTCATCGCTCACTTGATTCGCGAGTCACAGACCCGTATGTCCACGACTTCTGTCGTCGTCACACACGATATCCCGCTGGCTCGCCATGTCGGGGACCGGGTGGCATTTCTCCGCGACGGCACTTTCAGCTTCCTGGGCAGCTGGGAAGAGGCCGATCGTACTGCAGATGCGTTTTTCGCCGACTTCCTCGCCGGCCGTATGGGGGACGAAAATGCATCGTGAGGCCAAGGTCGGCCTGCTTTTCGTGGCGGCCTTCATCATCCTGGGGATCGGCGTCTTCCTGGTCAGTGAGCGGCGCAATCTGTTCGCGCTCAAGAATCGCTACTACATCCAATTCGAGACCGTTCTCGGCCTTGCTCCGGGCAGCCCGACCCAGTTGAACGGCGTCACAGTCGGCAGTGTCGAAAAGGTCGTCTTGCCCGAGAGCGTCGACGAGAAGCTCCTGACGGTCTGGATCAACGTCGACCGTCGCTACGGCGATCGAATTCGCGAAGACTCGACGGCACGCATCAAGACTCTGGGCCTGCTGGGTGACAAATTCATCGACATCTCTTCGGGCTCGCCGGACTCACCTCTGATCCCATCCGGCGGCTATGTTCCGGCGGCACCACCCACCGATGTCGAGAAACTCCTCGCCACCGGCGGGGACGCGGTGCAGAACACCGTGGCCATCTCCTATTCACTGCGCAATATCCTGGCCCGCATGGAAGCCGGTGAAGGACTTCTGGGTGAGCTCCTCGCCGACTCCGAGGCAGGCCGCACGGCCAAGCAGGGGCTGGTTGCCATCATGGAATCGGTCCGCAACATCACGACTCAAATCAACAGTGGTCAGGGCACCGTGGGCCAACTGATCATGGACGATCAACTGGTCGTCAAGCTGGATGCCTCCGTCGACCGGTTCACCCATGTGCTGACCAGCCTGGAGGAAGGGGAAGGCCTGGTCGCGGACCTTCTCCACAACGCCGAGACGCGCGATCGCGTCCAGACGCTGTTGGTCAACATGGAGAAGGCGACGGAGTCCCTGTCTGCGGCAGGCGAACAACTGCGTTCCGGCGAGGGACTCTTGCCTGCCCTCCTGAATGACGAAGAGATGGCGCGCCAGATCCTCGACGAGCTCCAGCAGATGCTCCAGAACCTGAATCTCGTTTCGGAGAAACTCGCCCGCGGCGAAGGCACGCTCGGGCAACTGATCGAGAATCCAGAGATCTACGAAGCGCTGAACGATATTATCGTCGGCATCGACGAGTCGAAGATGTTACGGTGGCTGGTTCGAAAAAGTCAGAAATCGGGCATCAAGATACGCTATGAGGACCAGGTGAACCAACTCGAAGCCGAGGCCGAGGTCCCAGGCGAAGGCAGCAAGTGAAGAGGCAGTGTACTGACATTCACCTTTTGGGCTAGAGTTCCGGTCGAGTCGGGCCCTCTGTGGCCTGTCTGTAGGAGCTGAGTGGATTCCACAATGACGAATCACGTTTTGATCACCGGGGGGGCTGGCTTCATCGGCAGCCACCTGACACGACGCCTTCTTGAGCGCGAAGACCGGATCACGGTTCTCGACGACTTCAATGACTTCTACGATCCGGCCCTGAAGCGCACCAACATCCAGCCCTTTCTGGACAACCCCGGCTACAGACTGGTCGAGGGCGACATCCGGAATGAAGTCCTCGTCGACGAGCTGTTCCGTGACAGCGGCTTCGACGCGGTCGTCCATCTCGCGGCTCGGGCGGGTGTTCGACCCAGCCTGCAGGAGCCGATCCTCTACGAAGACACCAACTGTATCGGCACCCTGCGGCTACTCGAAGCGGCTCGCACCCACGGTCCGGAGATCTTCATCTTCGGATCCTCGTCATCGGTCTACGGCATCAACAAGAAGGTGCCTTTCGCCGAGTCGGACGAGGTGAATCAGCCGATCAGCCCCTACGCTACGACCAAGCGGGCCGGGGAGCTGCTCTGCTTCAACTATCACCACCTGTACGGCATGCGCATCGCCTGCCTGCGCTTTTTCACGGTCTACGGGCCGTCTCAGCGACCGGAGATGGCAATACACAAGTTCACCGATCTGCTGGCCCGGGGCGAAACGCTGTCGCTGTTCGGCGACGGCGCCAGCCGCCGAGACTATACTTTCGTCGATGACATCATCGACGGAGTAGTAGCCACACTGGACCTGGCACCCCCCTTCGAGATCCTCAACCTCGGAGGCGCTGAAACGACCGCCTTGGCCGACCTCGTAAACTGGCTCGCCGACGAGCTCGGGGTCGAGCCGAACATCGAGCACCTCCCCGACCAGCCGGGAGATGTCCCCATTACCTATGCCGACGTCAGCAAGGCGAACGCCCTGGTCGGCTATTCACCCAAAGTTCCCATCCGAGAGGGGTTGAAGCGATTTGTCGAGTGGTTTCGGGCTCAGCAGAGCTGAAGCCCCGAGATGCGCGCACATTCGACAAGCCCCCTCCCTCACCCTGACAGTCAGGAGCGGAAACAATGAACATCTGCGTAGTAGGCAGCGGATACGTCGGTCTGGTGACCGGCGCCTGTCTGGCCGACTTCGGAATGAACGTCGTCGGCGTCGACAAGGACGCCGACAAGGTCGAGGCGCTGCAACGGTGTGAGATCCCCATCTACGAGCCGGGACTCGCCACGGTTGTCCGCACCAACATGGACGAGGGGCGCCTGCACTTCACGACTGATCTGGGACCGGCGATCGAAGAAGCGCAAGCCATTTTCATCGCTGTGGGGACTCCTTCCCTGCCCGACGGTTCGGCCGATCTGAGCTTCGTCGAGCAGGTGGCCAGCTCCATCGGGCAGCACCTCAACGGCTTCAAGGTGGTCATCACCAAGAGCACAGTGCCCATCGGCACCGGAAAGAAGATCGACAAGATCATTCGGGAGACCCAGACCGGACAGCACGAGTTTGCCGTCGTCAGCAATCCGGAGTTCTTGCGAGAAGGCTCCGCCATCAGCGATTTTCGCCGCCCAGATCGAGTGGTCATCGGTAGCATAGATCAGCGTGCCGTCGACATCATGCTGGACATCTACTCACCTCTTCGGGTCGCGGATGTGCCGTTCGTGATCACCAACGTGGAGAGTGCAGAGCTCATCAAGTACGCCTCCAATGGCTTTCTGGCGACCAAGGTCTCGTTCATCAACGAGGTGGCTCACCTCTGCGAGAGGCTCGGTGCCGATGTCGAGACCGTGGCACGCGGCATGGGGCTCGACAGCAGGA
>JAUVRX010000196.1 GCA_030597375.1 Acidobacteriota bacterium
CTCGCTGAATAGCTGCACCAACGGCCGCCAGGGGCGACGGCCGCTTCAATCCTCTACGCCTTTACGCCCTCAAGCCCTCAATGCCTCAATGCCCTAACGGTGCCAGAGGTTCGTTCGGGAGGACCCAAGGAGGTTCTCGCAGCGGCAGGGAGGGTAGCCTCCTGGGGTCTCCCGGGCGGACCTCCCATCGACAACCTCGCTGGATAGCTGTACCAACGGCCGACAGGGGCGACGGCCGCTTCAAAACCTCAGGAGCTCGAGTCACAACCGCAGAGCAGTCCAGGCGAGGAGGAGGAATCCGGCGATCATCAAGACACCGCCGATGGGAGTGACGGCGCCGAGCCAGCGAGGCGCTCCCAGGGCAATGGCGCCGACGGTGCCGCTGAAGACCACGGCTCCCATGAGCAGACTGAGACCGGCGTAGAGGAAGCCGGCGCGGGGCCATTGCACGGCCGCGATACCCACCAGCACAGAACCCAGTCCTCCAAACATCAGGTATCGAGCCGCGGTCTCCCAGAGCTCGAGCGAGCGGGCATCCAGTCGCTCGGCTAGAGCATGAGCGCCGAATGCGCCCGCGGCGACTGCGACGGCACACCAGAGAGCGCCGAATGCGAGGATCACAGAGGCCATGGCTCAGAGATCTCCGAGGCGCCGCACAGAAGCGATGGCTTCGGCGGGAATCGCCAGCTGCTCGAATTGCTTCCAGATTCCGAAGCGAGCGGCCCGCTCGACGTATTCCTCCTTCGACCGACCGTTGTCGCCCTGTCGATGGACATCGACGTCATGGAGGACAATCCGCTCCTCATTCAGCTCGTCGCAACGACCGACGTAGATCTCGGCTCCCACGGTATCGACGACAACAGTGATGCCGTGCAGCTCACCCTTGTCCTGATGGAAGGTGCCCATTCAGGAGGCGGGCGTAGCAGCGAAGTAGCGATCGAAGGCTGCCGTCAGGTCGGTGGCGACCTCCTCGACGCTGCGGCTTTCGATGCGGTGACGCGGAATGAAGTAGACCAACTCGCCATCCTTGAAGAGAGCGATGGAGGGGCTGCTGGGCGGTATGTCCGCAAAGTAGGTCCGGGCCTGCTTGGTGGCCTCTGTCTCCTGCCCGGCGAAAACCGTCACCAGGCGGTCGGGCTGGATCTCGTTCTGCAGGGCCAGACGAACACCGGGTCGCAACTGGCCCGCGGCGCATCCGCAGACCGAGTTGATGACCAACATGGCCGTTGTCTCCTTGTCGGCCATGAACGCGTCGACATCTTCCGACGTCAGGAGCTCCTGGAAACCGACCGAGGTCAACTCTTCCTTCATCGGGTTTACGATCAGCGGACTATAGGGCACTGCTACACCTCCTGAGAGTTGTCGCGTCTATCTTGCAGCCTCTTGAGGAGACCAGGGTGAGGCGTATTCTATGACAACCCCGAATCGAGACCTCCCAACCCGGATGAATCATGACCCGGGCCAAGGCCCGGATGGGTCGGTGCTAGACTGGCCGAGCCGGTCAATTTCTTCCTGGGAGGTCTGGTTCCATGGGTTGGGCGTCGATACGACGAAATAGGAAACGAGGGCTCGTCCTTGTACTGCTGCTCACCCTGGGCGGCCATCCCCTGGTTGGAGATTCCACGGGTTCGCTACCCCGGGACCGCCCGCTGCGGGCCGGGTTCCTGATTGTGAATGGTGTCTACAACACCGAGCTCATGGCGCCCTGGGACGTCTTCCAGCACACGGTCCACCACTCGGCACCCCACCCGGGCATCGAAGTCTTCACAGTCGCTGCCGACGAGCAACCCATCACGACCGCCGAGGGGCTGAAGATCCTGCCCGACTATACCTTCGAGACCGCCCCGAAGCTCGACATCCTCGTGGTCCCCAGTGCCGAGCACAGTCGAGACGCCAACCGCAACGATGAGCGTTTGATCACCTGGGTCAGCGAAGCAGGCCGCGATGCCCGGTTCGTCGTCTCCCTCTGCTGGGGGGCCTTCATCCTGGCCGAGGCACAGCTTCTGGATGGTCATGCCTGCACCACGTTTCCGGGCGACTACCAGAGCTTCGCAGAGGCCTTCCCGGACCTGGATCTGATCGTCAACGCCAGCTTCGTGCACGACGGCAAGGTGTTGACGTCGCAGGGAGGATCCCGGAGCTACGACGTCGCCATGTATCTCATCGATCTGATCTTCGGAGAGCGCGTTGCCGAGGGTGTCGGAAGCGGCCTGCTCATCGAGTGGCCCTGGTCACAAGGCGCCCGTCCAGCTTACGTCACGAATACCGGACCCGAGAACGCCGAGCCCCTTCAGGGACCCGAACAACAGTAGGCCGCGGGAACCCGTTCACGCCTTCCCTGATGCGGAGTCCTGTGAGACGCTATGTCGCATGACCACTGAGCACAACCCCTCGGCACTCGCAATTCCACCGCGGCGCATTCTGCTGGGACCGGGTCCCTCGATGGTGCATCCTCGCGTCTACGAGGCGATCGGGCGCCCCCTCGTGGGCCACCTGGATCCGCTTTTCCTGGAGCTGATGACGCAAATGCAGCAGCGTCTGCGTCAGGTCTTCTGCACCGAGAACCAGCTGACCGTCGCCATCTCCGGAACCGGTAGCGCCGGCATGGAGGCGGCCCTGGTCAACCTCGTCGAGCCCGGCGATGAGGTTCTGGTCTGCGTCAACGGTGTCTTCGGCAATCGCATGAGCGACATCGTCGGTCGAGTCGGCGGCATGCTGCACCGCATCGACCGCCCCTGGGGAGAGGTGTTCGACCCACAGGAGATTCAAGAGGCGTTGGATCGGTCACCCGCGACGCGCGTCGTCGCCATCGTTCACGCCGAGACCTCCACCGGAGCGTGGCAACCGCTCGTCGACATCGGCCGAATCTGCCGAGAGCGAGATTGCCTCCTGCTCGTCGATGCCGTGACTTCGCTGGCCGGAGTCGAGCTGAGGATCGACGACTGGTGGATCGACGCCTGCTATTCGGGCACCCAGAAGTGTCTGAGCTGCCCTCCTGGTCTGGCGCCCCTGACCTTCGGACCGCGGGCCGTCGACAAGCTCCAGCACCGCCAAACAAAGGTGGCCAGCTGGTATCTGGACCTGACCCTGATTCAGCAATACTGGTCCGAGCGGCAGCGCCTCTACCATCACACGGCACCCATCTCCATGAACTACGCGCTCCATGAGGCCCTGGCACTGGTCCTCGAAGAGGGCCTGGAGAGCCGCTACGAACGCCATCGTCTCCACAGCCGCGCCCTGATGGCGGGCCTGGCGGAGCTCGGCTTCGCGCCCGCGGCGCAGCAGGGCCATCGACTGCCCGTACTCAATGCGGTATGGGTACCTGAAGGGATCGACGAGGCACAGGTGAGGCGGCGCCTCCTGGACGAATACAACATCGAGATCGGCGGCGGTCTCGGCGAGCTGGCCGGCAAGGTATGGAGAGTCGGTCTGATGGGCGAGTCGGCCCGACGCGACAACGTCCATAGCCTTCTCATGGCTCTGGGCGAGCTGCTCACATCGACCACCGACTCCGCCGAAGGTACCGCCGCCCTGGATGCCGCCAGAGCGGTCTACGTCTCCTGAATGGACGCGCCAATCGAGACCGGGACGATGCGAGCCGTTCGCTATGTCGGGCGGGGCAGGTCCCGACTGGAGGAGATGCCGCTTCCTGAACCGGCCGAGGGTGAGGTCCTGCTCCGACTCCGGTGCTGTGGTCTTTGTGGCACCGATCTGTTCAAGCTCGACAACGATGTCATTCCGAAGGGCACCGTGCTCGGCCACGAGCTGGTGGGCAGTGTTGCCGCGCTCGGTCCTGGGGTCATCGACCTCGAGCCCGGACAGAGGGTCGTGGTACCTCACCACGTGGCCTGTGGGGAGTGTCCCCTGTGCCGGCGTGGCAGCGACACTCTCTGCTCCACGTTCAGGGAGAATCTGCTGGTACCCGGAGGCTTCAGCGAGTTCGTTCTGGTCCGAAGACGAGCCGTCGAACGGGCCGTCAGAGTGTTGCCTGCCAGCCTACCGGACGCAGCGGCGGTCTTCATGGAACCGGCTGCCTGTGTCCTCAGAGGCATCGACCGGGCAGGCCTCCCCGACGTCGAGACGCCGTCGGCGGCGGCCACGACGGCGATCGTTCTGGGCTGTGGCAGCATGGGCCTGCTCCATCTGCTCGTGCTCCGGGCCCTCCAGCCCCAGATCCGGGTGGCCATGAGCGATCCCATTCCACAGCGGCGGCAGCTCGCCGAAGCCCTGGGAGCCGACTCTGTCAGCGCGCCCGAAACCCTGGCCGATGCGGTGGAGCACCTGAGTGAAGGCATCGGTGCGGACGCGATCTTCGACACCGTAGGGCGCCCGTCGGTAACCGAGAAGGCACTACCCCTGAGCCGCGAAGGAGGCAGCCTCATCCTGTTCGCCCACGCCGAGCCCGGGGAGCGGTTGGTGCTGGAGCTGAATCAGATCTTCCAACACGAGCGACGATTGATTGGGACCTATTCGGGATCTCTGGACGAGCAGCGTCGGGTCTTCGCACTGTTGTCCTCGGGTCGCCTCGACCCGACTCCCCTGGTCAGCCATCGTCTGCCGCTTCAGAACTTCCAGAGAGCCGTCGAGCTGGCCAGTCAGCAGAAAGCGCTGAAAATCCTGCTGACCCCTGGAGAAAGGGAGGCCGACCGTGGAGCTCCCTGACAGCTACCGGGCCGCCTACCTCCTCGGCCCCGAACAGATCGAGATACGCAGCCTGCCCCTGCCGAGGCCCCGACCGGGCGAGTTGACCCTCCGAATCGACGCCGCGACGACTTGCGGCACCGACCTCAAGGTCTTCATGCAGGGGGGGCACCCGCGCATGCTCGAAGTGCCAACCCCATTCGGTCATGAGTGTGCCGGCACCGTGGCCGCAGTCGGGGACGGGGTCGAGCACTGGCAACCGGGGCAGCTGGTCGTCGTGCTCAACTCGGCCTCGTGCGGTCGCTGTCGATACTGCGCTCAGGGGCGAGAGAACCTGTGTCGGGATCTCCAGTACGTCAACGGTGCCTTTGCCGAATATCTCCCTGTACCGGCCCGATTCGTCACCAGGAGCACCTACCCGATACCCCCGGGATTGGCGCCGGAGCTTGCCTGCCTGACCGAGCCTCTCGCCTGTGTCCTGCACGGAATCGAAGCCTGCTCACTGTCGGAGCCGAGAGACGTCGTCGTTCTGGGCGGCGGCCCCATGGGACAGCTTTTCCTGGGCGTGCTCTCGGCTGCCGGCCATCGGGTAGTGCTTGTGGATCCCGCAACGCAGAGACGTGAGATCGCTACGAGAATGGGTGCCGTCGCCACCATCGAGCCCTCAGCGGCAGCGGCCCCCACAGCGATCCTGGATCTGGCCGATGACAGCCTCGGGTTCGACCTCGCCATCGACGCCACGGGTACCGTCTCCGGTTGGGAGCTGGCCACCCAGTGCCTC
>JAUVRX010000274.1 GCA_030597375.1 Acidobacteriota bacterium
AAGGCACGCCGGCCGCCCCATCCCCGTGGGTGGCTCAATATGACCAACGATCCAGGACCCCCAAGCCCCTACTGCTCTAAGCCCCTAGGCCCTCAGTGCCCCACTGCCCCATTGCCTCAATGCCCCAACGCTCGGCCGGCAGGTCCGCCCGGGCGCCTCCACCCCCTGTGTCGTACCATGTCCCACGCTTTCCCGAAGATTGCGAATGGACCCAAGGGTGCCGCGGCGCTCGAAAGTGGAGTGACTATGATCGGACAGGATCTCTCTCACTACAAGATCACCGACAAACTGGGCGAAGGCGGCATGGGAGTGGTGTGGCGGGCCGAGGACACCACCCTGGGGCGCGAAGTGGCCATCAAGGTGCTGCCCGAGGCCTTCGCACAGGATGCCGAGCGCATGGCCCGTTTCGAGCGTGAGGCGCGGGTGCTGGCGGCGCTGGATCACCCACATATCGCCTCTATCTATGGACTCGAAGAGGCCGAGGGGCGCAAGTTCCTGGTCATGCAACTGGCCGAGGGCGAAGACCTCCAGGAGCTCATCTCCCGGGGGCCAGTCCCGCTCCAGAAGGCGGTCAAGATCGCTCTTCAGATCGCCGAGGCTCTCGAAGCCGCGCACGACAAGGGCATCATCCACCGGGACCTGAAGCCGGCCAACGTCAAGGTCTCCTCCGACGGTCAGGTCAAGGTGCTGGATTTCGGCCTGGCCAAAGCCCTGGACTCCGGGGACCCCAACTCCTCGGGCTCCGGGAGCCTGTCTCTATCTCCGACGCTTACCGCTCAGATGACGGAGGTGGGTGTCCTGCTGGGAACCGCCGCCTACATGAGCCCGGAGCAGGCCCGGGGCGAGCTGGCCGACCGCCGTGCCGACATCTGGGCCTTCGGCGTCGTGCTCATGGAGATGCTCACTGGCAAGACCGTCTACGCTGGCCGCACGGTCTCCGACACCCTTGCCGGGGTGCTGGCCCGGGAGCCCGAGTGGCAGGAGCTTCCTGACGACCTTCCGCGCCGGATTCGGAAGTTGCTCGAGCGATGCCTGGAGAAGGAGACCCCGGACCGACTGCAGGCCATCGGCGAGGCACGCATCGCGCTGCAGCAGTATCTGGCGAACCCGGAGACCGAGGTGACCCTTGCAGCAGTGGCCGCCCAGCCAGCACAGCCGACCTGGAGGCGGGTTCTGCCCGGGGCCCTGTTTGCGGCGTCTGCCGTAGGCCTGCTCACTGCTCTGGTTGCCCTCTGGCCCGAGCCGCCAGAGCCCGAGAGTCCCATTCGCCTCGAGGCGGTGCTGGCTGACGATCCCCTATTCGTCGACCTGGGAGCCAGCGTCGTTCTGTCACCCAACGGTTCTCGGTTGGTCTATGTGACCGACAGCGACAATGGCCGGGCTCTTTTCACCCGGTCGCTCGACCAATTGGCCGGAACGGAGTTGGCGGCAGGCACAGTCGCCGAGGAGCCCTATCACCCCTTCTTCTCGCCCGATGGGCAATGGGTCGGATACGCGGTTCGCAACGAGATAAAGAAGGTGCCGATCACCGGCGGCACGCCGATCACACTGTGCGAGGTAGATGCCAGTCGAGGAGCCTCCTGGGGCCCGGACGACACCATCGCGCTCGCTCCAGATGGCTCCAGCGAGCTCTTCACCGTCTCGGCAGCCGGTGGAACACCTCAGCCCCTGACCACCTTGGATGAAGAGCGCAGGGACTTTTCCCACCGATGGCCGCAATTCACGCCTGACGGCAAGGCCGTCATCTACACCGTTGCCTTCGAAGGCTTGACGAGTGCCGATGATGCCATCATCGAAGCCATCTCACTCGAAACAGGTGAGCAGAAGGTGATTCACGAAGGTGGGTATTACGCCCGCTACATTCCGACTGGGCATCTGGTCTTCATTCGGGACGGGACTCTCTTCGGCATGCCGTTCGATGTAACGCGATTGGAGCCAACCGGCTCACCGGCGCCTCTGGTAGAGGGAATCACCACAAACAACGGCCCTGGCGGCGCCCCGTTCAGCTCCTCCACTCCAGGGGACTTCGCCTACGTGAGCGGCGAGGTGGGTGTCCCGACCTATCCCATCGTCTGGGTGGACAAGGACGGCAAGTCCACCACCCTCTGGGAGACCCGCGGTTCCTATGGCGAGCCCACAGTCTCCCCGGATGGCAAGAAGCTCGGAATCTCGGTCCTCCGAGACAACCAATGGGACGTCTGGGTCTACGACCTGGAACGGGAGGTGGCGACCCGCCTGACGTTCCATGACGGCTACGACGCCGATCAGGCCTGGACACCGGACGGGAAGCACCTGATCTTCACCTCGAATCGGGACGGTCGGGAGAATGTCTATCGCAAACGAGCCGATGGCTCCGGGGAGGTCGAGCGGCTTGTCGACAGCGATGAGGCCCTTTATCCCTTCTCCGTCTCCGGCGACGGCCAATTCCTCGCAGGAGAGATCCAGAAGGGTGGGAATCTCGACATCTACATCTTGCCGCTCGATGGCAGCGGCGAGCCGGAGGTTTTTCTGGCCACCGAGTTCGACGACCGGTATCCCGACTTCTCACCTGACGGACGCTGGATCACCTACGCTTCCAACGAGTCGGGCCGATACGAGGTCTATGTGCGACCTTATCCGCCGGCGGGGGGAAAGTGGCAGGTCTCCGATGGAGGTGGCGCCTGGCCGAAGTGGTCCAGGGATGGCCGTTATCTTTTCTATCGCACCAATTCCGGCATCATGGAGGTTTCGGTGGAAGCCGCCGGCGACAGCCTGAGCATCGGCACACCGAAGGCGGTGGTGGACGGTCCTTTCCGGGGCGGAATGTTCGGTATCGCGGTAGGCGGCTACATGTTCGGGGACTACGACGTTTCCCCCGACGGAGAGCGCTTCGTGATGTTCCCCGAAGACACGGATGTCGCGCCAAAGACTCATGTGACCATGGTCTTCAACTGGTTCGACGAGTTGGAGCGGACGCTGCCCAGCGGGAACTAGCGGCGGTCTCCGAGGGGAGCCCGATCTGGCACGGCGATAGGGCGTGTGGTACCTTCGCAATAGTCGACCGCACGTCTGGACAAGAGAGGCCATCGATGGGCCGACTACGAGAATTGGCGAAAACCGACACGCTCACCCTTACCGGGAGTCGAAAAACCTGATGTCCCACCTTCACTCGGTTCACACCGTCCGACCCGACGGACCCTCCACCGTCGAGGTCGCCCGCTACTGGAACAAGCTGCTGGCACCCTACATGAAGGCCGATACCGGCAAGGCCTTGTTTCAACTGCTCACTACCGGCTTCCTCTACCTGGTCGGCTGGTTTCTCATGCTCCGCAGCCTCGAAGTCTCCTACTGGCTGACACTGCTCCTGGCGATCCCAACCGCGGGTCTGCTGGTGAGAATCTTCATTTTCTTGCACGACTGTGGGCACGGGTCGTTCTTCCCATCCCGCAAGGCCAACGAGTCGGTCGGCTTCTGGCTCGGGGTGATGATGTTGACCCCGTTCCACTACTGGCAGAGGACCCATGCCATCCATCACGGCACGTCGGGCGATCTGGATCGGCGCACCTTCGGGGACATCGAGACCCTCACCGTCAAGGAGTATCTGGCTCTGTCACGGTGGCAGCGCCTCCGCTACCGGGTCTATCGGCACGGCATTACCCTGCTGGTGATCGGCCCCGCCTTCCAGTTCTTGATCAAGCAAAGGCTGCCCCTGGACATCCCCCGCTCATGGAAACGGGAGTGGTCCAGCATCTGGTGGACCAACGCCGCGGCCGTAGCTTTGCTGCTCCTGGCCTGGTGGCTGGTCGGCCTGCAGCGCTTTCTGTTGGTACAGCTACCGATTTCGCTGATCGCGGGAACCGCCGGCGTCTGGCTGTTCTACATCCAGCACCAGTTCGAGGA
>JAUVRX010000282.1 GCA_030597375.1 Acidobacteriota bacterium
GCCAGACGCTGCGACGGATACTCGTCCTGATCGATATGAGGCAGGAAGCGCTTGGCATCCAGAAAGATCGCGTGGCTTCCCGGGGGCGTGACGATGGGTACGCCGGCGTCCAGAAGCATCTGACCGAGAGCTGCGGTCTGCCACACACGCGCCCGGATGTAGCGGTCGTCGAGCATCTCCTCGACTCCTTGGGCGATAGCGGCCAGATCTCCGGCTGCCAGACCGCCATCGGTGATGTTGCCCTCGTAGATTCGGAGCTTGTCCAGGGACTTCTGGGCCCATTCGGCGTTGTCCCGGTAGGCCAGAAGGCCGCCGATGTTGATCAGGAAGTCCTTCTTGCCGGAGACCGTGCAGCCATCTCCATAGAGGAGCATCTCGCGGAGAATGTCGCGGATCCTGGTGTTCTTGTAGTGCGGATCCCGCTGTTGGATCATGAAGGCGTTCTCGGCCATCCGGGTGGCGTCGAAGAAGACCGGGATGTGATGGTTGCTGCAGTAGGCATAGACATCCCGCATGTTCTCCATCGAGACCGGCTGTCCGCCGGCCATGTTCACCGAGTGCTCGAAGGAGATGTAGGCGATCTTCTCGGCGCCATGCTCGTCGACCAGGGCCTCGAGCTTCGCCATGTCGATGTTGCCTTTCCAGGGGAAGTCGCTGTCGGGATTGTGGGCCTCATCGACGATGACGTCGGCGAAGATTCCACCTGCCATCTCCTGATGGAGCTTGGTGGTGGTGAAGTACATATTGCCTGGCACCAGTTGGCCGGGCTGGATCATGACCTCGGAGAGGATCTGTTCGGCGGCCCGCCCCTGATGGGTCGGGATGATGTGCTCGTAGCCGGTGGCCTCCCGCAGCACCTCCACCAGGTGCAGGTACTCGTCGGAGGTGGTCGGGGTGGCGCGCGCCGCGTCGTAGGCGGCCCATTGGTCGGTGCTCATGGCCGAGGTGCCGGAGTCGGTGAGCAGATCGATAGTGACGTCAGCCGAGCGCAGGAGGAACGTGTTGTAGCCCGCCTCCGCGATGGCCTTGCGACGCTCCTGGCGGCTGTGCGTGGCGATCCGCTCAACGGTGTGAATGACGAAGGGATAGGTCTCGAACTCGAAGGGCTCGAGATTGGAGTAGACCCACCGATACCGCATCTCGTCTCTCCAGGTCCCCTCCTGGACGGGCTCCAGAGGAGGCACGCTCTGTCGCTGCTGGTAGAGACTGATGACGGCATCGGCCACCTGCTCGAGCTGGCGAGTCGTCATGGCAAGCCTGGGAATCTGGACCGGCACCTGGTTGTCTCGTCCAACCAGGCCATGGGCCAGGGCTCGGATCCCGGACATCTCGTAGAGGGCGGCCGAGAAGGCATCCTGCTGGAAGCTGTCCAGGTGGGGGAAGAACTCGTCGGCCAGGATGTAGGCACCGTCACAGCCCCGCTCTACCGGTACCCCAGCTTCGCGCAGGCGGTCGTTGAAGTGCTCGGTCTGCTGCATGACCCATTGCACTTCTTCCTCCAGGCACATCTCCTCGAGGCCGCGGGCGAAGACCTCCATGGTCCTTCCCGCCATGCCGCCGTACGTGTGCAGTCCCTCGAAGACCACCACCTCGTTCATGAAGTGCTCGTGGTCTTCGGGGTTGTCGGTGGCCAGCAGGCCTCCGGTGGGGCACTTGGGATCCTGAGCCCCGTCGAGCTGGAAGATGTGGACAGTCTTGGCGATTTCCTTGACCAGGGCCGCGATGCTGCGAGCGGCCATTCCCTCTTCGTGTCGTTGGATGTACCAGGCGTTCTCGATGACCCGCGAGCCATCCAGGACCAGGCGCTTGCCGTACTGATCCGCCAGGGCGCGGACGGCGCGGAGATTCTCCAAGCTGAAAGGGTGCTGTCCGTCGCCGAAAGCTTGCAGACCGACGATCGCGACCTGACCCCCTTTCAGCAGCTCCTCGAGCCGCTCGAGGTCGACGTTGCCGGTGAAGATCTCGGTTTCGTGGTCACGGATGTCGGGGACCTCCACGTCCCGAGGGGTCAGGACGTCGATACGGGTTCGGGCGTTGGAGGGCAGCATGGAGCCAGCGGGCACCATGGTGGCTGTGACCAGCTTGACGCATCCCAGGACGTTGTGGGTGGGGCAGATATAGGTGTGCCCCAAGACTTCATGTACGGCCTTTTCGAGGCGCTCGAAGTTTCGGGACCCGGCGTAGGCCTCGTCGCCGATGAGCTGCCCCGACAACTGCTCCTGGGTCATGGCGCTCGTGCCCAGAGAGCACATGTCGAACACGACCTGTGAGGGTGTCAAGTTGAAGACGTTGAAGTGGGCCTCCGCCAGGTACTTCCTGCGTTCCTCGAGGGTGGGGAAGGAGACCGGTCGGATGGTCTTGATCTTGTGAGGCTCGTGGGCGAGCTTGCTTATCATGAGATTCTCCTCCGACCGTCACGGAGCGAGGCTAGCGCTCGGAGAAAAATGACGATCGTCTCTGAAATGAAAGGCGGCCCAGAATCCGGCCGCTTGTGTGCTTCTGCTGCCCAACGGGATCGGAGCCCCGTCGGCTCAACTCTAGCACGCAGGGACCCCTAGAACAGGTATGGTCCTCGACTCATCGGCTCTGTTGCGTCTTCTCTCTCTTCTTGGCCTTGTGGTGGCGTATCCTTCCTTGAGTGGAAGGACCGATACGCCGTGACAGTCCCAGATCGGGTCGCCGGAGCGGTTGTTCGAACGGCAATGATTTGAGCAGGGATCTACGCCAGCGATGAGCCAGAGAGACAACGCGCTCCAGATCTTCCGAGCGGCCGTGGCCGCGGTGGATCCCTACCGATCCGTGCTGCGGGTTCTGGGTCGTGAAAGTGATGCGCTTGTCGTCCAGCAAGGTAGCGGCGAGGTGCGCCTCGATCTCGAAAAGATCGACCGCCTCCATGTCGTCGGCTGTGGGAAGGCCGGTGCACCCATGGCCCGCGCGGTGGAGGAGTTGGTCGGCGATCGGATCTCGATGGGTCTCGTCGTGGTCAAGTACGGTCACACCCTTTCCGATGAGGCCTCTGTGGCCTCGATTCGGATCGCCGAAGCTGGACACCCAGAGCCCGACGCCGCGGGGATGCATCGTGCAGAGGAGATTCTGGGCATTTTGCAGGGGGCCTCAGAGCGGGATCTCGTGCTGGCGTTGATCTCGGGCGGTGGTTCGGCGCTCTGTCCCCTGCCTGTGCCACCCATAACGCTGGCTGAGAAGACCGAGCTCACTCGGCAGCTGCTTGCCTCCGGTGCCGACATTCACGAGATCAACGTGGTGCGTAAGCATGTCTCCCTCATCAAGGGAGGTGGGGCAGCCAGGTTCGCCCGCCCGGCCCGGGTGTTGGTTCTCCTGGTCTCGGACGTCATCGGCGATCGCCTGGACTCCATCGCCTCGGGTCCCTTTGCGCCTGACGCTTCCACCTTCGGCGAAGCGTTGGAGATCGTCGAACGGCATGGGCTCGCCACCGAGATTCCGGTCTCCATCCAGGTTCACCTGTGGGATGGATTTGCAGGCAAGATGCCCGAAACTCCCAAGCCGGGAGACTCTGTTTTCGAGCGGGTCACGCACTGCATCTGCGCCTCCAGCGCCCAGGCCCTGGAGGGCGCCAGAGAGGCAGCGGGATCCATGGGCTACTACGTCGAGGCCATCGAGCGGCCAATCGATGGAGATGTAAGTGCAGCGGCCGAGTCCTTCTGTTCACGGCTCGAGGAGATCGCCGGGCAGCGACGGGAACGACCTGTCTGCCTGATCGGGGGCGGTGAGACGACGGTGCGGCTCGGGCA
>JAUVRX010000114.1 GCA_030597375.1 Acidobacteriota bacterium
CCCTCGAGCCCAGGCTCGCCCGGGGAGAGCCTCTCGTCCGGCTAAGACTGCCTGTCGGGCTGGCGAGGATGGGGCCGGGCATCTGCCGGGATGCCTCCGATCAGGACGAGCGTCGCGCTATAGGTCACGATCCCCAGCAGCAAGCGAAGGAGCCAGGAGGTTTCCGGTCCGAGCCACAGGAGCAGCGCCGCCATCACTGCTGACGCCAGCATCGGCTTGAGCAGGACACCGAAGGCGATGTCGAGCCCGAGGTGCCGACAGGCCAGGTAGTCCAGAGTCAGGATGAGCCCCTCGGCCGCGACCGTGGCGGCTGCGGCCCCGACGATCCCGTGGCTGGGAATGAGAGCCAGGTTCAAGACCACGTTCAGGATCGCGCCGACAGCCTGGATCCACATCAGGATCCGGATCCGATCGTAGGCCAACAGGGTCTGACCGAAGACGCCATGCAGAAAGATGAAGGCAATGCTCACCAGTAGCAGGCGAAATGCGTCGGCACCTTCGCCATACTCGGCTCCGAACAGATGGGTGAGGAGGGGCGCGGCGAGCAGGATTCCACCCGTGGCCATGGGCACAGCCAGGGCAGCGGAGAATTCCAGGGCTCTGTTGACGAGTTGGCTGGCTCGGACGCTCGACTGATGGGCGGCCTTGGAGAGTGCCGGCAGGTAGGCAACCTGTAGCGAGTGGCCGAGCGCGATCACGAGGCAGCAGATTCGGTAGGCCGCCGTGTACAGGCCCACTGCGATCTCTCCGACTAGCAGCGCCAGAAGGACGATGTCGAACACGTTGATCAGGGCGCGGAGCAACTGGCCGATGACGAGGGGAGCGGAGGCTCGGAGAATCGACCAGGCCTTCGCCAGGTCGGGAGTCCAGGCCGAGTCCCTGAACAAGGGGACGGCCAGATAGGCGGCCGCTACGAGCTCGCCGCCGACCAGGGCCACAGGGACCCAGAGAATATCCTCGGGCCCTCGAACGAGCAGGAAGAGCGTCGCCACGTAGATGGCCTGGGTCATGATCAGGCTGATTCCGATGCGGCGATTCTTTGCCAACCCCTTGTAGACCCAGGAGGTATTCAGCGACAGGGAGAGATAGCTCAAGGCGGTGAGCACCACCACCCACTTGACGACATCCGGCTTGTCGAGCAGCAGGGTCGCCAGATAGGTGAGCAGGAGCGCACCGAAGCTGAAGGCCAGCCGCAGGAGGATCACCCCGGCAGCCATGGGTGCGATCTGGCCTGACTGGCGGGCCACCTCGCGAGCTCCCACCGGGCCGAAACCGCTCCTCAGAGCGAGAGCGAAGTAGCCGCAGACGGCGGCGGCAAAGCCGATGACGCCGAAGCCGTAGACTCCGAGCTTGCGCGCCAGATAGGCGGTGCCGATGAAGGCGACCGCCTTGGAGATCACGATTCCACTGCCCAGTGATAGAAAATTCTCCAGCACGGATTGAGAGTCCGGTGAACTCTCGACCGCTCTGGTGGAGTCGGCCGGGCCCGAGGCACCCGAACCTGAGCTATCCAGACCGGGATTACCCTGGTGGGGGGCTGTCTTCGGGAGGTCGGACTCTGCCGCAGTCACGGGTATCAGCTCTTCAGGGGGTGTACTCTTTCCGGGTCGTGGTGCTGAGAACTCTATCCTCTAACCCCGCTCAGGCAACAAGGGTGTGGGCATTGCGGTCCACTCTATGCCGTGGGGCTCGAGAATCATGCGGGTTGGCCTCTTCGACGGCAGTGAATCTCGGTCCCTGGACCGAGATAGGATAGGCGCTGGCCCATGACCAAGACGATCATCATAGGGGCAGGTCCCGCCGGCCTTACCGCCGCCCATGAGCTGCTCGCTCTGGGCCAGTCGGCGGAAGTCTATGAGAAGGATGCGGTGGTCGGTGGGATTTCTCGCACCGCCGAGTATCGCGGCTACAGGTTCGATATTGGCGGGCACCGGTTCTTCACCAAGGTCCCGGCCGTCCAAGATCTCTGGGAAGAGGTGCTCGGAGAAGATTTTCTGGAGCGACCGCGGCTGTCCAGGATCTACTACAACGACAAGTTCTTCGATTACCCATTGAAACCGTTGAACGCCCTGCGGGGACTGGGTCTCATTGAAGCGGGGCGGGTCGGCCTGAGCTATCTGTGGGCCCAACTGGTCCCTCATCCGGTCGAGGACAATTTCGAAGAATGGGTCTCCAATCGATTCGGCAGGCGACTCTACGAAGTCTTCTTCAAGACCTATACCGAGAAGGTGTGGGGCATGCCCTGCACCGAGATCAGTGCCGACTGGGCCGCGCAGCGCATCAAGAATCTGGACCTGTTCAAGGCGGTCAAGAACGCGATCATCGGTGCGGCTGGCGATCAGGAGGTGATTACCACCCTGATCGGCCGTTTCCACTATCCGCGACTCGGTCCGGGGATGATGTGGGAGCGTCTCGCCGAGCGCCTCGAGGCCTCGGGCACGCCGGTTCACATGGAGACACCGGTCAAACGCCTGCACCATCGAGACAGCCGGATCACGGCCCTCACAGTGGAGACTGCCGCAGCGGGGGGTGAGCAGGAGTTGCAGGCAGATCACGTGATTTCTTCGATGCCTCTCCGAGAGCTCTTGTCGAGCTTTTCTCCGCCGCCTCCGACCGAGATCCTCGATGCCGCGAATCGTCTGCGCTACCGTGACTTTCTGACCGTGGTCCTGATCGTCGAGCGGGAGGAGGTGTTTCCTGACAACTGGATCTACATCCACTCGCCTGAGGTCAGGGTAGGTCGGGTGCAGAACTTCAAGAACTGGAGTCCAGAGATGGTGCCGGACACCTCCGCTACCTCCCTCGGACTCGAGTACTTCGTTCAGCAGGGCGACGATCTCTGGAGCTCTCCGGATGAGGACCTCCTCGAGCTCGGGGCTCGCGAGATGGGCGTGCTGGGGTTGGTTTCGGCCAGCGACGTCGTTGATGGAACCGTGGTGCGGATGCCGAAGGCCTACCCTGTTTACGACGATGCCTACAAAGAGGCACTGGCGCTGATTCGAGGCTATCTGGCCAGCTTTCCGAACCTTCAGGTCATCGGACGCAATGGCCAGCACCGCTACAACAATCAGGAGCACTCCAGGCTGGCTGGCATGCGGGCGGCTCGGAATGTCGGCGGCGAGACTCACGACGTGTGGGCGGTCAATGTCGAACAGCAGTACCACGAGGAGGGGGTAGACAGCTCTCGACGAGCCGGCGACCGATTGACGCCCGAGCGCCTGGAGCAGCCCGAGCTGGATGAGCTGATTCGCCAGGCTTTCGCGCGCTTCGACCCGGTAGCCCTGGGCTCGGCCCTCGGCTCTGTCGCTGCCCTCATCCTCCTTTCGAGTACGGTGGCTCTGCTTCTCGAGGGAGGTGATCCCGTGGGGCCGACGCTGTCGCTTCTAGGCCAATACCTGACCGGCTATGAGGTATCCTGGACTGGGGCACTCGTCGGATTCGTAGAGGCTGGCGGGCTCGGATTCGGCCTCGGTCTGTTGATGGCCAAACTGATCAACCTGCTGGTAGGTGCTGCAGAGAGCTCGATTCGCCGCCGCCTGGAGATCAGCGAGGTCTTCGATCCCTTGAGCGTTGGTGAACCATGATGCGGAGAAGCACAGTCACGGAGGAGGAGCTCGTGCGGTCAGCAGTGGCGCGCCTACGAGCCGGCATTCTGGCCATCGTCTGCGGTCTCCTGGCCGGGACGGGCCTGTTCGTAGCGACTATGTGGCTTGTCCTCCAGGGGGGCAAGAACGTCGGGCAGCATCTCAGCCTGCTGCGCTATTTCCTGCCCGGGTATTCGGTTACCTGGTCTGGTGCTCTTCTGGGGTTTTTCTATGGAGCCCTGTTCGGAAGCCTCGCCGGCGGCTTGATCGCCTGGATCTACAATCGAGTCGTCGACCTCAGACATCCTCGGAAGCGGACCGGGTAGCCAGAGATCAGGAGGCCGCGAGATACCATGCAGCTGAAGGACCGGGTCGCATTGGTCACCGGCGCAGCTCACCGGTTGGGTAAGGCCGTTGCGACGGCGTTGGCCGAAAAGGGCTGCCATCTGGTGGTCCACTACGGTACCTCGAAGAAAGAGGCCATGCAGACGGTGGACGAGCTGTCGGCCCTGGGCGTCGAGGCTTTGGCTCTGCCCGCCGATCTCTCTCGGGCGAAGGAGATCGAGGAGCTCTTCTCTCGACTCGAAGCCCACTTCGGAAAGCTCGATATCCTGGTCAACAGTGCAGCCACTTTCCAGCCTCAGCCGCATCAGTCTGTGAGTGCCGAGGACTGGGATCGGGTGATGGCGGTGAACCTGCGGGCCCCGTTCCTCTGCACCCAACAGGCTGCTCGGCTCATGCTCGAGAGCCGTCGACAAGAAGACCCGCCTGGACTCGTCGTCAACATGGTCGACCTGAGTGCCGTCTCTGCCTGGCCGGGGTACGTCCAACATGGCGTCAGCAAGGCAGGCCTGCTCCACCTGACCCGGATCGGGGCCCGGGAATTGGCACCAGGAGTGCGAGTCAACGCGATTCTGCCGGGAGCGGTACTCCCACCACCTGGTCTCGATGCGGACGGCATGGAATGGCGGCGGATGGGGGAGACCCTACCTGTCGGGCGGACAGGGGAGCCTTCGCAGGTCGGCATGACGGCAGTTTTTCTGGCCCGCAACGACTTCATTACCGGCGACGTCATCTTCGTCGACGGTGGAGAGCATCTTCTTGGCGCCGGTCATCGTCGGGCGGCAAGGGAGAGTTGAGTAGGTGATCCTGGGAGCCCGAGATTCATGACAGGCGACAAGCTCGTGATCAACGATCTTCTCCTCAGAGGCATCGTCGGCCTCAACGATTGGGAGAGAGAGAAGAGACAGGACATCCTGATCAACTTGACGGTCTACGTGGACACGAGGGCTGCAGGTCAGTCCGATGACGTCGAGGACTCCCTCAACTACCGCACGCTCACCAAAGCCATCATCCGCTACGTGGAAGGCTCTTCGCACTACCTGGTGGAGTCCCTTGCAGCCGCGATCGCGAAGATCGCAATCCTCGAATTCGGAGCGCAGGGTATCCGGGTTCGTGTGGAAAAAGTCGGCGCCCTGCGTTTCGCCCGTTCGGTGGGTGTCGAGATCGAGCGCCGACGCTCGGACTTCGAGTGAGTCTTGGAAAGCTCTGGACAGTCCCCGATCCTTCTCCTGATGGGCTCGAACATCGAGCCGCGGGTCCATATCTCCCGCGCTGCTGTCCTGCTGCTCGAGTCTTTTCCGCAGGCCGAGTTCTCGCGCGTCTTCGAGACCGAGCCGGTCGGAGCGCCGAACGCCCCCTGGTTTCTCAACGCCGCCGCAGCCATCACGACCAACCTCGACCTTCGCGACCTGAAGTTCGAGGTGCTGAGGCCCCTGGAGCTCGAGCTCGGCCGGCGGCGGTCGTCCAACCGCAATGCCCCCAGGACCATCGATCTGGATATCGCCATGTGTGGCAGCCTGGTATTGACGGACAGCGCGGCGGGTCTGGAGATCCCGGACCCCCAGATCCTGACGGTCGCTCATATTGCCTTGCCGCTGGTCGACCTCGCCCCCCGGCTGTTGCACCCGATTACCGGGCAGTCTCTGCAGGAGATCGCGGCGAGCCTGGCCGGTGGGCCGACGGTCAGGCCGCTGGCAGGAGTGACTCTGGGCACGGGATGAGCTCGGGCCCTCCGCGTCGCACGGCCAGGGTCGAGCGGTCGGGAGGCGAATCGGGCCTATGAAAAGATGGACTCCGATGAGATTTCGCGATGTCTAGACCCATGGCTGGCCCGATCCGATTCTCGATAGCCCTGGCAGGCCTCCTTGTCTCCTCGGCCTCTTTCTCTTCGCAGGTATCCACACGCCTGGAGTTCATCGGTCAGTCGAACCTACGGCCTGGCCTGCAGGTGAAGGGTAGGGCCGTAGGAGGTTTGTCGGGGATCACCTACGACCCGACAGCGGCTGCGTTCTACGTCGTCTCTGATGAGCCCAGCCTCCGATTTCCGGCCAGCTTCTTCGTCCTGAAGATCGATCTGGAGGGGGGCAGACTGAAGGACGGAGGGGTGCGGGTCACAGATGTGGTGACGCTGCTGGATAAACCCGGTCAGCCTTTCGAGGCCAGGGGTGTGGACCTCGAGGGGGCGGCGCTGACTGCCGATGGGACCCTCATCGTCTCTTCGGAAGGCCAGATAGCCCGCAGGATCCCGCCCTTCCTCCGAGAGTTCGAGCTCGATGGCCAGCCGGTAAGGACCTTCAAGCTTCCCGACCGGTATCTGCCACAGCCGGGAGGAAGTCGCGGGGTGAGGAACAACCTCGGGCTCGAGGCCCTGACAGTCACGCCTGACAACCGATATGCCATCGTCGCCACCGAGAATGCCCTGATCCAGGATGGTCCGGAGTCCGAGCTGGGAAGCAGGAGCCCCTCACGAATCGCCCGGTTCGACCTCCGGAGCGGCTCGCTGGTGGACGAGTTCGTGTATTGGGCGGAGCCAGTCGCCAGCCCGGCTGCGGTTGCGGGTGGTCTCGAAGTGGCCGGTCTGGTGGAATTGATTGCCCTCGACGAGAGCCATCTGTTGTCTCTGGAGCGCTCTTTTTCCATCGGCTCCGGCAATACGATTCGCCTTTTCTTCGTCTCCCTGCGAGGGGCAACAGACATCAGTCACCATGATTCACTGTCTGAGATCGACCTCGAATCGATTCGACCCGCCGCCAAGCAGCTCCTGGTGGATCTTTCCGACCTGGACGTGGATCTGGACAACTTGGAAGGGATGGCGTTCGGTCCGGTGCTCGGCGACGGTCGCCGAGCACTGATTCTGGTGAGTGACGACAATTTCAACTACCCGCTTCAGGTGTCCCAGATCGTCGCCTTTGCGGTGAGCACCGAGCCGACCACGATCGCGCACGTACAAGGGGCCGGGCACGTCTCACCTCTCGAGGGCCAATGGCTGGGCCCTCTCTCGGGAGTCGTCACGGCACTGCAGGGAGGCAAGGAGGCCGGCTTCTGGATGCAGGACAGCGAAGGTGATGTGGACGCAGCGACTTCGGATGCCATTCAGGTTCTTGCCGATCATGCCGAGGAAGTCGCTGTCGGAGACCGGGTCCAGGTGTGGGGTCGAGTGGCGGAGGAGGACAACAGATACGGTCTGACTGTGACGGCGCTGCAAGCGAGCTCGTTCGAGATTCTCGGCAATGGTGTGGATCTGCCTGCCGCTGTTTGGATCGGGCATGGAGGACGCAGACTTCCGGACTCGGTAGTGGACGACGATGGCCTGCGGTGGTTCGAGCCTGAATACGACGGTATCGACTTCTGGGAGAGCCTCGAGGGGATGAGGGTCGAGATCCGGGGCGCGCCGGTCGTCGGCCCGACGACGCGTAGCGGCGATCTCGTGGTGGTCGTGGACTCAGGGTTGGCCACTTCAGAACGCTCGACCGCCGGAGGTGTTCTCCTGCGCCCCGGGGACGCCAATCCGGAGAGATTGATCGTCGACAGCTACCGACTCGGTAGAGCTCCTCGAGCGGCTGTCGGTGACCGCTTCGAAGGCAGTATCACGGGCATCCTGGATTACCGATTCGGGGCTTTCCGACTCCTCGCTACCCAAGCCCTTCCCGAGTTGAACAAGCGCCCAGGTGCGATCGCTCGCAGCACCCTGACGGGCGGCAAGGGAAGCCTGACCATCGCCACCTACAATGTCGAGAATCTCGATCCGTCGGACGGCGGCGAGCGCTTCCGGCGTCTCGCCACGGGTATCGTCGATCAGCTCGGTAGCCCGGACATCCTGGCCTTGCAGGAGGTCCAGGACAACAGCGGCGCCGAGGATGACGGCGTGGTCGAGGCCGATGAGACGTTCGAAGGGCTGATCGAGGCGATCCACGAGGCTGGGGGACCCGCCTATGAGTACTGCCAAATCGATCCAGAGGATGGCGCCGACGGGGGACAGCCCGGCGGCAACATCCGAGTCGGCTATCTCTTCAATCCCGAGCGGGTCGAGCTGTCTTCGAGCCCCGGTCTCGTCGAGCCCGCGCATCCCGCCTTCCAGGGCGATGAGACCCGGGGTTTCGAGCCGGCTCGCAAGTCGCTGGCCGTGGAGTTCGAGTTTCGAGGCAAGAAACTCTTCGTCGTCAACAACCACCTCAAGTCGAAGCGTGGTGACGACCCGCTCTTCGGGCCCCGGCAGCCGCCGTTTCGTGCTACCGAAGACCAGCGATCACAGCAGGCCGCTGTGATCGCTGGTTTCGTCGACAATCTCCTGCGGGTGGATCCGACATCGAGGGTGATCGTGCTGGGCGATCTGAACGACCATGAATTCCGCAGTCCCCTACGGATCTTGGAGGCCGCCGGGCTGGTGAATCTGATGAGTTTGCTCCCTGAGGTCGAGCGATATTCCTTCAACTACCGCGGCAACTCCCAGCTGCTGGACCATGTGATGGTCAGCCGCAGCGTCTACGAAGAGGCCGAACCCGAGGTCGAGATCCTGCACATCAACGCCGACGCCGCCTTCGACGATCGGGCCAGTGATCACGATCCGGTC
>JAUVRX010000014.1 GCA_030597375.1 Acidobacteriota bacterium
GGCAGGAGAAGCAGGCAGGCGCCAGCAAGCAGAATCATGGCTTTCCTGGGGTGGTCCTCGCAGACGTCTATCGGTGTTCGAGAACCTTACCGCACTCCGACCTCCTCGACGGGCCTCCCGGAGACAAGCCGCTCTGACGGATGGAGCGACGGCCGGCAGGGGCGCCGGCCGCTTGTATCTTAGAGTAGACAGCAAAAGAGAGCCCTGCGGCGAGCAGGGCTCCACCCGGCAAGAGGCGATCGGGATCAGACGCTGCGCACGGCCGGAAGGCTCCGGGCCTGCATTTGAAGAGAAGCGCCCCGATCGATGCCGGACTGTATCCAAGGCCGCGAGAGCCTGTATCGACAAGCCAGGCACCGTCCTCTTGACCGGATCTCAAGTCTACTACCGGAGCCCAGGAGATTGCCTCATGTCTTGGATCGGCATCGACGTCGCCAAACACTCCTTCACGGCTGCCCAACGCAGCGCCCAACGTTTCGCCATCGAGTCTTTTCCCATGTCCGTAGCCGGCTGGCGTCGATTCTGCCAGTGGGCCCCTGAGGACAGCTTCAAGGTGTGCCTCGAGGCCACTGGACCCTACTGGCTGCGCCTGGCTCAATGGCTCGAACAGGCTGCGGTCCCCTATAGCGTCGCCAATCCGCGCAAAGTCCGACGCTTTGCCCAAGCCTCCGAGCAGCGCAGCAAGACCGACCCCATTGATGCCACCATCTTGGTGCGCTTTGCCGAGACCTTTGAGCTGGCCCCGGTCTCGCCGGAGACTGGGCCCAGTCGGACGCTACGTGCCCTGTCTCGGCGCATCCTCCAACTCCAGATCGAGCTCAACCGGGAGCGCGATCGCCTGGAGAAGTCCCAAGCCGACCCGGCGACACCCGAGAGCGTCCTGAGCTCCTACGCCGTGCTCCACAACGAGCTCCAGCGACTCATCGATGATCTCGAGCACCAGGCCAAACGACTCATCCTGCAGCACTCCACACTAGAACCGGCCTATCAGCTCCTGATGTCCATCCCTGGCATCGGAGAGAAAACCGCTCGCACACTGCTGGCCGAATACGGGCAACGGCTGCTCAGCGCCTCGCCCAAGCAAATGACCCGCTTCGCCGGACTCGACGTCGTCCTCTACGAATCGGGCTCCTCGGTGCGAAAGAAACCTCGCATCTCCAAGCAGGGAAACTGGCGAGTCCGCAGAGCCCTCTATATGGCAGCCCTGAGCGCAATCCGCTACAACCCAACACTCGCCCCCTACTACCAACGCAAACGACAACAAGGACTCCAACCCAAACAGGCTCTCGTCGCCGTCATGAGACGACTACTACACCTCGTCTACGGTGTCCTTAAACACCAACAACCCTATGACCCAAACTACAAACTGACTTGACGGAGAAGACAGTATCTTCAATCCCCTATGCCCCTACGCCCCCCAAGCCCTCAGAGATCGGCCGGAGGAACGACGGACGCCTCAACCCCCAAGCCCTCAAAGACCGGCCGGAGGTACGACGGACGCCTCAACCCTCAGGGTGGGAGGGGGGTCAAGCGATGCGGGGCCTGCGGATCTTGTTGACCCACCAGTCCACGACTCGATTCACGACCGTCTTCGGATAATTGACCGTCTGGGAAGGAAGCGCCTGCAGGGCCTTGTCGATATCCCCCATGGCGGCCTCGACAGACGGCACAGGAGAAGCCAACCACAGGATCTTCTGATGGCGATCGACCAGAAACAGAGCTGGCGGCGCTGCTTCTTCCTCGGAGGCAGCGCCTACACCGTATTGGGACGAGAAATTCCGATCGTCCCTGAGTAGGGGAAACTGCAAATGAAGGTCCCGCTGCAGCCCCTTGAGCGCATCCATCTTCGCCGCAGAGATGCCCAGAATCACGGCGCCCCGCTCCCTGAGCTTGCGCTGACCACCGGCGAGGATCTTCAGGTCGGCCTGGACTCGCTCGCCTTCGCCGTCGAAGAAATAGAGCAGAACGGCCATGCGCGGAACCTCGTCCCGCAGCATCAGGACCGCGTCTTCGGTCGAGGTCAGATCGAAGTTGGGTGCTTCGTCGCCAACGACAAGCGTGGTTGCCATCGCTCTTGTCCTTTCGCTCGAGACGCGGTTCAGCTATTCGATCCCGGGAGGAGCCCCGGGGGGATGTTCTTGACCACGTCGAAATATAACACCACGACCATCAGCATGACGATGAACACGAAACCGACCTGGTTGATCCTCTCCTTGGCACGGAGGGAGAGGTCTTTTCGCCGCACCCCTTCAATCAACAGAATCGCGATCTGACCGCCGTCGAGGACCGGAATGGGCAGCAGATTCAGGATCGCGATGCTGATACTGATCAGGCCCATCAGCTGCACCAGGTGCTTGAGTCCCGTCCTGGCCGCCGCCCCACTCAGAGCCGCGATCTCGATGGGTCCCGACAGGGCGCTCTTCGCCGCCAGTTGGCCAGTGACGATCTTGCCGAGCACAGCCATGGTCTGGCGTGAGATCTGCCAGTTGTAGCGCACGCTCTCCACCAGTGCGGCACCTGGAGGCAGCTTCTGGTAGTAACCGTGGGCGACGCCAATCCGACCCTTGCCCCCTTCATCTCGAGGCACGACATGAAGCATCTCGGGCTGTTGCGCCCGCAGCACTTCCACCGCGACGGTCTGGCCGGCGTGGGCTTCGATGTAGTCGACAAACTCCTGCCACAGCGCGATCGCCTTGCCGTCCACGCTGCGGATCTCGTCTCCGGCCTGGAATCCCGCAACCTCCGCCGGGCTGTCTGGGAGGACCTGCGCAATCCTCGGCAGGACCGTCGGAAAGGCGCCGGCATACCCGAACTCGTACTTGGGCACCTTCACCGGGACCAGAGCCACATCGCTCTGCTGCCCCTGGCGCAGAATGGTGAGACTGACCTCCCTTTCCGGCGAGGTGATGAAAGCGAAGTGGACGTCTTCCCACTTCTCGACCTCCTTGCCGTTCACGGCCAGCACTTCGTCGCCAGGCAGGAGTCCAGCGGCTTCGGCAGGCGATCCTTCAGCGACACTGCCCACGATCGGAGGGATCTCAGGCAGGGTCGGCACCTGGATTCCCACCATCAGCACACCGGCGATGAGCAGGATCGCCAGGATCACATTCATGGCGGGACCGGCCAAATAGACCATGATCCGCTGCCAGCGTGGCGCATTCATGAAATCTCGCGGGTCGTCACTGACCTCGCTCGGATCCTCGCCGCCCAGCCGTACATAGCCTCCCAGGGGAATCAGGGAGACTCGATACTCGGTATCGCCGCGGGAGAATCCCCAGAGGCGCTTTCCGAACCCGAGAGAAAAGGTCAACACCCGCATCCCAAAGGCCTTTGCCATCAGGAGATGGCCGGCCTCGTGAACGAAGATGATGACGCCAAGAGCGACAACAAACGCAGCTAGATTACCCAGAACATTCGACATTTCTCGCCTCGATAAGGGGTGATTCTCCCCTCAACACGTCATCAGGATCAAGTGTCGGGACACAACGACTCCACCGGACGGTCGAGAGGGCTTGAAAAGAATAGCCTGTTCGTCGACCCTAAAGCTTAAGCAACTCCCGTGCCCGCTCCCGTCCCCAGGCATCGAACTGCAGGGCATCGTCCAGACTCGTGATCGGTCCGGCATCATGGGCTCCCAGAACCCGCTCAGCCGTAGACACGATCGAAGGGAACGGAATCCGGCCGGCCAGAAAGGCGTGCACGGCCACCTCATTGGCGGCATTCAGCACCGCAGGAGCGGAGTCGCCCATGGACAGGGTCGCACGGGCCAGATCGACGCTTGGAAAACGCTCGGTGTCCACCATTTCGAATTCCAGACGGCCGAGTTGGTGTGGCTCCAACCGCTCGAACTCATTCTCCCACCGATCTGGATAGGCCAGGGCGTATTGAATGGGAAAGATCATGTCGTTGACCGACATCTGCGCTATCCAGCTGCCATCGCAGTACTCCACCAGGGAGTGGACGATCGACTGTGGATGTATCACGACCTCGATTCGCTCCGGCGGGACTTCGAAGAGATGATGCGCCTCGATCAACTCCAGCCCCTTGTTCATCAGGGTTGCCGAATCGATGCTGATCTTCGCACCCATCCGCCAGGTCGGATGTCGAAGGGCTTCCGCAGGCGAAATCTCACCCCAGGTGGTGATGTCCCGTGTGCGAAAAGGCCCGCCCGAGGCAGTCAGCATCAGCCGGTGAACCTCGGACGGATGACCCGAGCGCAGCGATTGATGCAAGGCCGCATGCTCGCTGTCGATCGGCAGGAGTCGGGCCCCCGTGGCCTGGGCTAGCCCCTTGAGCAATCTACCGGCCACGACCAGGGACTCCTTGTTGGCCAGTGCAACGTCCTTTCCCGCCTCCAGGGCCGCGTAGGTGGCCGGCAGACCCGCGGCCCCCACCACCGCCGCGACTACCAGGTCCACCTCGTCCAGGCAAGCTGCCTGCAGGAGGCCCTCTTCTCCGGCGACGACCTCCGTCTCATCGCCCACCCGATCCTGGAGCTCGACAGCCTTCGCCGGGTCGTGTACGGCCACCAGGCGGGGATGAAACTCGTGAACCTGTTGCTCGAGCCTGTCCAGCTTGCTGCCGAGAGCGGCCAGCGCCTCGACGTGCAACCTGTCCGCGTGGTGGCGGACGACCTTCAGCGTGCTCTCCCCGATAGACCCGGTCGAACCCAGGACCGCAATTCTCCGACTCACGGCAGCATCCGGCCTTCACCCAACAGCTCGACGCCAAGCCACATGACCGGCGCCGCAAACAGAAGAGCGTCCATCCTGTCCAGCACCCCGCCGTGGCCAGGCAGAATCTGCCCCGAGTCCTTGACGCCGGCGCCGCGTTTCAGCAATGACTCCACCAGATCCCCGATCTGGGCCGCGATCGAGACCAACCCGGCCAGAAGCAGAATCCGTCCATCGACCCCTCCCAGACGCCAGTAGCTCCAGACAGCGGCTGCCAGCAGTCCGGCGGCGAGACTCGCGGCCGAGCCCTCCCATGTCTTGTTCGGGCTCACTCTCGGCGCCAGCTTGAGGCGACCCCACGTCTTGCCGATGTAGTACGCCCCGCTATCACCCAGCCAGACAATGACCAGCAAGAGGAGGAGGACCCACGGGTCGAAGACCTGAAGCCGGTAGAGGCTGGCCGCAGGAAGAGCGAAATAGGGGATTCCGAAGGCGAGCAGACCCAACGAGGCAGTGCCCTGCTCGAGCGGCGCCCGAGCCGAGATCGCCACGGCTCCCGAGCCGACAAGGATCACGAGCCACGCCAGCCAAACCAGGGCGCTATCGAGGTCCCCCAGCTCGGACGGCAGCAGACCTCCGGCCAGCAGCAAGGCGGCTGTGGGCACCAGCACCAGCATTGATTTCAGAGTGCCACCGGGCGCCCAATGCTCCCCTATCCTGATGTACTCCAAGACGGCGATTTCGAGCAGTGCCACAGTGGCGAACAGGAACCAGCCCCCCGGAAGACGGAATGCCGCAAACAGGACCACGGGAATCCCGACCGCGGCTGTCAGAAGACGCTTCATACTTGGACCTTACCCAGGGCGGCCGGCAGGACTCTAGCCAGTCCAGTCAGGCCGAACCACGATCGGCCACCGGCTTCTTGTCGATCTCGGCCACGGCGCCGAATCGCCGATCTCTGGATTGGAAGTCGAGAACGGCTTGCATCAGATGACCCCTTCGGAAGTCGGGCCAGAGAATATCGGTCATCCAGATCTCTGCGTAGGCGATCTGCCAGAGCAGGAAGTTGCTCACCCGCTGCTCACCGGAGCTGCGAATCAGCAGATCGGGGTCGGGTTGACCGGAGGTGTACAGGTAGCGCCCGATCGTCTCCTCGTCGATCTCCACCCCCTGGCCACCGGCCCAGTCCGCCACGATGTCGCGACAGGCATCGACGATCTCACAGCGGCCCGAATAGTTGAGTGCGATGTTGAGCCGCATGCCCTGACAGTCGGCGGTGGCCTCCAGAGCCCTTTCCAGCGCTCCGACCACCGACGGGTCCAGCTCGCGCCATCGGCCCAACAGCTGCAGGCGGATACCGTTGTCCACCAGCGTCGACAGCTCCCGCCTCAGGTAGTCCTTGAGCAGGTTCATGAGGGCCCAGACCTCGTAGCGCGGCCGCTTCCAGTTCTCCACAGAGAAGGCGTAGAGGGTCAGGAATCCGATCCCAAGCTGGTCGGCAGCCTCGACGACGTCTCTCACCGCCGCGACTCCGGCCCTGTGCCCCTCCACTCGCGGCAGGCCACGTGCTTTCGCCCAGCGGCCGTTGCCATCCATGATGATGGCCACATGCCGTGGGACCCGTGACCGATCGAGTCGACTCAGGAGGCGCTCTTCAGGTGAGCCAGTTGGTGCTACTTTCGAGAAGTCAGCCATTTCGTGCGGGCAGTAATCTAGCACATCGACTCTACGTCCTCGTGCTCTGCGACCGGTTCCCATCCCGCCGGATAGCCGACCCGTTCCAGGGTCAATCCTCGCGCCGGGGCTGTCGGACCCGCCTCGGACCGCGGTTGACCCTCGAGAAGACGCTGAAGGTCATCGACGCCTCGCTTACCCCTGCCCACCTCCAGCAAGGTTCCCACGATGGACCGCACCATCCCGCGGAGAAAGCCATTGCCGACGATTCGGAGCTCCAGGACGCCACCGTCGCCCCCACTCCAGCCCACTCGGTCGATTCGCCGGACCGGTTGCGTGTGACTCCCACCGGAGAGTGCGAAAGCGGTGAAGTCATGCTCTCCTACCAGGTGCTCCGCAGCCCGGCGCATGGCAGCGAGATCCACTTCCCCCGGCAGATGGACCGCAAACAGGGCGTCCAGGGGTGAAAGAACCGGACCCTGGATGAAGCGGTAGCAATACCGCTTGAAAACGGCACACTTCCGGGCGTGGAAACCCCCAGGCATCCGCTCTGCCGCCATCACACGTATGTCCTCGGGAAGGCGCTGATTGGCACCATGAACCAACCCACGTGCCGGGAAGTCTCTCGGCAGCTCCAGGTGAGCTACCTGTCCTCGTGCGTGAACCCCGGCGTCGGTCCGACTGGCCCCAACGATGTCCACAGGATGAGCCACGAGGTCGCTCAGCGCGTTCTCCACCACCTGCTGAACCGTGGTGGCATTGTTCTGGCGCTGCCAGCCGGAATAGGCAGTGCCTCGATAGGAAAGAGTCAGTCGGTAAACCATCGATCCGTCGTCCATACGATTAGAGGAGGCAACCAGACCGCCAGATAAACCCACGGAAAGAGCGACACCTCTGTGAACTGGGGAATATACGACAGGATCACGGTAGCCGAGGCTACCAACCAGGCTCGATTCCCCATCAGAGCGGCCCAGGGGATCACCCAGAGCAGGTACCAGGGATAGACCGTTGCCGAAACCAGAATGATGCTCCCGAAGATCCACTGCATGCCCATTAGAGGCAAGTTTCGAACGAGAGGAACGCCGAGCAACGCCAGCAGGACAACTCCCAGAATCACCTTGGCCCAGAGTTGCGGATAGTTGAACGGATAGAACTGATTCCAGAAGTCGTGTTCTCCAGAACGGATTTTGATCGAATCGAGCAGCCTGCTGATGGCGGCAGGCGCCTCGAGTCTGTCAATGAGGCGCCACAGTGGCTCGTAGACTGGACCATTGAACTCCCAGTCGAGGCCATAGGTGACGAGACCTGCTGGCAGCCCACCGCTGGAGACAACTACCGGTACCAGGGCCACCAACAAGACGCCGACGGTTATCGATACGAAGAGGAACGGCCGGCCGCTGTGGCGAGCCCAGGAAGGCAAACCCACCAGCGGGACCAGCTTCACCAGCACTCCGCCAGCCGCTGCCAACGCCGCCACGCCAATCCACCGAGGACGACGGCTCAGACAGACGGCCAGCAACACCATGCAGGCGACACCCAGGCCATCCACATGCCCCATCCCCGCGACCTCCAGAGTGACCAACGGATTCCAGGCATACCAGGCCACCCGGCTGGTGGGAAGGCTTACGGCCCGGGCCAGCAACAGCAGGAGCGCACAGGCTGCGAGATCGAACAGGGTGAGCAGCACCTTGAGGGCGAATGCCGGCGCCGGCAGACGACTGGCCACACTGAACACTGCCATGGCCAGCGGCGGATAGACCGTCGGCACCTGCCGATGGGGCAGCCGCTCCCAGGCCTCGTCCCGCAACTCTCTCAACTCGGGCGCATTCGGTTCGTAGAGATAGGGATCGAAGCCGGCGCCAACCACCTTGCCGTCCCAGAGATAGCGCTCGATGTCGTCAGACAAAGTCGAAGGCAGCGGCAGCATCAACGCGCGGACAAGCACAGCCACCGTCAGGATCAGCGCCCCGCTCGGCCCCTTCAGACTGGCAAGTCGTCGGCTTCCGAGAATCAGTCCGACAAAGGCGAGCAACAACCAGAAAAAGGTGATGCCCAGATGAGCCGCAAGATCCCACGTCAACAGCAGGCCAGCATGGGCTAGGATGGGCACCCAGCCGACTCGAACGACCGACTGGAAATCGAGCTTACCGACGAGAGATGACAGGGATGGAGACTCTTCTCGAGAACGTTCTGCTGGCAATCTATTACCTGACCCTGGGAAGTCTGGCGATCTACGGCTCTCATCGCCTGGTGTTGGTGGCACTCTACTACCGTTACCGTAGGCGATTGAACCCCTCCGTGGCCGAACCTGCGAACTGGCCCATGGTGACGGTTCAGTTGCCTCTCTACAACGAGATGTACGTGGCGACAAGGCTCATCGACTCCGTCTGCCGGCTGGAGTACCCCAGGGATCGTCTCGAAATCCAGGTGCTCGACGACTCCACGGACGAGACCTCGAAGCTTGTTTCTGAGCGGGTGCAACACTATCTCTCCGAGGGCTTTCGGATCCACCACCTCCACCGGACCCACCGTCATGGTTTCAAGGCAGGTGCACTGGCGGCTGGACTCGCCAAGGCTCGCGGAGACCTGCTAGCGGTGTTCGACGCGGATTTCTCTCCCCGGCCGGACTTCCTCGAGCAGACGGTCCCACACCTTACCGACCCTGGCGTCGGCATGGTCCAGGCCAGATGGGAGCACATCAATCGGCACTATTCCCTCCTGACGCGGATTCAGGCCATTCTTCTCGATGGGCACTTCGTCATCGAGCATGCGGCCAGACATGCTTCGGGTCGGTTCTTCAATTTCAACGGTACCGCAGGCATCTGGAGGAAAGAGGCAATCGTCGATGCCGGCGGCTGGCAGCACGACACTCTCACCGAGGATCTGGATCTTTCCTTTCGCGCTCAGCTTCGAGGCTGGCGATTCATCTTCCTGCCCGCCGTCACGGCCCCGGCGGAGCTGCCCGTGGACATACACGCCTTCAAATTGCAACAGTTCCGATGGGCCAAGGGCTCGATTCAGACCGCCCGGAAACTGCTGGACACAATCCTGCGCTCATCGGTCTCCACCCCCATCAAGGTCGAGGCGGTGATTCATCTGACGAGCAACGTCTGCTATCCCCTGATGATCCTGCTCTCCCTGCTGATGTTCCCCGCCATGTACCTGAGACGGGATGCGGACCCCAGGATGTTGCTGCTACTCGATCTACCCATTTTCCTGGGTGCCACTGGCGCGATCGTCCTCTTCTACGCCGTCAGTCAGATGGTGGGCGGTGCCGACGCGCGACGAAACCTCGGCACCATCCCATCGATGATGGGAATGGGCATCGGCCTCGCTGTCAACAACACCAGGGCCGTTTTCTCCGGCCTGCTTCGCGATGGCGGGGAGTTCCAACGCACTCCCAAATACCGCATCGAGACTCGTACCGATCCTTGGCTCGGGAAGCGATACCACGCCTGCCGCACCAACACCGCGATCGTCGAAGCTGTGCTCGCCGGATACCTGATCCTGTGCTTTACTGTGGCCTGCAGTCTGGGGATGTGGTTGTCGCTGCCGTTTCTCTACCTCTTCCTGCACGGCTACTGCTATATGACCTATCTGACCCTCCAACAAGAACGCGCGACGCGGCGCTTCAAGGATCGGGGAGCCCCTACCATGCGCCTGACCACCGGTACCGATAGTACAGCCTCGGAGCTTGGAACGTGACCACCGCCTACTCGACCGACTCAGCCCGGTCGATCCTACAGCCGCAGGCCGGCTCCCGGGCGCCTCGCGTCTCACTCAGACCTGCGGTCCCGGGCGATGCGCTGCTGCTGCGCGATTGGCGCGGACAGCCCAGCGTGCGACGTTTCCAACCTCTGGGCGAGGCCTCACTCGGCCAGTTGAACGCCGAGCTCGTGCGACAGAGAATCACCGACCTCTACCATGGCCAGGGAGACAAGTTCCAGTGGATCATCCGTTGCGATGAACAACCGGCCGGTTGGCTCACGCTTGTGATCACCAATTGGAGCCACGGCCTGGCGGAGATCGGCTATGCTCTCTCGACGCCCTTCCAGAGACAGGGAAACATGGTGCAGGCGCTCCACCTGCTCCTGGCCGAGCTGTTCCTCAATTCCCCCCTGGAACGAATCGAGGCACGCTGCGACACCCGCAACCGCGCCTCACAACGGGTGCTGGAGAAGGTCGGATTTCGGCAGGAGGGCCGTCTCAGAGGCTACTTCGTTCTGGACGATGAGAGGATCGACAACTACCTCTATGCGATCTTGCGGAACGATCACCTGCCGACGGCAGAAGGAACGAATCAGGACGGCTGAAAGCCGCCTCTACAACAGTTCCAGATTGGCGTATTTGGCGACCAGCTTCCGCTTCCCCGAGCGGTCGAAGAAGACGGTCAGCTTGGCATTGTCCCCTTCACCCTCGAGTTGCATGAGGACTCCTTCTCCGAGCGTCGGATGTCGAACCCGACGGCCACGCCTCAAGGTGCCACCGGTCACCACCTCGGGCTCGATCTCCACGGCTCCGCGCCGGCCGAAGAAATCATGGGCACCTCGCGTACGACCGTTATAGAACAGCTCTGGGCTCTCGGTGATGACCAGGTTCTTCTCCGGGATCTCCAGCAGAAAGGGAGACTCCTGCTGATCCTGGTACCGACCCGCGATGCGGCGGCGGCGACACCCGGTGAGAAAGAGGCGCTGCTTGGCGCGTGTCATTCCCACGTATAGCAAGCGGCGCTCTTCCTCGATCTCGTCCTGCGTCCCACCACTGTTGAAATGAGGCAGCAGACCATCCTCGAGTCCGGCCACGCAGACCGCCTCGAATTCCAGACCCTTGGCGCTGTGAAGAGTCATCAGCGAGATGCCCTGCTCGTGCCGCCATCCGTCGATGTCGCTCACCAGCGCGATGTGGTCCAGAAAGGCGACCAGCAGGTCCTCCTCATCGCTCCAGTCGGTTTCCTCGGTGAACTCCTGAGCCGCCGTCACCAGTTCCTCGAGGTTCTCCAGCTTGGCCCGCAGCTCGGGATCATCCTTGTCATAGAGAGCCAGGTAACCGGTCTGGTCGAGAAGGCGCTCCAGGAGGACCGGCAGGGGGGTCTCCTTCATGCCCTCGCGCAAAGACTGGATCAGGTCCCGGAATCTCTTCAGCGCCTTGCCGCTCCGGGCCGGGAGACTCCCCAACTCAGCAAGGCGGAGGGCATCCCACAGGCAGTGCCCGTGCTCTGCGGACATCTGGACCAACACCTCCTGCGTCGCCTTGCCGATGCCGCGGGGTGGCCGATTCAGGATTCGTGTCAGCGAGAAGTTGTCCCTCGGGTTACGCAGGAATCGGAGGTAGGCGACGACATCCTTGATCTCGGCACGCTCGTAGAACCGCACGCCACCCACCAGCTCGTACGGAATCTGACGCTTCAGCAGCTCCTCTTCGAAAACCCGGGTCTGGGCGTTGGTTCGCACCAGAATTCCCATCTCACGCAACGGCATCTGATCTCGCAGACCCTCGAAGGTATTCACGATCCAGCGTGCCTCGTCCTGGTCGTCACGCGCCCGATAGAGCTCGGCCTTGCTGCCTTCTCCAGCCTCGGTCCACAACCGTTTGCCCCGACGACGTTGGTTGTGCTCCACCAGACCGCCGGCGATATCGAGGATGTTCTGGGTCGAGCGATAGTTCTGTTCCAGCACGCGAACCACGGCCCCCGGAAAGGTCTGCTCGAAGTTCAGGACATTGTCGAGATCGGCTCCGCGCCAGCGGTAGATACCCTGATCCTCATCACCCACCGCAGTCAGGTTTCCCGCTTCGCCGACGATCTCCTGCACCATCCGCATCTGGGCGTGATTGGTGTCCTGGAACTCATCGACCAGAAGATGCTGGATACGGCTGCGCAGACGGTCCCGGACGGACTCCTCGGTGATCAAGAGCTGCACCGCCAGGCGCAACATATCGTCGAAATCCACACCCGACGACTGGATCAGAAAACGCTGGTATTGTCCGTAGACCTTGGCTACCTGCTTCTCGTAGAAGTTGCCGGCCACCGAGGCGTAGGTCTTCGGATCGAGCAATCGGTTCTTGGCCGAGCTGATCGTGCCCAGCACCGAACGGGGCGGGAAGGCCGACTCGGAGAGGTTCTCCTCTGCCAGAGCTTTCTTCACCAGCGATAGCTGATCGGCACTGTCGAAGATCACGAAGCCCCGGTCGACGCCGACGTGCTGTCCATGGCGACGCAACAGGTCGAGAGCGAAACGATGGAAAGTGCCGACAAACGTCGGCAGCGGTTGGAGGTCAAGAAGACCCTCGACCCGCTCTCGCATCTCACTCGCGGCCTTGTTCGTGAAGGTCATCGCCACGATGTTCGAGGGATCGACCTGACACTCCTTGACCAACCAGGCGATCCGATAGGTGATGACACGGGTCTTGCCCGAGCCAGCGCCAGCCAGCACGAGTTGGGGTCCGTCGCCGTGAGTCACGGCGGCGACTTGCTGAGGATTCAGATCGCGCTCGATGTCGAGGGCTGGGTTCGACGGCATCGGTGCCGGTCCAGTCCGACTCTCTATTCGACCGTCACGCTCTTGGCCAGGTTCCGCGGTTGATCGACGTCAGCGCCCCGGCGTACAGCCACGAAGTACGCGAACAGCTGCAAGGGTATGACATTGACCAGTGGCTGCAGCAGATCGGAAGACCGGGGTACCTGAATGACCTCGTCAGCCACTTCGGAGAGCTCCTCGGCAGGGCGGTCGGTGACGGCGATGACGACGCCATCCCGGGCCTTGACCTCTTGCATGTTGCTGCACACCTTTTCGAACACCCGGCTGCCGGTCGCGATCGCCACGACCGGGAAGCTCTCATCGATCAGGGCGATGGGACCGTGCTTCATCTCACCTGCCGGATAGCCTTCAGCGTGGCTGTAGGAGATCTCTTTGAGCTTCAGGGCGCCTTCGAGAGCGATCGGGTAGTTGATACCGCGCCCCAGGTAGAGGAAGTCCTCGAATCGGGCATAGCGGCGGGCCAACTCTTCGAGCTCCGCTTCGGTGTCCATGATGTCCGCAATAGCGTGGGGCAGCTTGGCGAGCTCTGAGAGTTGCTGCGGTTCGATCGGTAATCCCCGCTGCTGCCGAAGATAGAGGGCCAGAAGGAAGAGGGCGGTCAGCTGAGTCGTGAACGCCTTGGTCGAGGCGACCCCGATCTCGGGTCCGGCATGGGTGTAGATCACACCTTCGCTGATTCGAGTGGCCTGACTGCCGGGGACGTTGCAGATGGCCAGCAGCTGCGCTCCTCGGTCACTGGCCGCCTCCATGGCTGAGAGTGTATCGGCCGTCTCTCCCGACTGGGAGATGCCGAGAGCCAGCACACCTTCTCCGACCACAGGATCCCGATACCGATACTCGGAGCCGTAGTCCACATCGACCGGAATTCGTGCCAGCTCCTCGATCATGAACTTGCCCACCAGGCCGGAATGCCACGAGGTGCCGCAGGCCAGAATCTGGACTCGCTCAATCCGGGCTGCCTCTTCGGAGGTCAGCGCGAAGTTGTCGAAACCGATGGTGTTGGTCTCGAAGTCCACCCGCCCAGCAAAGGTGTCCTGGATGGCCTGGGGCTGCTCGTGGATCTCCTTGAGCATGAAGTGCTTGAAGCCGCCCTTTTCGGCCTGGATCGGATCCCAGGTGAGCCTTACCGTCTGGCGCTCGACCTCTCGACCATCCCGGTCCCAGATCTTGGCACCGGCGGCGGTCAACCGGCACAGGTCACCGTTCTCCAGGAAGACCACGTTCTTGGTGTAGGCCAGCAGGGCCGCCGGATCTGAAGCGAGGAAGCACTCGCCATCGCCCAATCCGATGACCAGGGGCGGGCCCTTACGAGCGGCGACGATCTCGGCATCCCCCGACACTGTCGACACAGCGGCAAAGGCGTACATACCTTCGAGCTCTGCTATCGCTTGCTGCGTCGCCGCCTTGAGGTCGTGCTTCAGATAAGAGCCGATGAGATTGGCCACGACTTCCGTATCGGTGTCGGAAGTGAACTCCCAGCCTTCTTCGATGAGGCGTTTCTTGAGGGGGAGAAAATTCTCGATGATGCCGTTGTGGATGAGCGCCAAGCGGCGCTTCGAGTCCGTGATCGGATGGGCGTTACGCTCCGACGGCGCTCCGTGGGTCGCCCAGCGGGTATGCCCCAGGCCATGGGAGCCCACCAGGGACTCGCCCTTCAGCTTCTCGACCAATTGCTCCAACTTGCCCTCCGCCTTGACCGCCTCCAGCTCTCCATCACGGACAACGACGACACCTGCCGAGTCATAGCCCCTGTACGCCAGGGTCTCGAGCCCATCGAGAAGCATGGGCACAACTTCACGCTGACCTATATATCCGACGATTCCGCACATAGGAGATGAAGTCTACTGCTTTCTGGTCTTTCGCCGCTTGAGCTTGCGATCGGCGTAGCCCGGCACGGTCTTCTGTTCTGCGCGCTCGATCGCCAGCGCCCCCGGCGGCACGTCTTTGGAGATGACCGAGCCAGCCCCCGTCATGGCACCGTCACCCACACTGACGGGAGCGATGAGCATGGTGTCACTACCGATAAACGCTCCCTTGCCGATCTTCGTGCGGTGCTTCGATACCCCGTCGTAGTTGCAGGTGATCGTTCCAGCACCGAGATTTGTATCCTCGCCCACCGTGGCATCGCCCACGTAAGCCAGATGGCTCGCCTTGACGCCTTCGCCGAGCTCGGAGTTCTTGATCTCCACGAAGTTGCCGATCTTGGCGCGATCCTTCATCACGGAGCCGGGTCTCATCCGAGCGAAGGGTCCGATGCTGCAGGCGTTCCCCACAACCACCCCTTCCAGGACGCTGTAGGGCTCGACCACGACTCGATCACCGAGCCGCGCATCCTCGAGCCAGGCCCCCTGGTGGACCGTGCAACCCTCGCCCAGCCGAGTCCCGCCCGTCAGGGAAACGCCGGGATGAATCACCGAGTCCCTGCCAACCTCGACGTCTGCCTCGATCACCGCATGGCTCGGATCCAGAATCGTCACACCCTCCGTCATCAACTCTTCGGCCTTGCGTCGCAGCAGCACGCCGTGGACCCGAGCCAGATCCCGTCGGTCGTTGATGCCGAAGGCCTCTTCCGCCGCCGCCAGCGAGACCAGCGCCAGATCGCGCCCCTGGGCAGCCGCCGCGGTCAGGGCATCTGTCAGGTAGAGCTCCCGCTTGGCGTTGTCAGGCTTCAGGTCTGCCAGGAACTCGAAAATCTCAGGTGCTGGCAGAGCGTAGATCCCGGCGTTGATTCGACGGTTCTTCAACTCTTCGCCGGTGGCATCCGCCACCTCGACAATGCGCTCGAGGGTGCCACCTGGTGTAGCCATGACACGGCCCAGGGAGCCCGGCTCCTCCATCTCGGCGACTACCATGGAGCCCCAACCTGTTCGTGCTCCGACCACCAGGCGATCCAGGGTTTCCGCCGTCACCAACGGCACGTCACCGGAGAGCACCAGTAGAGTCGTCGGTGCCTTCAGATGGCTCGCCACCTGCACAAGGGCGTGGCCTGTACCGAGCTGTTGCCGCTGCTCTACCCACGTGACGTCCTCTGCTTCGATTGCCGTTCGAACCTGGTCTGCTCCGTGGCCCACCACCACATAGATGTGTTCACATCCTGCAGCTCTCGCCGCCCTCAGCACCCATTCCAGCATCGGTCTTCCGGCGACGGCGTGGAGCACCTTGGGCAAAGCCGATCGCAGGCGGGTACCCTTCCCCGCTGCCAGAATCACCGCCGACAAGGACACTGGTTTTGTCACATGCACTCCGTTCTCGTGGTCGCTGTTCTGCTCATCGGTCGTCATCCCTCCACACTGGCGGTGCCTCGAACCTGGGGCTAGCTCAATCGGTCGTTACGGCGGCCGGTTCCTCCTCGGTCTCCGTCTGCAGAATCGACAAGATCGCACGGGCGAGCTTGAATCGATCGTGCCGGATCAGCATGCCTTCGGCCAACAGATCATCGCCAACGACCTCGACTCCACGTTGCCGCATTGCCGCCTGGTCCACGACGACCGGTTGCGAACCTTCCTCGCGGTAGGCCGGCAAGCGCTTGGCCGGCAACTCCGCGGTGTTGACAACCACGACATCGACCGACCCAGCTCCCAGGTAGCGCTCCACGGCGTCCAGATGATCGACAGCATCCATGCCGTCGGTCTCCCCGGGCTGAGTCATGAGATTCAATGGCAGAACGACCCTGCCTCGGCTCTGCATGACCGCGGCGCCAATGTCGGGGATCAGGAGATTCGCAATGACCGATGTGTAAAGAGAGCCGGGCCCCAGAATCACGAGATCGGCCTGCCGTATCGCTTCGACGGCGGGGCCGAAGGCCGGGGGCGCTTCCGGTTCCAACAAGATCTCCTGCAGCGGCTCTCCCGAGCCCCCCACCGCCGACTCTCCCTCGTAGGTCCGACCGGAAAGACCTCGCGCGTGAAGCCTCAGATCGCTCAAGGTAGCAGGCAGGATCCGACCTCGCACCGACAGCACTGCCTCTGCAGTGAGAATCGCCTGATAGAAGTCTCCGGTAATGCCGGCCAGGGCTGTCAGGAACAGGTTCCCAAAGGAGTGCCCAGAAAGCCCCTCTCCCTCGTCGAAGCGATACTCGAACAGGCGCGCCAGGAGATCCTCGTCGTCGGCCAGGGCGACGATGCAGCTCCGTATATCCCCAGGTGGCAGGATGCCGAACTCGCGCCGGAGCCGGCCGGAAGAGCCGCCGTCATCGCTGACCGTCACGACAGCGGTGAGATCCCCGATGGGGCCACCCACCCAGCGCTTGAGACCCCGCAGCAGAACCGACAGACCACTGCCACCCCCGATAGTAACGAGGGCGCTCGCTGGAGCTCGAGAGGCCACTCGATCACTCGAAGAAATGTCGGTACTCTGAGCTGTCTCGGAGGACTTCGAAATCCGAGCTGTGGTAGGCATGGATGCGGTTCTTCGGATTGAGCTCGATCGCCAGCGCCAAGAACTTGGAGGCCTTCTCGAGATCTCCCATCAGACAGTACACAGAAGCTGCCAGGTAGGCGAAACGCTCGTCCTTGCCTTGCCGACCACCCCGGCTGCACAGTGCCAGCGCTTCGTCGTAGTTGCCACGATTGCTCTCGTAGACTGCAAGCAGGAAGGGGTCGCTATTCTTCGGCCCCGACTTCACCAGATTCTGGCGACAGATTTCCAGATAGCGTCGAGAGCGCTGTGCGAGGTCACTCTCGCCAGTCTCTCCCAGGATCTTCTCGAAGTACTTTCTGGCTTCTTGCCACTTGCCCTGATGTAGAGCCTTGAGGCCCTGTTCGAAGATTTCGAGTTGCGGATCGGGTGGAAGCGCTCGGATCGAAGCGCTGTCCTTGGCCTCGAGCCCCAGCTCGGCGAGCTTCTTCGAAACCTCGTCGTTGTTGGTTCGAAACCGCTCCGCCAACTCGGCTACGTGTCTCTTCTCGGCATACCGAGTGAGGTAGGTTACCTCCTGTTTCGTCCACCGCTTCGCCATCTGTCTCCCTAGTGGTTATGCGCTCCTACCTCTTCCGCAGGTCGACCAGTATCTGCTTGGCGACCGACTTGAGTGTTTCGAAGACTCCCACACCTTGGGGAGCAATACCGGCAAAGGTGGGTTCGCGTTTGAAGTTCAGCATCCGGTACATCTCATCGACCGGCATCACGTTGGGCAGATCGCGCTTGTTGAACTGCAGGGCGTAGGAAATGCTGGCCAGATCGAATCCATGCTCCTGCAGATTCAACTCCAGGTTACGAATGGATTCGACGTTGGCCTCCATCCGATCGGTCTGGCTGTCGGCCACAAAAACGATCCCATCGACGCCTTTCAGAATCAGCTTCCGGCTGGCGTCATAGAAGACCTGACCGGGGACCGTATAGAGATGGAATCGTGTTGTAAATCCACGAATCGAGCCCAGATCCAGGGGTAGGAAGTCGAAGAACAGGGTGCGATCGGCCTCGGTGGCCAACGAGATCATCTTGCCGCGCCGGTCCGGAGCGGTCTTGTTGTAGATGTGTTGCAGATTCGTCGTCTTGCCGCCCAGACCCGGACCGTAGTAGACGATCTTGCAGTTGATCTCCTTGGCAGCGTAGTTGATGAAGGTCATTTCGCTTCAATCCGAATCAAGGTGGCCCGGCCGAATCTCGCCGCGAACCTCCCGGTTTCTTCGATCCCAGCTCTGAGAAGCCCAGGCTGGGGCAGTTGAGGTCGGACCGGTCTGTGGTCGCGACCTCGGCTCAGTCCCCGAACAGGGAATCTATGTCCTCGTCCGTGATCTCGGAAAAGGGGCTCGCTTCGACCCGCCCTCCGGGGCCCCGACTCTCCTTCCGGTTCATTTCCTCGAAAATCTCGTCCATCTCGGCGCTTGCCCTCTTGACACGCAAACGGACGAGACCCAGCGAGGACCGCTCGTCGAAGATCACCAGCAGGATCGCTCGCCGAGCGACGATGGAGATGTGAATATGGTCGCGCTGCCCTTCGTGGAACAGCACCGAGAACTCCCGCTCGCCGATCAGCTTGGCTAGCCCGTCGGTTGCCGCCACATTTCCTGCAGTCAGCGAGGCCAGTGAGGTGGTGTCGAAGTCCTCCACCTCCCCAACAGCTGCAATCTGTTGACCGTTCTTGTCGATCAGGAATACGGCTTTGGCATTCGAGTCGTATCGCAGGCGTCGGAGTGCCTGCTCCAACCGTTCGAATTCCTCCTCGTAGACCTCAACGTAAGTTGTCGGCATGACTCGTTTCTCCGGGAGCAGCGCGAAAATATCACATCGCTGCTAGAAGCACTCAGATCTTCGGCTTCAGAGCCTTTGCCTGTCAAGGAAAAGGTCCATAGCTCCTCTGTCAACCACGGGCGAAGCCGGTGACCACATAGCTTCCGGATCGCTGGTCCTTCTTGAGCTTGATGATGCCGTTCTCTTCTGCCTCCTCCAGCACCTTCGAGAACGAGGAAAAACCATAGCGGCTCTCCTTGAATGACGGGTGCTGGCGCTGGATGGTCTGCTTGATCACCGACCCCCATAGAATCTGGTCGTTCTCCCGCATTAGCGCCTCTATCGCCTCGACCATCAGCGTGAAGACCTCCGCCCGGTCCTCATTGGCTTCTCCCAGCTGCGGCGGCTCCTGGGCCTGGCGGAGCATATCCTCGTAGAAGAGAAATTCATCGCAGTTGTCGATGAGGACTTGTGAAGACGAATCCCGAGACCCGACGCCGATGACATGCTTGTTGTTCGCCCTGAGCTTGGCGACCAGCGGCGCCAAGTCGCCATCGCCAGAGATCAGAACAAAGGTGTCCAGATGCTGCTTCGAAAAGCAGAGCTCCATGGCATCTACAGCGATCTTGATGTCAGCCTCGCTCGTACCCGAGTGCTGCCTCCGCGGGATATCGAAGAGCTCCATGCCGGCCTGGTGGAAGCTCCCCTTGACCTCTCGATGGCCCTCCCAGTCCGCATAGGCCCTCTTGATGATGATCTTGCCTTTGTCGAGTAGCCGCTCGAGGACCAGCCCGATATCGAAGTGCCCGGTACCGGTCTCTGGCTCGCCCAGCGCGATGCTCTCCAGATCACAGATCACAGCCAGCCTGCGGTCCTCGAGAGACGGTCGAGCCTGCGGTCTAGCGGCAACGTCGGTCTTGTCTCGGGGCCCGCCGCTCACCGCGGTTTTCATGTTCACACCGGCGTTCTTGCTTGCTGGCGCGGTTTTCCGGCTCCGTTTCCTGGGTCGAGCGGCGGCCGGTGCCGCGCTCGGCCCTTCGCTCTCCCGTCCAGGTCGCCGTGCCTGGCCTCCCCGGGGACGACGACGTGAAGGCCTCTGACTGCCCTGCTTTCCCTGACTGGAAGGCGGGGCCCCGGGGGGATCTTCAGTCGTTGTCCTCTGCCGACGAGAATCTACCGCAGCACCGTCGGAGGTGGTACCTTCCCCCGCCCCTCCGTCCTGGTCTGGGCCTGTCGAATTCTCATCACCCACCGGTTCATCGGCCGGCGGGCGTAACCACCACGGACTCACGTTTCCACTCCTTCGCTCGAGAATCCCTACGTTTCGGATCTGAAAGTGTGCAGACTCGAGACAACGATCCTAACACTCGTTTCCCCCGGGTTCGTGAGCAGTCGGAAGCGACGGAACAGAATCCCAGCCAGGGTAGGCCAGGAGGCGCTCACGACGCAGTTGTCGAATCAATTGACCGACCCGTTCCTCGGCCGGCTCGACCCCGTCACCGAACTCCCTGCGCATGGCCTCGACGACCTCAGCCACACTGCGCTCGCCGTCGACGAGATGCCAGAGAAAGCTGCCTCGCTCGTCGAGACGGATCTTGCGCATGGACAGGAGATAGCTGACCCTCTCACCAACACCTCGCAGCCCTCGCTCGCTCGGCCGAGGCCGCTCCACGACCACCTGACCTGCCACCTCCTGCCAACCTGCCACCCGCAGAGGAGTCATCTCCAGCAGGTTCTCACGGCCCAGGGCCTCGTCTCGGGTGGATCGGCGGCTGGGCAGCTTCATGCCTCGTCGGAACCAGAATCGGCTCGCCTCACTCGCGCATCTTCTTCACCGGCAGATACACCAGCAAGTAGGCGAGAGCCGGGTACATGATGAGGCTGAGCCAGAACCTGGGCGTGATACTGCCTGCCATCTTCTGGTGAAAGGCGATCATCGGTGGATAGAAGTCGCCTCCGAGCACCAGGAAGGCCAGCGCCACGGCCATCAGGGCCTCACCGGCGATGAAGCCCGACGACAGCAGTATTCCCGTGTTCTCCGCTTTGGTCTTCTCCTCCTCGGTGGCGTTGCTGCGCTCTGCCCACCACTCGAAGAGCGCACGAAGCAGGCCGCCGACGAAGATCGCCGCTGTGGAGTAGAAGGGCAGGTACATGCCCACTGCGACCAGCATCGGTGAGGGCGAGCCGATCAGGATCAAGCCCACCGCGAGAAACATCCCGACGATGACCAACGGCCAGGCCATCTCACCTCCGACGATGCCGGTGGCCATGAGGGCCATGAGCCCGGCCTGGGGCGCCGGCAGCTCTGCCGAGCCGATGTGGTAGACCTTGTCGAGGGCCATCAGTGGGAAAGCCAGGACGGATGCGGCGACGATGACGCCGATGATCTCGCCGATCTCCATGCGCCACGGCGTGCCTCCGAGAATGTGCCCGACTTTGAGATCCTGCATCATGTCACCGGCGACTCCTGCCACGCAGCAGACCACCCCTGCGACACCCAGCACCGCAGCGACTCCCTTGATGCCGGTCAGGCCCATCAACACCATGAGCACGGCCGAGATCAACAGGGCGCTCAGCGTGAGGCCGGAGATCGGGTTGTTGGAGCTGCCGATCAGGGCCACCAGGTAACCGGCCACGGCGGCAAACAGGAAGCCGAGAACCACCATGACCGCGGTCAGAACCAGCGCTCCGGGCACACTCTGGGCGAAGTAGTAGTAGAGGAAAAAGGTGGCGACGGCCATGACCCCGATCGCCATGAAGATCTTCTTGAAGTCCAGATCCTTCTCTGTACGAAGGACCTCCTCGCCGCCGCTTTTGGCAGTGAGGTCCTTGAGGGCTTTGCCGATGCCGGCGATCAGCGAGCCGCGCAGGTTCCACAGCGTGTAGAAAGCCGCCACGATCATGGTGCCCACCGCCAGTGGCCGAACCTGCTTCGACCAGATATCTGATGCCAGATTCAGCAAGGAGGCATCATCGAGTCCCTCAGCCAGGGAAGGGTTGAGGAACACTGCCAGCGGCACCAGCATCCACCACCCCAGCACGGCGCCAGCGAACAGCACAGCCGACACCCTCATGCCGACGATGAACCCCACGCCGACCAGTGCCGGCGAGGCAGAGGGCGTCTCCAGCAAGATGCCACCACCGTATTCAATCTTGTTTCCCAGGATCTCGATATTGGACTTGCCGAAAGAGTAGAACTTCTGGACGCTCGATTCCACAAACTGAATACCGTTGGAGTTCTTGAAGAGCTCCCACAGCGCCGCCAGGCCCATGGCGCCGAAAACAGCCGCGGCACCTGTCTGACCACCCTGCCCGGCCTTGACGATCTCGGCCGCTGCGACGCTCTCCGGAAACGGAAGATCAGCCTCCACGACCAATGTCCGGCGCAGAACGATGACGAAAAGAACGCCGAGGATGCCACCGATCATCATGATCGCGGTGGACTCCCAGTAGCGCAGAGACTCCCAGGCTCCACTGATGACAAAGGCCGGAATGGTGAAGATGGCACCGGCCACCAGGGCTTCTCCAACCGAAGCGGTCGTCCGCGCCACGTTCTCCTCGAGCACCGTACCGTTGAAGAGACGCAGAGCCGCCATCGCCACTACCGCGGCCGGAAATGTCGCTGCAACTGTGAGTCCAGCCTTCATTCCCAGGTATGCATTTGCTGCTCCCAAACCGATTGCCATCAGCACACCCAACAGCACCGCCTTGAGCGTCAGCTCCGCCATCGTTGTCGATGCAGGAACGAACGGTTGATCGGTATTCTTGGCCATTGAGCCCTCCCGAGAAAGTCGAAAATCCTGGCGATTCTATCCGAAAAAAGACCCCAGCAGCAGCCCAGCCACGAGCCGGCAAGCGATACAATACCGCTGAACAGTGAGGAGGAACGAAATGACTTTCGTATCAGATCTGGAACCCAAGTCCCTGTGGCGGCATTTCGACCAGATTCTCACCATCCCACGCGGCTCGAAGGAAGAGGACCGCATACGAGCCTACGTAGTCGCCCAGGCCGAAGAGCTGGCAGTGCCGTTTCAGGTGGACGGCACCGGCAATGTCGTGGTCAGCATGCCGGGCACGGCCGGCTACGAGGATCGACCGGTCACCATCCTTCAAAGCCATCTGGACATGGTCAACGAAAAGAACTCCGATGTCGACCACGACTTCGACAAGGATCCCATCAAGCCCCGAGAGGACGGTGAGTACCTGACGGCCACCGGCACCACGCTGGGCTCGGACAATGGCATCGGCGTGGCAGCCATGCTGGCCATCATGGAGGCCACCGACCTCCCCCACGGCCCCCTGGAGCTGCTCTTCACGGTGGACGAAGAGACCGGTCTCACCGGCGCCTCCAACCTGGATCCCGAGATGCTGCGCGGTCGCCGACTGATCAACCTCGACTCCGAGGAGGAGGGCAGCCTCTGTGTCGGCTGTGCCGGTGGCGCCGACAGCGCCCTTTCCCTGCCGATCTCCAAGATGGCTGCTCCCGAGGGCTCCGCAGCCCTCCTGGTCGAGCTCAAAGGTCTCAAAGGGGGTCACTCGGGGATCGATATCCACCTGCAGCGAGGCAATGCGACCCAGCTCCTGACCCGCGCATTGTGGGCCGTCGCACAGGAGATGGAGTTCCACCTGGCAAGCCTCGAAGGTGGTAACAAGCACAACGCCATCCCGCGCGAGGCCTCGGCCGTGGTGGTGCTCGACGGTCAGAACCGGACGGCCTTCGAGGCAGCGATGACGGCTCAGCTCGAAGCCATCCGTGGGGAGTTCCGCCCCGCTGAACCTGGCATGGAATTCTCGATCTCCCAAGTCGACGAGCCCAAGGAGATCTGGGACCACGATTCGACAGCCAAGGTCATGGAGCTCGTCGTGGCGCTACCCCACGGCGTTATCTCCATGAGCTACGACATCCCGGGATTGGTCGAGACCAGCACGAATCTGGCTACTGTCAAACCGCAGAACGGAGCTCTGACAATCTCACTGTCGAGCCGCAGCTCCGTCGCATCGGCGCTCGAGGCACTCCGTCAGCGGATTCGGGGCGCTGCCAGCCTGGCCGGTGCCAGCGTCGAAGAGGGCGGCGGTTATCCTGGTTGGAAGCCCGACTTGCAGTCCGAGCTCCTACAGGTGGTGCGTCGGGTTCACGAGCGGGAGCTCGGAACCGAGCCGAAGATCGAGGCCATTCATGCAGGTCTGGAGTGTGGCCTGATCGGCGAGATGATCCCGGGCATGGACATGATCTCCTTCGGACCCCACATCGAATTCCCCCACTCGCCGGACGAGCGGGTGAAGATCGCCTCGGTCGAGCGCTTCTTCAATCTATTGGCCGCCACCCTGGAGGATCTCGCCAAGGCGAGCTGAGGAACGTGTGGAACATCGCCTAGCCCTGCTGGTGACCGGAGCGTCCGGCATGGCTCTACCCAGGGCCGTTCTCGAAGCCATGGTGCGGAGCTCGGAGGTGGAGAGAATCCATCTGGTGGTCTCCCGTGGTGCCAGTCAAGTACTGCAGCATGAGCTCTCTCGCAGCGCCACGTCTGCGGCCGACCTCATGGATGCCGCAGGCCTGACGGAGACCGAGCGCGGCAAAGTCAGCGTCCACCGCAACACCGAGCTCGACGCTGCCATTGCTTCGGGCTCCTACCGCTTGACCGGTACGGCGGTGATCCCGTGCAGCGCCGGCACCTTGGGGGCGCTGGCCACGGGCTCTGCCAGCACGCTCATCCACAGGGCAGGAGCCGTGGCCCTGAAAGAGCAATGGCCGTTGGTGCTGGGTTTTCGCGAGACGCCCCTGACGACGATCCATCTGGAGAACCTGAGGAGACTCGCCTACTTACGAGCCGTAATCCTGCCCCCGATACCTGCGTTCTATGTCGGCGGTGAGGACTTCAACCGCTTTCTGGACCACTACGTCCTGCGGGTGCTCGACCACCTGGGCATCCACCAGCCCGGAGACAACGGCCTCCGTTGGTCCTAGAAACCATTCCCTGACCGCTGTCTCGTGGAGGCCCGTCCGGGTGGTTCGCAGGGGGACGGCGGTGGCTAAACGGACTTTGACGGGCGGGCCACCCCCTTGTCTCGTCATCACGCCGGATCTCTCATGCCCTTCGATGGTCCTTGCCATGCGCTCGACGAGGCACCCCCTGTCGAACCACTCGAACGAACCTCTGGCACCGTTAGGGCGGTGGGGCGTAAGGGCGTAGAGGGCGACTCCTTGACAGGAGTCTCGAGGCATCCTGTCACTTTGAGATCAGACAGAGGTACAAGGCCGCGTACGAGGTCTCCAGCCGGAGGCCCAGGACGACGGGGGAGAGCCTCGTGCGTGGCCCAATACCACCAACGACCCAAGTCTCTCGCTCACCCCCACACGCCCCGGCCGGCACAGGTCCGGCCACCTCGACCCCCAGGCCCTCTACGCTTTTTCGACTTCCACTCGGGCGTCGTTGAAGCAGGCGGCACCGGCCACCTGATTGACATGGTCGGGGCACAGGGCGTTGGCCGTGAAGCCGTTGAACGAGGCCTTCCGCCAGGCACCCTTGGGGATCACCACGACACCGGGACGCACCGCCGATCCGACTTCCGCCAGGCAGACCACCTCTCCCAGATCGTTGTGAACCCGCACCCGGTCGCCAGGCTCGATGTTTCGTTGCTGCGCATCCTCGGGGTGGAGCTTGACCCTCACCGGCCCCGAGGCGAGCTCCCCGAAGGTGCTGTTGGTGCGCTGCGAGGAAGCTGGGGTGATGAGAGCCAGCGGAAAGTCGGACGCCGGAGTTCCCAGGAATCGATAGGGAGTCTCGCCCAGGATCTCAGGAGCCAGATGAATCTTGCCGTCGTCCGTGCGCGGAAATACGGTGGAGAACTGCACCGGGGCACCGCCCTCGAACTCGGCACGGAGAGTTCGCCCCTCCGACAGTTCCAACATGCGCGGTTGCTGGCCCGGCACCTCGATGGCCTCGACAGCCCGCAGTAGCAACTCCTCCTCGCTCCACTGGAACGGCAAATCGCTCCAACCCATGGCGCGCCCCAGTTCTGCGAACACCGCCGGGTTGCTGCGCGCTTCGCCACGGGCCGCAATGACCTGCTGGGCGCCCCCAAAAGCGTAGCTTCCATACCCTGCCACCAGATCGTTGCCCTCCAGGAAGGTGACGGCGGGGAGCAGTAGATCCGCATAGGCAGCAGTATCCGTGAGCACCTGATCGAAGACGACGGTAAACAGATCGGGCCGGCCGAGCCCCCGCAGCACCGCGTTCTGATCCGGCACCGTCGCCACTGGATTGGCGTTGTAGACGAAGAGTCCCTTTACCGGCGGCTCCAGACCGTCATTGAGCCAACGACCGAGCTGCGTCATGTTCAAGCTTCGGGTCTCCTCCTCCACCTCGCCGATCAATCGTTGGCGATCGAAAGCATAGGCACCGGAATTACTCATGGTGTAGCCACCACCACGGACGCCGAACTTCCCCAGTAGTGCCGGCAGGGCCAGCACGGCGGCGACGGCCTGACCACCATTGCGGTTGCGCTCCAGACCCCAGCCGCAGCGGATCAA